>CAYSAC010000331.1:0-4100 GCA_964428815.1 uncultured Acidimicrobiaceae bacterium | reverse complement strand
TGGGGGACGCCGATGCCGAGCACGCCGCGGGTGGTGCAGGCGTGGCCGGGGCCGACGCCGACGAGCACGCCGACCGCGCCCGTGCGCATGAGGTGCAGCGCCGCCTGGTAGGAGGCGCACCCGCCGACGATGGTCGGGATCTCGAACTCGCGGATGAAGCGCTTGAGGTTCAGCGGCTCGACGGTCTTGGACACGTGCTCGGCGGACACGACCGTGCCCTGGATGACGAGCAGGTCGAGCTCGGCCTCGAGGATCTCCTTGGCGAATGCCTCGGTGCGCTGCGGCGTGACGGCGGCGCACGAGATGTAGCCGGCGTCCTTGATCTGGCGGATGCGGGCACCGATCAGCTCGGGCTTGAGCGGCTCGCTGTAGATCTCCTGCATCCGATTGGTCGCCTTCTCCGGCGGGAGGTTGGCGATCTCGTCGAAGAGCGATTCAGGGTCCTCGTACCGACACCACAGGCCCTCGAGGTTGAGGACGCCGACGCCGCCGAGGCGGCCGATCTCGATGGCGGTGGCAGGCGAGATCACGCCGTCCATGGCCGAGCCCATCAGTGGCAGCTCGAAGCGGAAGGCGTCGATCTCCCAGGAGATGTCGACGTCCTCCGGATCCCTCGTGCGACGACTGGGGACGATCGCGATGTCGTCGAACCCGTACGCCCGTCGCCCTGACTTGCCGATGCCGATCTCGACCTCAGCCACGACTGCACCCCTTCGCCCTCGACCGGAAAGGGGTCAGTCTAGCCAGGCGCTCGCGGCGCCCGACGCACCTCTGTCAGGCCGCGGCGCGGTCCCGCCCGCGGCCAAAGGGCGCCCAGATGCCCCACGCGATCCCGAGCACGAGGAACAGGATCGGAAGGATCGTGATGACGACGCTGCCCAGCTCGACGACCGACGCCGTGACGAGGGTCAAGCCGAGGAAGAGTCCAAAGAAGAACCCGGCGAACCCGCCGAGGATGGGGTGCCCGCGCTGCTTCATCCTGGGTTCACGTCCTCGAACGCGGGTGCCACCTTCGTGAACACCGCTTTACCGGAGTACAGCAAGACCCCTCCTGACAGGACCAGCCCGACGATGCCCGCGATCAGTAGCGGGCTCGAGCCATCGATCTGCACGAACACGGAACCCGAGCAGGTGAGCGAGCCTGCGTCGCTGTGCTGGCCGCGAAGCTTCATCTTCACGCCGCCGAGCAGGCTGGGCAGGTCGTAGTCGTGCACGCCCTCGTTGGCGGCGCGCACGCTGTTGCCTCCCCAGTCGTCGATCGTGATCCACCCGACCGGCGGTGGCAGCTGGAGCTCGACCTTGCCGGCGATCTCGCGCCGCGGCACCTCGTCGCCGAGCTGCGCGCCGCCGATGGCGCCCGACCAGCTGACGACGTCCTTGCGCGGGATCGTGATGACGTCGCTCGGCACGTGTTTGGTCGAGGTCTCGGGGAGCCTGCCTTCCTGCCACGTGCCGGAGCCGACGCACGCGCCCGGCGGGTCGACGACGTCGGCCGCAGCCGTCCCGGTCGTCGCGACCAGCGCCACGACAACCGCACCGGCGACCGCCAGCGCCCGCCTCAAGGTCATGATCATGTGCACCCCCATATCCGCCTGGCGGGGAGCGTACGACCGCGCGGGCCACCGGGCAACGACTACCGCGCCAGCAGGTCGCTGCAGAACGCGACGGTCCCCGACGTGAATGGGACGGGTGCCTCCCAAGGGACAAAGTGCCCGCAGTCGCGCAGCAGGAACGGACCGACGTGGTCGGGGAACACCTCGGCCGCCATGCGGTCGTAATCCGGGTAGAGCACGTGGTCCGAGGGTCCGAAGAGGATGAGCGTCCGGATGTCAGGGTTGCGCGCCATCATCGGCGGCTCGCTGACCGCGTCGGCGTTGAAGACGCTCTCGTACGCGCCGAACGAGGCGCGCAGCTTGGCGCCGTCACCGAACGGCTCGGTGTGGAAGTCGACGACCTCGCCGCCGCCGAACGCGCCGGGGTGGGCCCAGAAGCGCGACGTGTAGAAGGTCGCGATGTAGCGGCGCCGCTTCTCGGGCGAGTCGAGCTCGGCGGCCAAGCCGTCCGGATCGGTCCCCTGGCGCACGAAGTAGTCGCTCGCCTCGAGCGCCGGCCGGGTGCGCATGCCGGCCATGCGCTCCTTGTCGTAGGACAGCGGTGAGTTGAAGAGGACCATGCGGTCGGCGAGGCCGGGGAACCGGAGTGCGAGGTCCTGCACGACGGGCCCGCCGAGATCGCCGCCAGCCAGGACGACGTGCTCGTGGCCGAGCGCGGTCACCAGCGCGTGCAGGTCGCGGCAGTGGCTGGCGATGTCGTGCTTGGCGTCGGGGCCGACCTCGCTGTCGCCGAAGCCACGCAGGTCGGGTGCGATCACCTCGAACCCCGCGGCCGCGAGCGGTCCGATGACCTTCCACCAGATCCGCTTGCTCTCCGGCCAGCCGTGGGCGAGCAGGAGCGGCACGCCCCCGGCGCCCTCGTGGACGAAGGACTGCGTGAAGCCGCGACCGTCGAAGGTCTCGATGCGGTAGCGGCCGGGGTCGATGTCGGCGTCCACCGCGTGGACGCTAGGCCGCAGTCCCAGTGATGAGCGCGAGCAGGTTCCGCAGCATCGAGGCGGTGGCACCCCACACCGTGTCGCCGACGAGCTCGAAGAAGTAGATGGGCCGGTCGACGAGCGGCACGCCCCACCCCCACCGCTCCTCTCGGTAGACCTCCGCGAGCAGCAGCTCGGCCAGTGGCACGTGCAGCACGGCCTCGACCTCGTTGGGGTTGGGCGTGAGGTGGGGCGGCCCGGGGAGGGCGCCGACGTAGGGGGCGATGTAGGAGCGGCTCGTCACCGTGCTCAGATGGTCGAGCTCGCCGATGATCTCGACCGCTGCGGGATCGAGCCCGATCTCCTCGTGCGCCTCGCGCAGCGCGGTCGCGCAGAGGTCCTCGTCCTCTGGATCCATGCCGCCGCCGGGGAAGCTGATCTCGCCCTTGTGGGACCGCATGCCCTGCGAGCGGCGGGTGAGCACGACGTGGACGTGACCGTCCTCCTCATAGAGCGGCGCGAGGACCGCGGAGGCGCGGACACCGAAGCGCTCGATGGGCGACGGCCGCGGCGAGCTGGCGACGAGCGCGGCCCGGATGGTCGCCAGATCGACGGTCCGGGCGGCCTCCTCGAGCGCGGCCCAGGGGGCGGGGTGGCCAGGCCGGCTGCCCGGTGGGCGGGGGATGAACTGCGGCCCGCCGCGCGGCTCGCTCACGCGTTGTTTCCGTGGGGGCTCCGCCCCCACACCCCAGCGCATGCCGCTCGCTGGCGCTCGCCAACCTGCGACGCCTTTCGCTCGCTGCGCTCGCTCACGCGTTGGCGGCGGACGCGCCCTTCGCCGCGGCCAAGGCCTCGAGCAGGTCCCGCATGCCCGCGGTCTTGAGGTTGCTCATGACCCGGCCGGGCGTGGTCTCCCCGGTCTCCCACTCCATCCAGTGCGCGAGCAGCTTGCTGGGGTCGGGCGGCGGCTGTTCTTCCATCTCATCAGGCTAGGGGCCTGACGCGACGGTGCCGCCCCGAAGGGCGGCACCGGATCGCAGATCAGCCGAATGGCTGGGCTACATCATTCCGCCCATGCCACCCATGCCGCCCATGCCACCCATGCCGCCGCCCGGCATGCCGCCGCCGCCATCGGGCTCCGGCTTGTCGGCAACGAGCACCTCGGTGGTGAGCAGCAGGGCCGCGATCGACGCTGCGTTCTGCAGCGCGGCGCGGGTCACCTTGGCCGGGTCGATGACACCGGCCTTGATGAGGTCCTCGAACTCGCCGGTCAAAGCGTTGAGGCCGATGGCACCGGTCTCGCGCTCGGCCTGCTGGACGACGACCGCACCCTCGAGCCCGGCGTTGTCAGCGATCAGCCGCGCCGGCGCGTCGAGCGCCCGGACGACGATGGCGGCACCGGTGGCCTCGTCACCCTCGAGCTTCTTGGTCGCCTTGATGACATCGGCCCGGGTCCGGAGCAGGGCGAGGCCGCCGCCGGCGACGATGCCCTCCTCGATGGCAGCGCGGGTCGCGGACAGGGCGTCCTCGATGCGGTGCTTCTTCTCCTTGAGCTCGACCTCGGTGGCCG
>CAYSAC010000330.1:0-4100 GCA_964428815.1 uncultured Acidimicrobiaceae bacterium | reverse complement strand
GAGATCAAGGGTGGCAACGCCGAGGTGATCCGCACCTTGATGTTCGGGCTGATCGCCAGCAACGCCACACTCGTCGGCCTGGTGTTCGCCGCAGTGAAGCTCGCCTGAGCTGCGCCCGATCCCACTGACGGCGACGGCAGAGGAGCAGCGCTGGTGGACTGGGACGGCGACGACTACCAGCGACGGTTCGACCGCCTCGCCTCGTCGGGGGTCGACGTCCACGGCGAGGCCACCTTCGTTCGCGCCTACGACCCCAGCTCGGTTCTCGACGCCGGCTGTGGCACCGGCCGAGTGGCGGTCGAGCTGGCTCACCACGGCATCGATGTCGTCGGCGCTGATGCGGACGCCTCGATGCTGGCCACGGCCCGGCGCCTCGGCCCGCACGTCACCTGGGTGGAGGCCGACCTGACCACGCTCGACCTCGGTCGCACGTTCGACGTCGCGGTGATGGCCGGCAACGTGCCCCTGTTCACCGCTCCGGGCACCGAGGCGGCGCTGGTCGCGGGGGTCGCCCGCCACATCCGCCCCGGCGGCCACCTCATCGCCGGCTTCAGCCTCGACCGCGGCTACACCGTCGACGACTACGACGAGCACGCGAGCGCGGCCGGACTCGTGCTGGCCGAGCGGTTCTCCGCCTGGGATCGGGCCCAGTGGCGGCCGGGCGGCGACTACGCCGTCTCGGTCCACCGGGCCTGACCCTCCGTCGGCCCGTCGGCGACCCTGGCGGACATGACCCCCACCATCGCCGACGAGATCCGGCACACGGTGCCGCTGACCACGAGCCGGGTCGCTTATGTCGACGGCTGCAGCTGCCGGCGTGCTGGCAGCCGGTCTCGCCTTCAACGCCGACCGGGCGACCAGCATCGACCGCGTCGGTGGCGTTGGAGCCGTTCTCGCTGTCGCTGGCTTCGTCGGTGTGTCGTCTTGGCGACGGTGCTGATCTGGCGCCCGACCGAGGGCAGGTTCGTCCACGACGCGGGAGTGATCATCGACTCCTTCGTCGAAGGCGACCCGCCGCTCGATCTCCCAGAGCTGCACCGCGAGCTCGCGCTCTGGCTCGGCCAGCAGGCGCAGTCGAACGGGCAGGTGCTCGAAGTACAGTTGCGCACGTTCCAGTGGGGCCTCGCCGCCCTCGTCGTCGAGGTTCTAGGCCGCGTGATCGCTCTGGGAGATGGTGGCCAATGGGTGAACCGAAGCAGCAGCCGCAGGAGAAGGCACCGCCGCCGCGCCCGCGCCCGCCCCAGCCGTCCCGTCCGGACCCGAGCATCTCCGAGAAGCGCGGGGCCAGGGAGCCCATCGGACACAAGTAAGGGGATCGGTCAGCTCGGATGTCTGCCCTGCCTCGAGATCCGGATCGCTTCGCCACCAAGGACGACCTCGTCGTGTTGGAGGCGACCCTGTGTGCCGAGATCAAGGGTGGCAACGCCGAGGTGATCCGCACCTTGATGTTCGGACTGATCGCCAGCAACGCGGCACTCGTCGGCCTGGTGTTCGCCGCAGTGAAGCTCGCCTGAGCCGAATCGGCACCCTCGCGCCGAGTTCTCCTTCGATGCCCGACGAACGAGCTCAGGGCAGTCCGGCCTTGTCGAGGATCGCGATGAAGGTGGGGCGGCGGCGGTGCTGTTCTCGCAGGGCGAGCACGTGGGTGTCGAACTCGACGGCGAGCCCGGCCGCGGTCGCGGCGCGGCGTGCGGCCTTCAGGCGACGCGCCGCCAGCTGGTAGCTCGCTCGCCCGGCGTTGACGAGGGCCGTGTCGGCCAACCGCAGGTAGACGCGCAGCGCGCCGGCCGGGTCTGAGCCCTCCCGTGCCTCCGCGAGCCGCTGCCAGCGCTTCTCGCCCGCGTCCCATGCCGCGTCGGCGTTGGCGGCGTTCCAGGCGGTGTCGCTGTCACCGTCGGCGAGGAGGGCGTCGACGAAACCTCCTCGATCACTCTCGGCCAGCACCGTCCGGGCTGCGTCCCGCCCTCCATCCCAGCCGCCGACCTCGGTGGCGGCGGCTCGCAGCGCCGCGTAGGTCGACGAGCTCGGCATCCGTTCGTGCTGCTCCCGCCGGAGCTCGACGACGCCGGGGGCATCGCCGCGGCCGCTCAGCACGCCGGCCGCGCGGTCGTAGAGCTTGGCCACCTGCCACCCCGACGTGGCGTCGATCCCTCGCCGAGCCCAGGCCAGCGCGTCCTCCGCCCGGCCGAGCTCGAGCATGGCCTCCACGACCCGCGTGTACTGGTGCGGCGAGGACAGGTCACCACCGAGGAGCGAGACGATCCGGTCGAGGTCGCCGTCGAGCACGGCGAGCCGCTCCTCTGCGTAAGTCGCGGCGTACGACGAGCGTCCGTCTGCTCGCTTGGTCACAGCCCGGCGGTACGCGGCGAGTCCCTTGTCGCCCAGCGCGGCGGCGTAGCGAACCGGATCGGCGGTGAAGAAGTCCTGGTCGTCGAAGGTGAACCGGACCATCCATCGGGCCAGCGCGATCGGGTCGGCGACGCCGGCACCGCAGGCTCGCTCGTGGAGGTCGAGGAGCTGGCGGGCGAGATCGCCGATCATCCCGTTGGAGTCATCGGCGCGGAGGATCACCTTCACCACATGCCCGACAGACCGCTCCAGCAGGACCACCAGCTCGCGCGACGGCTCGCTCGCCACGGCATCGGCGAGCGCGTCGACCACAGGCGATGCCTCGACAGCCCAAGTCGAGGACTCCCAGTAGTCGAGGGATCGCCGGGTCCGGAGCCCCCGGTCGACCTCGGCGCGCAGCACGCCGATGCGCTCGGCGGGATCTGCGGCGGCCAGTCGCACCGCCCTGGCAACGTCCTCGTTGCGTCCCGCGGCGTCGGTCAGCAGGCTACGGACGACGTCCTGGTCGAGGCGGGCGACCAGCTCATCCCACCCCTCGTCCCGATCATCCGGCCCCGCCGCCATGACGTCGAACCTATAGGAGCGGTTCTCGCTCCGGCTTCGACAGCGAGGCGTGCGCGCCGCCCCGGCGGGGAAGCGTCGACGGACGCCACCGGATGTCACATGTGCTCCGTACGGTTCGACGTGTGGACCGCGAACCCCCGAGACACGTCTGGTACGACCTCGACGAAGCCATCGGGCTACTCGCGGATCTCGAGGATGCACGAGACGCTCTCCTCGACGCCGGGCACCTGGTCGTGGTCGTCGGTGTGGAGAACCAGATCAGGTTGCTCAGTCGTAGACTCCAGTTCGATAACCCGGAGGGAGACTCCGATGCCCGCTGAAGTGCTTCGAGCGACGGAGGCTGCCCGTCGCCTCGGCATCTCGACGAAGGACTTGCTGGTACTCGTGCACCAGCGTCGGATCCGTCACGTCATGGTCGAGGGCATCGCCCACGTTCCCGTCGACGCGCTCGACGAGTACCGCGCCACCGCATCCTGAGCGTGCCCGCGCGGGCACGCAGCTACTAGGTGCGGCTCACCGCTCGGGTGTCTCCCAGACCACCCCGGGGAACCGGGCGAAGTCGTTGTCGTAGGAGACGAGCTGGCAGCGGTGTTCGATGGCGAGGGCGGCGAGGTGCGCGTCGTTGACGAGGTTGCCGCCGACGCCGACCGCCGCGAGCAGCGTGCGGACGGTCCGGGCGTGGTCGATGGTGGGCTCGACGACGACCGCCGGCGGGGCGGCGAGCCATGCGTCGACCCGGTCCATCGCCCCCTCGACGGAGAGCGGGGAGGGGAAGAGGCCGGCCTTGGTGGACAGGCGCACGAAGGCGAGCAGGGCGATCCACGAGAACGCAACCGTCGCATCGCCGGACAGGGCACCGTCGAGCCAACGCCTGGAGGCGTCGTGGTGGGCGCTGTCGGTGTTGACCGCGTAGAGCAGGACGTTGGCGTCGACCAGCTTCACCCGCCGGCCCGCATGCGGCGGATGAGCTCGTCGTCTTCGAGGTCAGCGACGACCTGGAGCGCCCGATCGAGGTTGACCCGCGAGCTGCCCATGGAAGCGGCCTCGGTGCGGAAGCGGCCCCGTGCGCTCCGGTCGGCCACCCCGTCGCGGATGGCTTCGTTCAGCGCTTCCTTGAACGAGATGCCCCGTTCCCGCATGCGCCGGCGGATGATCTGCTCGCTGTCGGCGTCGAGCGTGACCGTCGT
>CAYSAC010000329.1:1759-4105 GCA_964428815.1 uncultured Acidimicrobiaceae bacterium | reverse complement strand
TCAGCAGCCTGGGTCTGATCGCCGGCTCGCTGCTGCTCGCCATGCGCCGGCTGAGCTCTCGCGATCACATGGCGGCAGCCGGCTTCGCCGCGCTCGCGATCGGGGAGGCCGCGTTGATCGGGCCCGGCAACGCTCCGGCGGCCGCAGCGCGCTTCGCCTCCGGCGTGATGGTCTACGTGCCTGCGCTGCTGCTCATCGGCGCGTCCGGGTGGGGCTCACTGTGGGCGCGGCTGGCGGCTCTGGCCTCGGCCGTCGTGTTCGCTGCCTACGCGCTCGCCTACCTCGCCGGCGGCGCTCCCGATCCGAACGGACCGATGGGCAGTGTCGGGTACCTCCTGCTCACCTTGGCGATCGTCGGCTGGATCATGACCATCCTGCGCGAGCCAGACGCCCCGCCGCATGGCGCGTGAGGCTGGCCCCACCGGTCAGCTGGACATGCCGATTGCACCGAGTCGGGCACGGCGAGCCCTGGCGACGGGGTGTGCTGGTGCGCCGACGAACGTGATCACGCAGTAGCCCCGGAGGCAGCCGGTCTCAAGGAGACGCCCCGACCCAAAGGGGCCCACGGCCCCGAGCGTGCGTCGAGTCGACCGGCGAACCGGGCACCACCTTCCGCGTCAGCCTGCCCCGCCCATCCTGAGGACCCTTGTCAGTCGGCGACGGTGCCCTCCGCCCCGTTGAGCTCGGCGTAGCGGACGGCCGGGTCGGCGGCGTAGCGCTCGATGGCGGCCGCCTCCTGGCCGACCGACACCAGGATCACATACGCGTCGATGGAGACGATGCGACGGAGCAGGTCGCGCTCGGGATCGCTCCGGTTGCGGAGCATGACCTCCTCGATCGGCGGCGCATCGGGCTCGAGGCCCACGAGGATCTGGCCGCAGACGTATCGGCTTCCCTCCTCCCCGCAGATGCCGCCGATGGGCTGGAAGCTCTGCATCATCCGGTCGAGCACCGCCTTGTTCATCTCGTAGTCGGGATGGTTGCGGTTGTCGACCGTCGCCCCGATGGACGGCCCGAGCTCGTTGTCCGGGTCCAGCAGGACGCGGTAGACGTAGAACGAGTGCGGCTCGTTGAGGTTGTGGAACTCGGCCCGAATGGCCGGCAGCCCGTTGATCTCGAGCTCTTCCGGCCCGTCTATCGCGTAGATCGCGATGACACCGATGGCGAGCCCCTCGGTCGGCTCGAGCGCGATCGCCACCGACGGCGGCTCCGCATCCGCGACCTCGTAGCTGGTCGGATGGAAGAAGCGGCAGGCCGCGAAGTCGCCGAAGGCGGTGTTCGTGTACCAGTCCTCCGGGAAGTCGATGCGGTAGCCGTCAGTCTCGTTGAAGCACGTGTCCGGTTCATCGAAGAGCGCGCGCACGGCCGCCTCCATCGGCGACGATGGCTCGGGCGTCACCTGCACCCTCGGAGTCGGAGCGGTCGCGCCGGTCGGCTTGGGGGAGGTGGCGACCGACGGGGGCGGCGTCGCGTCGACCTGCTCGCCGATCGGCGAACCGAGGAGCTGTCCGATGGCGACGCCGGTCACGACGGCGAGGACGGCCACCCCGGCGATGGCGAACGCGTTGACGGGCCACGCCAGCCACCCGCGCCCACGCTGCGGTTGCATCGCGGTCTGGTGCAGAAGGCGGTCGGCGAGGTTGGAAGCGGGCTGCGGTGCATTCGACTCCAGCCAGCCGGGCAGTCGCCGCTCGAGGTCGTCGTCGCGGTGATCGTTCATGACTCCATCTCCGGGGTGGACAACGCATGTCGAAGGGAGTTCAGCGCGCGGTGCAGGCGGCTGCGCAGGGTCACCTCGCGCACGCCGAGCACCTCTGCCGCCTCCGCGGTGCTGAGCGAGAGGTAGTAGCGAAGGGCGATCACGCTGCGATCGCTCGGAGTGATCCGTGCGAAGCCGCGCTCCAGCTCGTCGCGGTGCGCGAGCTGTTCGGATGCGTCTGGTACCGAGGTCGCATGCTCCGGGTCGAACGCCACCTCAGCCCGGCGGCGCACTCGCCGGCCCTGATCGTGTGATGCGTTGACGACGAGTCGCCGGAGCCACGCGTCGAACCGTTCTCGGTCGCGCAGGCGCGGGAGATCGCGCCATGCCCGCAACAGCGCATCCTGGACCGCATCCTCCGCGCGCGTTCGGTCGCCGGTGATCAGGCCTGCCAGGCCATACAGCCGGCCGATACGGTCGTGGATGAGCGCGGCGAACGCGTCGTGATCACCATCCTGCGCTCGCTCGACGAGCATGTGCCGCATCGGAGCCTCCCGGTCCATCGCGTAGTTCGCGGCCATCTCCATGCCAACCATGGCGCTCGCGGACGCGCATGCGTTGCATGGATCGGCATCATGGCGTCATGA
>CAYSAC010000329.1:0-1659 GCA_964428815.1 uncultured Acidimicrobiaceae bacterium | reverse complement strand
CCATGCGTCTACGCTGATGTAGCCGTGCATTGCGCATACCGCTCCAAGAAGGCTCGCAGGTCCCGCGGATGGCGAGCTATCGCCCCGGCGCTCGTCATGTCGGTCCTCGCCGGATGCGCCGCCATGGAAAGCCCGTCGATGGAGAATAGTCGCGCGCCGTCGCCGTCGGCGGAGTCGAGGTCGGCTGTTCCGCTCCCGTCCCAAACCTCTGCCCCATCGGTCGACGACCTTGCCGACATCGCGTGGTGGGACACCGGAAGGGTCGGCTTCGGATTCACGGGGTTCGAGCCGGAGCCGGTTCCAGCGGTGCCCGAGGGCTACAGGCAACTGCGTGTCGGCACGCTCGACGGTCGGGTCACCGCGATCAGGACTCTACCGCAGGAGTGGTCCCGCTCCTATGCGAGCGGTCCGGTGAACGGGAATGTCCTGCTCGTCTCAGACGACGGTGTGACATCGACCGTCTCCACGATCGAGGCCGCCACGGGGGCCGAGGAGACGCTCTTCGAGAGCGAGCTCATCATCCCGGCCGCAGCGCTTTCTCCGGCCGGCGACGAGGTCTGGTACGTCAAGCTCGAGCGCGAGACAGGCGCGGACATGGGTCTGTGGCGCCGCCCTGGCGACCGCGACGAGGAAGAACAGCTGCTGCCAGGGCCACTCGGCGAGCCGTTCGAGCCGACACGGACCTCCGAAAGCGGTGTAACGATCTGGCAGTTGCACTTCTCGCCGGACGGTCGCTACCTCGCGGTCCAGTGGTGCTTCGGCCAGGTTCGCTGCACCACGACCTTGCTGGACGTCGCAACACGCGAGGCGCGCGCATCCGCGGAGCTTGGATGGCCGTTCGGCTTCACCGACTCGCAGCTGGTGGTGAAGGGCGCAGGAGGCACGGAGCACGTCGCGGCGCTGGACCTGGTCAGTTTCGATCAATCCCGTTGGCAGACCCACTTCGAAGGCGGCATGCCGGTCAAGGTGGAGGACGCCTGGGTCCTGGTTGGTGCTCAAGGCGCTGGCGCACCGACCCAGGTCTTGCCACTGCTCCGAGGAGCGCGGCCTGAGGTCCTACCAGGCGACGGCGACGTCTCCTTCACGACCTTCCACCTTGCCTTCGACGCGGGGGTCGTCCTGCCGCCTGGTTGGGCGATCCGTTGGCCCGAACCAGCCGTCGGCACGTGGCCGGCCGCCTTGATGCCCGGGCTTGCCGCCACCACCACGCTGGAAGCGCCGAGGATCGGGGAGGTGTTCGCGCAGGGCGAGTTGATCAACCTGGGGAGCGGGGATCGCATCGAGCTGCCGCTTTTCGTCCCCGAAGTGGCTGCGACTGGATGCGAGATCGCGGGTCCGCTCAAGACGCCGGAGGGTCGGCCGGCCGGGCCATCGCGCTCCGAGCTCAGGGACGGCGTTCGTTATGTCCAGTGGAGCCGAGGCGCCGACGAGGTGACGCTCGCGGTCGGCACGCCGGTGATCGGCACCCCGGATCACTTCCCGGACGAGCCGGAGACTGAGGTACGCGGCCACCCAGCTCGGCTAGTTGTCGGGCGCGAGGAAGCGCGTGGCGGGGCGGCGCTGATCTGGCAGGAAGGCGACTGCACCTACACCGCTTGGCTCGCGCCGGGCACGACTCTGGACGCTGCGATCGAGTACGCGAGCCGCTACTGACCTCGT
>CAYSAC010000328.1:0-4122 GCA_964428815.1 uncultured Acidimicrobiaceae bacterium | reverse complement strand
ATCGCCGAGTGGGACGGCATCGGCATGGCCGCGACCCAGAGCCACGCGATGCGGCTGGATGGTTGCCCCGCGACGCGGATGGCGTGGGACGGGTCCGTCACCGACATCACGCTCGCGGCGGCGCCCCTCATCGGCAACCTGTTCACGGCGGTGGTGCTCGGGATCCTTGATGAGGCAGTTGCGACAGCCAAGTCGCAGCTCGCACCGAAGGCAGCGACGCTCCGCGCCTACGAGCAGGTCGAGTGGACGCGGGCAGAGATGGACCACTGGCTCGCGGTGCAGGCGTTCGAGGGCGCGGTCCGCACGGTCGCTTCCGGCGACCATATGCGAGCGCTGCACGCGACGCTGCGGGCGAAGCAGTCGGTCGCAGAGCTCGCGGAGAGCACGCTCGGCCGGCTGGCGCGCGTGATCGGTGGTGGAACGTTCTCGCGGCGGTCGCCGTTCAGCGCGTGGTTCGAGGATGTGCGGGCCCTCGGGTTTCTGCGACCGCCGTGGGGCCTCGCATACGACGGCCTCTTCGCGACCTCGTTCCTGTAACCCTCAGCGGGCGGTGGGGCGGACGTCCCGCACGGCGCGGCGCACGCCGGGGATCGAGCCCATGAGGTTGAGCAGCGCCTCGCCGAGGTCGGTCACCATGGGCTCGACCCGCTCGACGCGGTCATCCATCCCGCCGATGCGTTCGTCGAGGGTCGGTAGCAGCGCGTCCGGCGCGCCGATCGTGTCGCCGAGGGTCGCAGTCAGCGCGTCGAGTCGCTCTGGCAGCTCCGTGAGCGATGTGCGCACCTGCTGGACGGTCTACGGCGACAGCGGGCTCGGGTCGGCCATGGCATCGTAGGTGTCAGGCGTCGATGAGGGAACGGCTGTCGACCGCCGGCGGCTGGCCGCTGCGCTTGGCCGCGAGGCGGAAGGCCAGCACCCACACCACCGCCACACCGATGAGCAGCGCGTAGATGGCGTAGCTGAGCCACGCGTCGCCCGGCTTGGTCTCCCGCAGCAGGAAGTCGGTCTCGCTCGTGAACGCGCCAGCGCGGTCGACGGCCGGCAGCTCGGGCTCGCCGATCTCGGGATCGGCAGGGAGCCTGACCGGGAACGCCATCAGCTCGTCGCCCCGGTGCAGCCGGATGATGACCTTGCCGCGGCCCTCGATCGGTAGCGGGCGGTCGCTGACGTACTCGCCCGGTCCGACCTCGTCCATCTCGGCGAGGACCAGGCTGCCGCCCTGCCACGCGACGGTCTGGAACCAGCGCGCGTCCTCGGCGGCGTCAGCCGGATCGAGCGTCACCCGCACGAGAACCGTGCCGTCGCCCACCTGAGCGAGGCGGACGTCGGCGTGGACGTCGCCCACGTTGCGCGGCATGGGCAGCGCCAACGCGATGAGCACCGCGGCGCCGCCGACGGCGACGGCCCAGCGGGGGAGGCGCAGCGCGAGCGGCTCACGGGCGACGGCCCGAGCGAACGCCGTCCCGAGGATGGCCGCGCCCACCGCGACGAGGACACCGAGGATGACCGCATCCGGCAGCAGGTTCGACGTCCACGGCTGGTAGGCGCTGTCGTTGTAGGCGAACTCGCCGGCGAGCCCGATCGTGCCGACCCCGATGCCGGACGCGATCGCGAACCGCAGGCGCCGGTCCGTCCCGAGCCAGACGGCCACGACCTCCACCACGAGCGCGGACAGGACGTAATAGCCGCCCTCCTTCGTGGCGACGGGCCCGTCTTCCCCGCCCATGACGTTCGCCTGCATCAGCAGCATCGAGCCGAATGCGATGCCGGCGGACCATCCTCGCCCGAGGACGATGCGCATCACGACGAACGCGAAGCCGGCGGCGAGGCACACGAGGATCGGGTGGAACAGCTGCTGGAACTGCGGCACGCCGAACATGAACTCACCTTGTGACGAGCCGAGGCCCTGCAACGTGAGCCAGGCCGCGACGACATGGATGCCACGCGTCCAGCGCGAGTCGCGCGGCGAGACCTTCGCCTCGGCCAGCACCAGCCACGACGCCATGCCGCTGAACGACGCGCCGAGGATCATCAGCATGTGGGTTGGGCTCCACATCGTGACGTCGATGCCGTACTGGCGGTGCCACAGCTCGTCGAGCGGAAACCCCATCAGCGCCGACAGCCCCAGCGCGCCGAGCGGGACCATCGACCACGGCACGACCAGGCCGCGCACGCGGGTGCCGACCTTCTCGCCGCCCAGCGTTGCGAACAGGACGCCGACGACGGCGCCGAACAGGATGAGCGCCAACCCGATCACGATCGACGTGTGGGGCGCGGTGAACAGGTCCTTGTCGCGACCGAGCGCGATGTGCCACGCGACGTCGCTGTAGAAACCCTGGCCCGCGACGAGCAGGCCGTACATCGAGGTGCCGATCGCGGCAGCAGCCCAGCCGGGTATGCCGGTCAGGCGCTCGAGCCCGCCGGTCGTGCGGGCCGCCCACTTGTCGATGAGGCCAGTCGCCTTCCGCCGTGGCCGGCCGAAGGCGACGAGGGCGACGACGATCAGCGCGTAGATCACGAGCATGACGACGAGCGGGGTCCAGCTGGCGAGGCTGCTGCCGACGGGTGCGGCTTCCTGGGCAAACATGCCCGTCATGTTACTCCTGGTAACAGCACCCGGTCCACGGGTCGTCGGTCACAGCGCCTTAGCTCCCCACGCGCCTTAGCTCCACAGCGCCTTAGCTCCCCACGGGCTACGCGCCGATGCCCCGCAGTCCCCGCCATGCGAGGTCGGCGACGTGGTGAGCCAGCTCGATCGGGTCGGCGTCGCTGCCCTCGTCCTGCCAGAGCCGGCTGGTGGCCTCGGCCAGCCCGACCAGCCCGTGGGCCAGCAGGCGGCGGCGGGCCGGGTCGAGCCCTTCGACGTCGATGAGCGCGGCGATGGCGTCGGCGATCTGGGACTCGACAGAAGCCACTTGTGCCGCGAACTCCTCATCCCGGCGGGTGCCGCCGCCGAAGAGGAGCCGGAACGAGTGCTCGTCCTCGGCGACGAATCGGAAGTACGCCGCGAACCCGAGCTCGACCTGTTCGCGCGGACCGGCTGCGGCCGCGGTCGCCTTGGTGATCTCGTCGAGCAGGCGGGCTCCGACGTCGTTGAGCAGCTCGCGGTACAGCGCACGCTTGGAGTGGAAGTGCTGGTAGAGCACCGGTTTCGTGACGCCCGCGGCGTCGGCGACGTCGTTCATCGACGTCTCGTGGAACCCGCCTTCGGCGAACGCGCGCAGCGCGACGTCGAGCAGCTGGCGGCGACGCCGCGCGGCGGGGAGGCGTGCGGTCACCTCCGAACGGTAATGGAGGCTCGTTCGGGGCAGGAGGTCCCACTACCGATGACGAAATCCAAGGTTGTGAGGCCCCCCAAGCAGACGCCCGCAGTGACGAGCCGCCGGCCACCAGAGCCGTTCAGGCCCTTGCCGGCGCGCAAGCTCGGAGTCAGCCTGCTCAGCGTGCAGGCCCGCCGCCGTCGCAACCGGGGCGTGCTGCCCCCGCGCGCCGGCGAAGCCGGCGGCTGGTAACCCGCCCTCCCCGATCGAACTGGCGGTGAAAACGCGCCACGGGTGGCGCGATTCCACCGCCAGAACCGCGTTCTTGCCGGGCTAGTCGTGGTTGATGACGCTGCGGGCGACCTCGCCCGCCTGCATCGCGTCGAAGGCCTCGTTGATGTCGTGGACGGTGATCTCACGTGAGATCAGCTCCTCGAGCTTGAGGTCGCCCTTCTTCCACAGCTCGAGCAGGCGGGGGACGTCCTGGTGGACGTTGGCCGAGCCGTACCAGCAGCCCTTGATCGTCTTCGCCGTGTAGAGGAACGTGAACGCCGGGTTCAGGTTGAGCATCACGTCGAGCCGCGGCACGCCGACGAGGATGACCTCGCCGCCCTGACGCACCGAGTTGATGGCCTGCTCGATCGTCGGGCCGAGGCCGATCACCTCGAACGCGACATCGGCGCCGCGCCCTTCGTTCAGCGCAGCCACCTTCGCCGAGGGGTCGCCGTCGCCGGCATTGATGACGTCGGTGGCGCCGAACTCCTTGGCCATCTCGAGCTTCGAGTCGAACATGTCGACGGCGATGATCTTGGAGGCGCCGGCGATCCGCGCCCCCTGGATCACGTTGAGGCCGACGCCACCA
>CAYSAC010000327.1:0-4130 GCA_964428815.1 uncultured Acidimicrobiaceae bacterium | reverse complement strand
ACAACCTCCCCCGCCGGCGCGTGCGAGTCTGCCTCGGCTGAGGAAGCGGCGCGCCCGATTGCCGGACCAGCAGCGGGCTCGTCAGCGTTCGTCGACGCCAGGGACAGTCGCACAGTTAGGGATACGGAGCGCCCAATGGGCCGGGTGCTCCGCTGGCCCCGCTATCGGTGGTGGGTGGTGTCGCCTCGGCTGGAGCCGGCGACGAAGGTGGCGACGATGTAGGTGGCGTGGCGGTCGAGGGACTGGCGGGCACGGTCGTAGCGCATTGTCGTTCTGGGGTCGGCGTGTGATGCGGCTTCCTGCACATCGCGGAGTGGGACCCCGGCGTCGAGCGCGGCGGTGATGAAGGAATGCCGGAGGCTGTGTGGGCCGATCCGCTTGGCGATCCCGGCGGCCCTCGCTATACGCCGCACGATCCGGGCTGCCGCGTCGCGGGTCATCCGCTCTCTTCTACCGGACGGTCCGCAACGAGGGCTCCCGGCACGGCACCGGCCGTCACGCCGGCCCGGCGTTCGCCCTGCTCAGCGCCAGTGGCCGATATCGAGCCGCTCAGGGTCGTGCCAGTCGGTGAAGCGGCCGAGGCGTTGGGCGACGACGATCGGGCGATGTTGCTGCGTCACGTCGCAACACGGCCACAAGGCCCCTACGGATCAGAAGGTTGGGGATTCGAGTTCCTCCGAGCGCGCTGATACTCACGACGTTTGTGCAGGCCACGGCGCTGAAGGACTGGAACGAGACCGGGCAGCTGCCGGCTCTCAAGTTCATGCGGACGTTGTGGATCTGCGCCGCCACCGGTGGGCCGTTCACCTACACCGGCAAGGACATGAGCGAAGCGCACAAGGGCCTGAACCTCGAGTCCGAGGAGTTCGACGAGGTCGGTGCCGAGATCGCCAGCGCGCTGGACCCGAGAAGTAGGAGGTCCTGGCCGCGATCGTGGCGAGGAAGTCCGAGGTGATCAACCCGTCCCGCTGAGGAAGCAAGCTGCCGGTTAGGTTGCCAGATCATCTGCAGGACGGAGCCGGCGTTTCATGCGCGGCGGCGGCCACGGTCGCCGTAGCCGATGCCGCCGCTGAGGAGGAGGACCAAGAGCAGATCAACACGATGGTAAGCATGCTCCGGCTGTTCCGTCGACCAACGGAACCGCGCAATCGTCCAGATAGCGCATTTCGCCCACGCTGAGCCTGAGAGCAAAGCGTGAAAGGAGGCGGCCCGGCTGCGGTGAGGAGAATCCGGACAACGAGTCCGCCGATGAGCCTGACGAGCACCTCCATCGCAGAGGACCAAAAGCCTCGTAGAACGACCAGATCCAAAGAGAAAGGAGCGCCCAATGTGTGCGAACTGCGGATGCGGCATCCCGGAGGACAAGCACGGCGACGATCGCAACATCACGTGGAGCGAGCTGAAGGCCGCCGCCGAAGCGAACAACCAGGCGCCCAGCCAGGCCATCAAGAACATGGAGGAGATGGTCAAGACGCAGGGTGCTGCCACCTGAGTCCTTCGCGACGCCGACGACCTATCCGGCGAAGGCGGCCCCCGGTCGCTCCCGCCGTGTCCGAGTCGGAGAGCTTCCGTTCGGCCTCTCGCTCAAGGGCGAAGGTCGGAACCGCGCCGATGGCGGCGAGGACGATGCTTACTCCGATGCCCATGGTGGGCCCCGTCGGGCTCGTGCCACTCAACCACGAACAACTATGCCGACCCTCGGACAACCGATGTGACCGCAGAGCCTGAAGAGGCTACGAGCCCGTCATCGGCACGTTCGGAGCGGCAGGTTGCCACCTGGCGCGACGAGGTCGACGACGCGGTGCGAGGGGTCAGCGGCGGTTTGCTCTTCGGTATCCCGCTGCTGTTCACGATGGAGCTGTGGTGGATCGGGTCGGCGGCTCGGCCGGTTCGTCTGGCGGCCGTGCTCCTCGTCACCTTCGCCGCAGTGGTCGTGCTGACCAAGGCCGCGGGCTTCCGCCGCTCAGCCGACGTCAGGTGGTCGGACGTGCTCGTCGACAGTGTCGAGGCCGTCGCCCTCGGGCTGGTCTGCGTCGCGGGCGTACTTCTCCTTGTACGCGAGATCACGACCGCGACACCGCTGGGGGGGGCTGTCGGCAAGCTCGTGTACGCGGCGGCGCCGTTCTCCCTCGGCGTCGCCGTAGCCCGCCACGTTCTACGCGAAGGACGAGATGAGGGCGACGGCGACACCGCAGCGGACGGGCATCCGCACCCGACGTTCGCCGACCTAGGCGCCACAGTCGTCGGAGCGCTCTTCGTCGGGTTCAACATCGCCCCCACCGAGGAAGTACCCATGCTGACGGCCGCCCTCGCGCCGCCGGCCCTGTTGGTGATGATGGCTGCCTCGCTCCTCGTGTCTTACGCCATTGTCTACGAGGCCGGCTTCGGCGACCAGCACAAGCGGCGCCAGCAGCAGGGGATTCTCCAGCACCCAGTCACCGAGACCGCGGTCGCCTATCTCGTCGCCCTCGGCACCGCGGCACTGATGCTGTTCTTCTTCGGCAACCTCGCCGGTGACCCCGCGCCGTGGGCGCTGAGCCAGGTCGTCGTGCTCGGGCTACCCGCGGCGGTCGGAGGCGCTGCAGGCCGGATCGCCATATGAGCAACCGCACGACGAGCGCCGCGCGGACCGCTCGGTCGCGGGCCGAGTGGGCGAGCTTCGCCATCGCGAGCGCCGTTCTGCTCGCCGTGGCCGCCGCCATCGGTGCCCTCTGGGCCCAGCCTTCCCGACCACCCGACCTCACCGTCGCGACGATCGGAGAACCTCGACGTGTCGGCTCCTCCACCTACGTGACCGCCGAGGTGGAGAACCACGGCACCGAAACCGCCCAGGACGTGCAGGTCGTCGCCGAGGTGACCGAAGCCGGCGAACCAGTCCAGGTCGGCGAGCAGATCGTGACCTTCCTCGCCGGCGGCGCTTCGGAGCGGGTGGTGTTCGTCATCGACGCGCGGCTCGATCTCCGCGGCCTCACACTCAGCGTCGAGAGCTACACGGAGCCTTGACGCAACAATGCCTGTCGCGTCACCTGGGTTAGGTTCGGCTTCGTCGTGACTGAACGAACAGGCAGCGAGAAGGGCGTGACACGCTTCGCGGACCGTGCAATGCGGGTCGCTGAGGACGTGGTCTACGCCGCGGTGGGCCTGTTGCTCGTCGCCAGCGCGGTGGTCGCTCTGGTGGCCATCGCCTGGGGGTTCGTGAGGGACCTGGACGACGGCGCCGCCGGCGCGGTCACCACCGCCCTCGACGGTCTGCTGCTCGTCTTCATCCTCGTCGAGTTGCTCGGTGCCGTGCGGGCGACGGTGGCCGAGCGCCAGATCGTCGCGCAGCCGTTCCTCCTCGTCGGGATAATCGTGTCGATCAAGGAGATCGTCGTGGCGACACTGAAGGCCGGCCACACCGAGGGGGAAGCGTTCGACGATTTCGTCACCAAAGTGGCCGTTCTCGGCGGTGTTGTATTGCTGTTGGCGATCAGCAGTTACCTGGTTCGGCTGAAAGAACGCGAACCACAGGAAGGATGACGCCGGTTTCGAAGATCGCGAGCCCGCCGCTCGGTGCTTTCGGTGGCTAGCCGAGAGATCGGCGATCTCGGTCCCGCGAGCGAAGGACGTGTGAAAGACGCTGCCGCCGTCGCGCAGGAGCAAGCAGCTCAGGCCGGGTCCCTCTGATGAACGACTCGCCCTCGACGTAGACCGACGTGCCCGCCCCGGCGATCACCGTCGGCGCACCCGAACCAGGAGCGCTCGGCGAGAAGATGGGCACCGCGTAGTCGGTCATCTCCCGGCTGGAGGAGGGCGGCGATGCCAAGAATCGCCTCGACACCCTCGCCCGCGTCGCGCCACTGCGCTCGGCCGACACCTCGTTGTCTCGTTCCCCGAGACGGTCCCCGCTCCGCGTGCAAGGTGCCGACGATGTCACCTGAGACGAGACAGGGCACCCGCCGAGTGCACATTCAGTGCACACAACAGGTCGCAACACGTAGTAGCAGGTAGCAACAGGTAGCAGCGGGCGACCACGCTGAGCAGGCACTTCGTGCGTAACCGCACGTCAAGCATCTGACTACAGCGGACTACGGATGAGACGTTCGGCGACCGCCTAGCCGGAGTGGGGGATTAGCGAAGCAGACTCCGGC
>CAYSAC010000326.1:0-4139 GCA_964428815.1 uncultured Acidimicrobiaceae bacterium | reverse complement strand
AGGTCGTCGCCGGCAAGCGGCGCGTCGCCGATCTCGCGCTGCCGAAGTCGAGCTCGCTCGACGCGCTCGACCCCGACCAGCTGCGCCTCGCCCTCGGCCTGGATGACCGCAAGCTGCTGACCGAGGAAGACCTGTGACCGCTCCTCGCCAGGGCCAACGTAGGGGCCGCCGATCACCGAGCCAGAAGGCTCGTGGTCTCTGGAGCCCCGCGCCCGCCCTGCCGGATCCTGATCCGATCAGGCCGGCGACCCATCCCACCGCGCTGATCGAGTCGCTCGGGCCACCACCGCTTCTGGGCCACAGCACCGCGGCCGAGCACCACATCGCCGCCGTCGTCGAACGGGCCGTCGACCTCGCCACTGCGCTCGCCACATCCGCCGGGGTGCTGGCTGAGGTCGAGCTCGACTGAGCGGCGAGGGATCCCCGCACGCGCAGACCGAGGGCGCCGTATGGGTCCGGCTACGCGGCGTCCGGCTACTCGGCGATGCGGCGGAGCGCATCGAGATAGGTCTTGTTCGTACGGATTTGGAGCCATCGGGTGACCGGAGCCCCGAGCCGCGCGAGCGGATCGCGCGGCCGGGAGAAGGCTTCAACCTCGAACCGCACGCGGCCATCGCCTCGCCTTACGAGAAAGATCTCTTCACCTTCCTCCGGGTGTGCGGGGAGCGTCCCGTACGCGAACCCGGTGCGCTCGGTCTCGTCGACGACGTGGACGACTCGAGCTGTTGCCACGACGAACCCGATCGGCAGCCGGAGCACCAAGGCAAACGTGAGATCAGGTGTCACTGCCCCTTCCGGGAACACGCGGATGCCGGCCCCGCGTTGTGCCGCCCACTCAAGGACTGCTCGGCCGCAGCGTTCGAACCGGTCGCCGTCATCCGCGCCGAGATCTATGTCCCAGCGGTCATGCCGATACCCGTCGGGGTGGTCACCGCGAACGGTTGCACCAACATCCGTGTAGGTCGGCTCAGTGGTCGACTGTTCGTGGACGATCCGCGCGAGTGCCTCGTCGTCGGGCTCACGTAGCGAGAGCAACACTGCTGCAACGGTGCCAGATCACGTCCCGGAGGTTGACGGCGTATGCACTAAAGTACATAATGGCCAAGATGGCCCGTACGCTGAATGACTACCTAAGCGAGTCGAAGCGCTCGAGGAGCGCTGTCGCCGAGGACGCTCGCGCCGTGTTCGAGCAGGCGTACCGCATCGCTCGCCAAGTCATCGAACTTCGCGAGAAGCACGGCATGACGCAGGTCGAACTGGCTGCGATCGCCGGTGTGCCGCAAGCACAGATCAGCAGAATTGAGCGGGGCGTCGTCGCGCCGACAACGACAACGCTGGCGAAGCTCGGAACCGCCCTCGGAGTTGAACTCCAATTCGTCGAGCGTCCAAGCCCTGTTGCACAGGAGAAGGCGCCGCCTCCGCCCAAGCCCTCTCGGCCCGACCCGAGCATCTCCGAGAAGCGAGGCGCCAGGGAGGCTGTCGAGCGCACCTGAGCAGACGGCTCGGATCAGCTCGCTCGTGTCTTGTGCTTCATCGCGGCGCCGACCTTGACCACGAGCGCGACCAGCGCGTCGGCCCGGCGCTCTTCTGGGGTCCGCTGCCAGGTGTCGTCGGTCGTGCCGATGAGGTCCGCGTCGGCGGCGAGCAGCTCGGCCTCCGTGCGGTACAGCGCTCGAGCGAACACGTCGCCCAGAGGCGGCGGCAACACGAAGTCGAAGGTCATCCTCCCGTCGCTTCGCGTGCTCGATTTGAAGTGGACGAGCGCTCTCGCGAGCGACTTCAGGTCCTCCCCGGCGACGGTGGCGGGGTTCTCGGATCGGGCGGTTCGGTCCATGTTTGGTGGCTACGACGCGACCGTGACTCCGGCCCGCTAGGAATCAGCCGTGCAGGACTCGACGAGGGTCGATCGGTGGGTGTGGGCGGTGCGGCTCTGCAAGACGCGCGCCGAGGCCACCGCGCTGTGTCGTGGCGGACATGTCCGCGTCAACGGTGCATCGGCGAAGCCGGCGACGCCGGTAGCTGTCGGTAGTCGGGTCGAGGCTTTCGTTCACGGGCGCGAGCGCGTGCTCGAGGTCATGCGCGTCATCGACAAGCGAGTCGGCGCGGCAGCAGCGGCGGAGTGCTTCATCGATCACAGCCCGCCGCCTCCGCCGCGCGACGATCGGGCGTTCCTCACGCGTGAGCCCGGTGCTGGCAGGCCGACCAAGCGCGATCGGCGGCTGCTGGACCGGTTCCGCTCCCGCTGACGAGAGGTGGCGGCTACCAGCAGCTCGCGCTGTCGGAGGTGTCGGCGACGCGGTCGACCGCGGCGTCCATGATCGACGCCCCGGTTGTGAAGGTGAACAGCACGGCGACTGGAAGAGCGACCGCGAGGCCGGCCCGAGTCCAGCCACTCGCGCCCCAGCGCGTGCGCAGCAGCCGGACAGCGCCGATCCACACCGCAATGAGTGCCACCGCGATCACGACCGCACCGATCCGGGCGACGTTCTGGCCCGCCTTGTCATACGACACGCATTCCGGCATCGAGAACGGCTGAACGAGGAGCAGCAGCAGCACCGCCGTGAGCAACCCGGCGGCGATCCAGCCGAGGGTGAGGATCACGGTGCCGAGCACCGCCGGTCTCGCCGTCTCCGTCACGTTCGACACGATGCCCTCATGTTGCCGTGAGCTGGCGGTGCAGCTGACGGGTGCCGATCACCAGGAACACGACGGCGAAGGCGAGCAGCACGGCGACCTCGCCGAGTACAGCGCGAGCGGACTCGCCCTCGAAGACCAGCTCGACCCATGCGTCCATCGCCCAGGCGTGCGGCACGGCGTGGCCGACGGTGCGCATGGTCGAGCCCACGATCTCGAGTGGCCACATCGCGCCGCCCAACATGCCCATCGAGATCGCGACCGGGATGCCGAGCGCTTGTGCCTGTTCGCCGTTGCGGACGAGCGACCCGACGAGGAGCCCAGCGCCGGCGCACGTCAGCGAGAACGCCGCCACGAGGAGGGCGACGCCGAGCGGGTCACCGAAGTCCACCTCGAACACGACCGCGCCGACGCCGAGGAGCAGCGCCGACTGCACGAGGCTGAACACGACGCGGCTCAACCCGAAGCCGAACAGGATGGCCGAGGTGCGCACCGGCCCAGCACGCATACGGTCGACCACACCGAGCTGGCGGGCCAGGACCAGCGACGCCGCGATCGCGAGCGAGTTCACGAACACGAACAGCACCAGGTTCGCGGGCGCGGTGTAGGAGAACTGGTTCACGGGCTCGCCGATCCGTCCACCGACCGCATCCGTGGCCACCTCGACGCGGTCCTGCTGCTCGGCCAGCTCGCCGGCGCGCTCGAGGTTCGTCAGGAAGTCGCCTTCGGCGAGCTCGGTGGTGATCAACGCGGCGCTCAGCCGCGCGCCCTCGTCGGCTAGCACGCCGCTCACGACGCTGCGGACCGCGCCGGTCGAGCGCCGGATGTTGTCCGTGACCAGCTCGACCCGCCCGCCAGAACCCTCCAGCGCGCTCGCGTCGAACCCCGCGGGCAGCACCAGCCCGGCCTGCATGCGACCGGTGCGCACGTCACGGGCGAGGGCGTGGGCGTCGGTGTAAGCCACGGTCTCGAGCGCCGGCGAGTCGTCGAGCCCGCGCTGCACGCGCCTGGACAGCTCGCTGCGGTCGTGGTCGATCACCCCGACGTGCAGCTCGCCCTCGAGGCCGAAGAACGTCGACCCGATGATGACCATGATCACCACCGGCAGCACCAGGATGAAGAACAGCGCGGTGCGGTCGAGGTACACGAGGTAGAGCTCGTTGCGGGCGATGATGAGTGCTGCTCTCACCGGGCGACTCGCCTCGCCAGGAGCCGGAGGCTGATGGTGCCGGTGACCGCGGCGATGACCAGCAGCACCCCCACGTGGGGGAGGACGTCGGCGATCCCGCCGCGACCGGCACCGAGCTCGGTGAAGCCACGCAAGGCCCAGCCGTTCGGCGTCGCGAGCGAGAGCGACCGCATGATCTCGGTCATGTCACCGGGCGGCGTGAAGTTGCCGCCCACGAGTGCGAGCGTGAAGGCGACCATCGTCGTGTAGCCCTGCGCCTGTGCGTCGGTGCGCGCGAGCGCGGTGACGAACGTGCCGATGCCGGCGACCGCGAGCA
>CAYSAC010000325.1:0-4158 GCA_964428815.1 uncultured Acidimicrobiaceae bacterium | reverse complement strand
CCAGGAGCCCCGATGACCAAGCCCCTCGTGCAGACCACCGGCCGCCGCAAGCAGGCCGTGGCGCGGGTCCGCATCCGTGCCGGCGAGGGCAAGGTGACGATCAACGGCCGCGATCTCGACACCTACTTCCCGTCGAAGACGCACCAGATGATCCTCATCGAGCCGCTGCGGGTCACCAACACCGCCGAGCTCTACGACATCGATGCCACGATCGACGGCGGCGGCACCTCCGGACAGGCCGGCGCACTGCGCATGGGTATCTCCCGCGCGCTGGTCGACCTCGACCCCGAGCTGCGGGCCACCCTCAAGAAGGCCGGCTTCCTCACGCGCGACTCCCGCGAGAAGGAATCCAAGAAGTACGGCCTCAAGAAGGCCCGCAAGGCCCCGCAGTACAGCAAGCGCTAGGAGACTGCTGACCTATGCGGGTGCGCACCTCGCCGGCCAGGTTCGCCGCTCGCGGCGTCCTCGGCCCTAGCGGATGGGCAAGGCATGCGCGTCGGTTCTGCGTCCTTGCGAGCGGCGAACCTGACTCGGCGGATGCACGCGCCGATAGATCAGCAGGCTCCTAGATCCGTGTGCTGAAGTTCGGCACCGATGGGGTCCGCGGCGTCGCCAACGTCGATCTCACCCCTGAGCTCGTCCTCGCCCTCGGCCGCGCCGCGGCGCGGGTGCTCGGCGGCGACCGCTTTGTCGTCGGGCGTGACACCCGCATCTCCGGGCCGTTGCTCGAAGCCGCGCTGTGCGCCGGACTAGCCAGCGAGGGCGTGCACGTCAGGACCCTCGGCGTGGCGCCCACGCCCGAGGTCGCCTGGGTGTCGGCGGCGGACTCGGTGCCGGCCGCGGTCATCTCCGCATCGCACAACCCGTTCGGTGACAACGGCATCAAGCTGTTCACGGCCGGCGGGCTGAAGCTCGACGACCAGACCGAGGCGCGGCTCGAGGCCGAGCTGCACGCGCTGCTCCGCCACGAGGTCACCGCCGACCCAAGGGCCGCCGAGCACGTCGGCTCCATTGCTCTCTCGGCGGAGAGCACGCAGCGGTACGCAGCCGCGGTCGCTGCGTCGATCGGCGGGCGCCGGCTCGATGGCGTGTCCCTCGTCATCGACTGCGCCAACGGCGCCGCCTCGGCCGTGGCCCCCGACGTCCTCCGCGCGCTCGGCGCGGTCGTCGAGGTGCTGCACGCCGAGCCCGACGGGACGAACATCAACGCCGGCTGCGGGTCGACACACCCGCAGGACCTGCAACGCGCCGTGGTCGAGCGCGGTGCCACGGCGGGCTTCGCGTTCGATGGCGATGCCGACCGGGTCCTTGCTGTCGACGCCGACGGCCAGATCGTCGACGGCGACCAGATCATCGCGATGTGCGCGGTCGATCTCCACGAGCGGGGCGAGCTCACCGGTGGCGCCGTCGTCGTCACCGTGATGACCAACCTCGGCTTCAAGATCGCGATGCGCGAGCGCGGCATCGGCGTCGTCGAGACCGCAGTCGGCGACCGCAACGTCCTCGAGGCGCTCGCTGCCGGGGGCCACGTCCTCGGTGGCGAGCAGAGCGGTCACGTCATCTTCCGGCGCCTGGCCACGACCGGCGACGGGCTGCTCACCGCGGTCCAGGTGGCCGACCTGATCGTGCGCGGCGGCCGGCCGCTGGCCGACCACGCCGCCCTGATGGCGCGACTCCCGCAGGTGCTCCGCAACGTCCGCGTCGCGCGCCGGGACGACGACATCGTCGACCACCTTGCCGATGACATCGCAGCGGTCGAGGCCACGCTGGGGGAGCGGGGTCGCGTTCTCATCAGGGCGAGCGGCACCGAGTCCTTGGTGCGGGTGATGGTCGAGGCGCCGACCGAGGAGCAGGCCGGACAAGCCGCGGACCGCCTGGCGGCAAGGGTCGCGGAGCTCTGCGGCGCCGAGCGATCGTAGAATCGTCCCCTTCACCCCACGAGGAGAGCTATGTGCGGCATCATCGCCGTCGTCCGCCGACCCGGTGACAGGACGGCGCCTCCCGCAGACGATGTCCTCGGTGCCCTCGACCGCGCCCTGACCGCCTTGCGGGACACCGCCGACATCGGCGCTGCTGCCACCGAGGCCGCGGTCGAGGTCGAGCGGGCCGACGCGCTGCTCCGCGGCGCGCGGGGCGTCTGGGCTCTGCTCAACGACCGCCAGCTCGCGCCGCGGACCGCGGCCCTGGTGTCCGAGCTGGACCGTCACGTCCTCGGCGTCGAGACGAGCCTCGACGCCGCTCCCGTCACGTCCACCGCAGCCCTCGAGGCCGCCAACGCCGCGGTCATCCGGCTGAAGGACGCGGTGTGGGCGGTCGGGCGCGACCGGCTGCCGACAGCGCGGGCCGTCGCTGACCTCGCTGGCCCCGACCCGTCATGGGCGGCCGTCGAGGCCTACACGTCGGTCCAGGAGGCGTTGTCGGCGCTCGACCGCCTGGAGGTGCGCGGCCGCGACAGCGCGGGCATCCATCTGCTCGTGCGCGACCACGGCCTCGACCTCGCCGACCCAGCCATCGCGGGGCTGCTGAAGGACCGCAGCGCCGACCCGCTGTTCCGGTCGATGGCGGCGCGCACACCAGGCGGCCAGCTCAGCCTCGTGTACAAGGCAGCAGCGGAGATCGGCGAGCTTGGCGACAACACCACGGCGCTTCGCGACGCGATCCGGGCCGACGAGCTGCTGCGCCTCGCGCTGTCCGGCGACACTGCGGTCGTCACGGTGCTCGGGCACACCCGCTGGGCGAGCGTCGGGATCATCAGCCAACCCAACGCTCACCCGCTCGACAGCAGCGAGGTCGATCGCGACGGCGAGCCCTACGTCACCGCCGCGCTGAACGGCGACGTCGACAACTTCGGCGACCTGAAGGCGGCTGACGACCTCCACGTCGCGCCGGAGATCACCACCGACGCCAAGGTGATCCCGCCGCTGGTGTCGCGCCGCCTGCAGGAGGGAGCGGACCTGATCACCGCGTTCCGGCGCACCGTCGCGTCGTTCGAGGGATCGGTCGCCATCGCTGCCAACGCGGCAGACGAGCCGGGCAAGCTGCTGCTCGCGCTGCGAGGCAGCGGCCAGGCGCTCTACGTCGGTCTCGCCGACGGTGCCTTCGTCGTCGCGAGCGAGCCCTACGGCGTCGTCGAGGTCACGTCGCGCTACCTGCGGATGGATGGGGAGACCCCTGCCAATCCGGAGAACCCGAGCGCGAGTCGTGGGCAGATCATCGTGCTCGACGACGCGCTCGCCGGCTCGATCGACGGCATCGAGCGCTTCGCCTACGACGGCACGCCGCTGCCGGTGACCGAGGACGAGCTGCAGACCGCGCAGATCACGACGCGCGACATCGACCGCGGTCCGTACCCCCACTACCTCCTCAAGGAGATCACCGAAGCTCCGGCCAGCTTCCGCAAGACGCTGCGGGGCAAGCTCGTCGAGCGCGACGGCCGCTTGGCCGTGAACCTCGGACCGGAGACGCTGCCGGACGCGATCCGTGCCGACCTGCGCGACGGCGCCATCCGCCGCGTCATCGCCATCGGCCAGGGCACGGCCCACATCGCGGGCCTCAGCCTGGTCACCTTCCTCGCCGACACCCTCGGTGACCGACCGCTGCGCGTCGAGGCACTGCTCGCCACCGAGCTCTCGGGGTTCGGACTGCGGCCGGACATGAGCGACACGCTGGTGATCGCGGTGAGCCAGTCGGGCACCACGACCGACACCAACCGCACGGTCGACCTCGTCCGCGAACGGGGCGGACGGGTCATCGGCATCGTCAACCGGCGCAACAGCGACCTCACGGACAAGGCCGACGGCGTGCTCTACACCTCCGACGGCCGCGACGTGGAGATGAGCGTGGCGTCGACGAAGGCGTTCTACGCGCAGATCGCGGCCGGCTTCCTGCTCGCGACCGCGATCGCTGAGGAGGTCGGCGCCGAGGTCGACCCGACGCTCCTCGCCGGCCTGCGCGAGCTGCCTGCCGCGCTGCAGGAGACGGTGGAGCGGCGCGCCGACATCGCGGTAGCGGCCCAGCAGCTCGCGCCGTCGCGTCGCTACTGGGCGATCGTCGGCAACGGCACCAACCGCATCGCCGCCGAGGAGCTGCGCATCAAGCTGTCCGAGCTCTGCTACAAGGCGATCGCCTGCGACGGCACCGAGGACAAGAAGCACATCG
>CAYSAC010000324.1:0-4167 GCA_964428815.1 uncultured Acidimicrobiaceae bacterium | reverse complement strand
GGCGACGCAGTCGCGGAAAGGCTCTGAGATGCCCATCACCCCCACCGAGAAGATCTGGATGAACGGCGAGCTCGTTGACTGGGATCAGGCGACGGTGCACATCCTCACCCACTCGCTGCACTACGGCATGGGCGTGTTCGAGGGCATCCGTGCCTACGAGACCGCGGACGGTGCCGGCATCTTTCGGCTCACCGACCACATCGAGCGGCTCTTCCGGTCAGCGCAGATCCTGATGATGGACATCCCCTTCACGGTCGAGGAGATCGTGCAGGCGACCAAGGAGACCGTCGCCGCCAGCGGCCTGTCGAGCTGTTACATCCGCCCGATCGCGTACTACGGCTACGGCGAGATGGGGCTCAACACGCTGCCCTGCTCGGTGGATGTCTCCGTCGCGTGCTGGCCCTGGGGCGGCTACCTCGGTGACGACGCGCTCAACAACGGCGTGACGATGAAGATCTCCTCGTGGACGCGGCACGACCACAACACGATGCCGCCCGCGGCCAAGACCACCGGCAACTACGTGAACTCGTCGCTGGCGAAGATCGAGGCGATCAAGGCTGGCTACGACGAGGCGATCATGCTCAACCCGCAGGGCATGGTCAGCGAGTGCACGGGCGAGAACGTCTTCGTGGCCCGCCACGGCAAGCTCCTCTCGCCGCCGCTGTCCGCCGGCGCGCTCGAGGGCATCACGCAGGACTCGGTGTTCACGATCGCGCGCGACCTCGGGTTCGAGGTCCAGCTCGGTGAGCTCACCCGCAGCGACCTGTACATCGCCGAGGAGATGTTCGTGTGCGGCACCGCGGCCGAGGTGTCCTCGGTCCGCTCGGTCGACGACCGCGAGATCCCATGCCCGGGGCCGATGACGCTAGCCATCGGCGAGGAGTACGGGCGCGCGGTGCGCGGCAAGGTCGACCGCTACAAGGAGTGGGTGGAACATGCCCGATGACCTCCCCGAGTCGGTCGAGATCTTCGACACGACGTTGCGCGACGGCGCGCAGTTCGAGGGCATCTCGCTCACCGTCGAGGACAAGCTGCGCGTCGCCGAGCAGCTCGACTGGCTCGGCGTGGCCTGGATCGAAGGCGGCTACCCGCAGGCGAACCCGAAGGACGAGGAGTTCTTCAAGCGCGCCGTCGATGAGCTCGTGCTCGAGACCGCGACGCTGGTTGCCTTCGGGTCGACGCGGCGGCCAGCCGGCAAGGTCGACTCGGACCCGACGCTGAGAGCGCTCCTCGACGCCGGGACCTCGACGATCTGCATCGTCGGCAAGTCATCTGAGTTCCACGTCACGAGCGCGCTCGGCACCACCCTCGACGAGGGGGTGGCCATGGTGCGCGACTCCGTCCGCTTCCTGAAGGCAGAAGGGCGGCGCGTGTTCTTCGACGCCGAGCACTGCTTCGACGGCTACAAGGTCAACCCTGAGTTCACGCTCCGCGTGCTCGAGGCGGCGGCAACGGAGGGCGCGGACTGCCTCGTCCTCTGCGACACCAACGGTGGCTCCCTCCCGCACGAGGTCGAGCGGATCGTCCGTGAAGTGCACGCGTACTTCGGTCGCGACGCGCAGCTCGGCATCCACACCCAGAACGACACCGGCTGCGCGGTCGGTAATGCCATCGCGGCGGTCGTCGGCGGCGCGACGCAGCTGCAGGGGACGATCAACGGCTACGGCGAGCGCACCGGCAACGCCAACCTCATCACGTGCATCCCGAACCTCGAGCTGAAGATGGGAATCCGCTGCTTGCCGGCGGGACGGCTGGGACGCTTGACGACGGTGAGCCGCCATGTCGCGGAGCTGGTCAACCTGCCGCCCCACGAGGCCGACCCGTACGTCGGATCCCAGGCGTTCGCCCACAAGGGAGGGCTCCACACGTCCGCGCTGGGCAAAGCCGGCAGCGCCACCTATGAGCACGTCGATCCCGCCCTCGTGGGCAACCACACGCGCGTGCTGGTGTCGGATCTCGGTGGGCGGGCCGGCATGTCGATGAAGGCCAAGGAGCTCGGCGTCGAGCTCGACGACCGCGCCGCGGGTCTGCTGTCAGAGGACCTCAAGCGACTCGAGTCGGAGGGCTTCGTGTTCGAGGCCGCCGACGCCTCGCTCGAGCTGCTCATGCGCCGCGCCGCTGGGTGGCGCCAGCCGTACTTCCGCGTCGAGGGCTACCGGGCGACGACCTACCACCGGGCCGTGCAGCAGGACGCCGAGGTGCTGCCGGTGATCGACACCGAGGCCACGGTGAAGGTGTGGGTCGGGGACGACCGGCGCATCGCCGTCGGCGAGGGCAACGGTCCGGTCAACGCGCTCGACCAGGCCTTCCGGCGCGCGCTCGCAGGAGCGTTCGAGGCCCTCGAGCACATCCACCTCACCGACTACCGCGTGCGCATCCTCGAAGGCGTCGCCGACACCGGCGCGGTCGTGCGCGTGCTGATCGACTCGACGAACGGCGAAAAGTCGTGGACCACCATCGGTGTCTCGTCGAACATCATCGAGGCGTCGTGGCAGGCGCTGGTCGACTCGCTCGTCTACGGCCTGCTCCACGCCCCGGACGCCTGACTGACCGTTCTGGCGGTGGAATTCGACCACCCGTGGTCGGATTCCACCGCCAGTTCGGTGTTCAGAGGAGCGTCTTCAGCAGATCTCGCGTTTGGGCCATCTGATCGGCGTCGCCGTAGATCGCGGCGTCGAACTCCGTGACGCCGGCATCCTCGAGGGCGCGGATGCCGGCGGTGATCGCGGCCTCGTCACCGACGATCGCGACGTCGCCCGGACCGCTCGCTCCTTCGCGGTCGAGCATCGCCCGGTAGGACGGCAGGTTGCCGTAGATCGCGAAGGCCGTCTCCGCCGCCGATCGTGCCGCGTCGGGGTCGTCGGTGAGGCAAACGGGGAGGGCGGCGATGATCCTGGGCGCGGGACGTCCTGCCGCCTCGGCCGCCTTGGTGATGGTGGGCACGATGTGGTCGGCGAGGGTCTTCGGCCCGGTCATCCACGTCGCGGTGCCGTCGGCCTGGCCGCCGGCCATCTCGAGCATCACCGGCCCGAGCGCGGCGAGGACCACCGCCGGCGGATCGCAGGGCCGCTCGAGCGGCGCTTGCACCGAGTAGAGCTCGCCCTTGTAGGAGACGGCACCGTCGCGCAGCAGGGGCAGCAGGACCGCGAGGTACTCGCGCATGTGGCGCGCGGGCTTGTCGAAGGACATGCCGAACATCGTCTCGATGACGATCTGGTGGGACAGGCCGATGCCGAGGGTGAACCGACCACCGCACGCGTCGGCCGCGGTGATCGCAGCCTGCGCCATGGCGTGGGGGTGGCGCGGGAACGTGGGCACGACGGCCGTGGTGAGCTCGATGCCGTCGACGTGGGATCCGACGACCGCGCACGTGGTGATCGCGTCGAGCCCGAAGATGTTGCTGAAGGCCAGTCCCGCGAAGCCGTCGGCCTGAGCCAGCCGCGCCGCTTCTATCGCGTCCGCCACCGAGGACGCCTGCGCGCCCAGCCCGATCTTCATCGCTCGTCTCCCTCTGCCGTGTGCCGGGAGACTAGCGACGGGCCACTAGCGTTGGCCGCCGATGGCTGCTCCCGAGTACGTGCCGGAAGACCGCAGAAAGGTCCTGCGGGCCTACGAGTCCCCCCCGCGACGGTTGGGTTCTTGGCGCCCGGAGCGCCCCGGTGACCTGGACGGCCGCCAGCCTCGCGGCACCTATCTCGGCAACCAGGGGCCCGACCAGGGCTACCTCCTCGTGCTCGCCGACCGCTTCGCCGGCAAGCTCACCCTCACCGACGGTGAGCACGAGGCCGACGCGCTCGCTGGCTGCGTCGGCGTCGCGCTCAAGCGGGCCTCGCTCTTCGGGCGGGCTCCTGTGGTCCACGACCTCACGGTGGCGCTGACCATCTGGGGCTTCCTCGGTACGGCTCCGCCTGAGCTCGTCCGGCTGCGCAAGCCGCTGTTCGAGGAGGTCGCCAACCCGCTCCACTACGCCGAGCAACGCCGCATCGTCGACGCCGTGCCTGAGGACGTCCTGCGCCGGTCGCCGGCCGAGGTCACCGAGGCGCGAGAGCGCGACTGGCAGCGCCTTAGCTCACCCAGCCTGCTCTCACAGCGCCTTAGCTCCGGCGCGTCGCTCGGGTGACCCCGAGCCGGCCGCGCCTCCGCTTCGCGCCGTCACCGACCGGCTAC
>CAYSAC010000323.1:0-4171 GCA_964428815.1 uncultured Acidimicrobiaceae bacterium | reverse complement strand
GAGGACACGACCGACGACGGCGCGGTCTGGACCGCCGAGCGCGTCCGTCGCGGCGTCGCCGTGGTCGACGACGCCGCCGTCGTGAGGGGTGGCGTCGCCAGCTACCCATCGCAGGCCTTCGATGCGGACGTGCTCCTCGTCTGCGCGCAGCAGGCGCTTGCCGCGGCGCGCGACTGGCCTCAGGGCCGCATCGAGGTCGCCCCCGCCGACAAGACCTGAAGCCAACCCATCGTTCTGGCGGTGAAAGCGCGCCGGAAGGCGGCGCGCTTTCACCGCCAGAACGGGTCGTCGGCGCCCAGGTCGCGGGATCCGTGGCGGATCTCGCCGGGCGTGGCCGACAGGCGGGCGACGAGGCCCTGCATCGGCACGCCGTCGACGTCGACGATGGCGCCGCGCTCGGCGTAGTGCGGATCGGTGGCGATGTCGGCCATGTCGTAGACCGGCGCGGCCGCGGCCTCCGCCTCGTCGAACGCGCGCAGCACCTCGTCGAGCGGCCTGGCCGCGCACCACTCGGCCATGTGCGCGTCGATGTCGTCGCGATGCTCGATGCGTCCCGCGAACGTGGCGTAGCTCGGCTCGTCACCCAGCCCGATGAGCGCCATCACTCGCTCGGCGACTGACTCAGCGGAGGTGGAGATGGCCACCCAGCGGCCGTCGGCGCACTGCCAGGTCCCCCGTGGGACCGAGTACGGGATGCCGGACCCGAGGCGCGGTTGTAGGTAGCCGGTCAGCTCGTACGCGGAGAGCAGCGGACCCATGCACTGGAACAGCGACTCGAGCAGGTTCACGTCGACGACCTGGCCGACGCCCGAACGTAGAGCGACCATCGTGGCGAAGGCGGCGGCAAGCGCGGTGACCTCGTCCGTGAGCGCGATCGGGGGGAGCAGGGGACCACCCTCTGGCTCGCCGTTGAGCGACGCGAAGCCCGACATGGCCTCGGCGATGGTGGCGAAGCCGGGCCGGCGCGCGTACGGCCCGTCCTGCCCGAACCCGGTCACTCGGGTGATGACGAGGTCGGGGTTGCGGGCGAGGAGCACGTCGGGCGCGAGGCCGAGGCGCTCGAGCGTGCCGGGCCGGAAGTTCTCGACGAGAACGTGGGCGCCATCGCACAGGGACAGCATCGCCTCGCGACCCTCGTCGCTCTTGAGGTCGAGCACGACGAACCGCTTCCCGCGGTTGACCAGCTTGAAGTAGAGGCTGACGTCGTCGGCGGGGTCCGCGAACCCCATCGTGCGGGTGCCGTCGCCCTCGGGTCGCTCGACCTTGATGACCTCGGCGCCGAAGTCGGCGAGGTAGCGCGCGCAGCCCGGTCCGGCGATGACGGTCGCGCAGTCGACGACGCGCAACCCCGCGAGGGGGGCGGTCACGGGCGGGCGGGGATGGCGAAGCAGCGGTCGCTGAGCTCGCCGAACGCGTAGCCGAAGTACGTGCCGTCGTACATCGCCCTCGTCTTCTCTGACCACACCAGCGCCTCGGTCGTGGAGATGCGGCGGTGGATCTGCAGCACGCCACCCTCGAACACGCGGTACTCGGCCCACGTGCCTGGGAAGTCCTTCACGCACGCGACCTCGACCCAGGGCACGTCGCCGGTGGCCGAGAACCGCCGGGCCCGGTTGCGGTGCGTGTGGCCGGCGAAGTAGCCGACGAGCTGCGGGCGGCGGGCGACGACCTCGACCAGCCGCTCCGAGTCGGCAGGGTTGATGCCGAAGTAGCGCTCTGGCCGGCTCGACGAGTCCGGACTCCAGGCGTGGTGGTGACCGAACACGAGGACGGGTCGATCGGCATCGGCGCCCAGTGCGTCGAGCCACTCCAGCTGGTCCGCCGTGACACGTCCCGGCGTCCCGAGCGGGATGACGGTGTCGAGCACCGCCAGCACGACGCCCGGCAGCGTCACCGCGAACGGGGCCGCGCTGGCGAAGTTCTCGCCGAAGTAGGCGTCGTGGTTGCCCCGGACGTGGTGCAGGCGATCGCCGAACGCGGGCTCGTACGCATCGAGGAACTGCTGGTACTCCTCACGGGTGCCGCGGCACGTGAGGTCCCCCTTGGCCACGACCGCATCCGGGTCGATGGCCGCGATCTCCTCGACCGCGCCGCGGTTCATCATCTCGGGGTAAGGGTCGTTGCCCTCCTCCGCGCTGAAGATCGGTCCGATCTCCATCCCCTCGATGACGCCGCACTCCGTCTCACCGAAGTGGACGTCGTTGACCGTTGCCACCGTCGCCAGCCGCTCGCCGAGCGCCGGCAGCGTCTTGAAGCTGAAGCCGTCGTACTCGTACGCCGTCGCCGGGGCAAGCCCCTCGTAGCGACGCACCTCGACACCGTCGTGGACGACGGCCTCGTCGTCGGCGACGGTGGTCAGCTCCATCGGGGGCTAGCGAGCGTCGACGACGACGGCGTTGGTCACCTTGTCGTGCCAGGTCTGCTTCTTGTCGTCCCAGAGCATCCAGAGGTAGCCGAGGAAGCAGACCGACCCGGAGATGAACGACTTGAACAGGTAGCGGCCGAGCGCCCGGCCGAAGCCGATCGGTCCGCCGGTGTTGATGTCGACGACCCTGATACCGACCGCGCGCTTGCCGATGGTCTGACCCGACGGACCGCCCTCGAGCTTGGCGTAGTACACGACGCCACCGACGAGCGCGATGAGCCCGAGCACAACGGCGATCGCGATCGTCGCGCCGGTCGGGCCCTCGCAGATGCCCCTCGTCACGGCTTCCTCGTCGAAGATCGTCACGTTGCCGCTGGCGTCGATGTCGCACGCACTGAGCTCCTTCGGCCCGGTCACGAGGTAGATGACCGCGGGGATGAAGAAAAGGGAGACGATGATCGCGTCGACGATCACCGCACCGAGCCGCTTGCCGAAGCTCGCGTAGCGGTGCTGCTGGCCGTAGCCGGCCTGCGGGACCCCGTAGCCGTACTCGCTCTGGCCGAAGCCGGCAGGGGGCGGTGGCGGTGCGCCGGCGCCTGGCGGAGGCGGAGGCGGGTAGCCGCCGGGGGAGAACGGGGGCGGCGGCGGGGGCGTGCCTTCACCCGGGGGCGGGGGCGGCGGGAAGTCGCTCATGTCCTCATTCCTTCACAACGTTGGACCGGACCATCTTGTCGTGCCACGTCTGCCTCTGGTCGTCCCAGAGCATCCAGAAGTACCCGAGCGCGCACGGGATGCTGCTGATGATGGAGCCGAGGTTCCGACCGGCAGCCCGGCCGAGGCCGATGCTGGCGCCGTTGTCGACGTCGACCACCCGGAGGCCGCAGACGCGCTTTCCGAGCGTTTGCCCCGAAGGGCTGCCCTCCTGCAGCGCGAAGTAGGCCAGCGCGATCAGCGTCGTGACGAGCGCAACGCCGGGGTGAAACTGGCGCGAACCACCGCCACCGACGCCGACGAAGATCTCCAAACCCGGGTCGTCGATGAACGCGTTGCGAAGGATGTTGTTCGGGATCGCCAGGATCAGGCTGTCGATGAGGAGCGCCCCAAGACGGATCCAGAAGCCCGCCCACTCGCGCTGCAACCGGGGGGCGTAGCCGGGCGCGCTGAACGCGCCAGGCGGCGGGGGCGGGAGAGGAGGCGGCAGGTCCGACACAGGGCGGAACCGTAGTGACTACCAGGGACGGTCGCGGCGAACCGGGATCGGCTTCGACCACCAGCGCCCAGCGAACCGCCAGCGCGGCGGCTCCGCCACTGCGGCGGCGACGGGGCGGGGCCACGCCGCCTCGATGGCGGCGGCGATCGCCGCCATCTCATCGTCCGTGGGCGCGGGTGTCACGTCCATCACGTTCATCAGAGCGGCACGTTGCCGTGCTTGCGCTTCGGCAGCTCCTCGCGCTTGGACCGGAGGACCTCGAGCCCGGCGATGAGCTTGACGCGCGTCTCGGCGGGGTCGATGACGTCGTCGATGTAGCCCCGCTCAGCGGCGATGTAGGGGTTGGTGTAGCGCTCGACGTACTCCTCGACCAGCTCGGCTCGCCTGGCCACGGGATCGGCCGCGGTCTGCAGCTCGCGCTTGTAGACGATCTCGACGGCCCCCTGCGGACCCATGACCGCGAGCTCGGCCGAGGGCCAAGCGAACGCGAGGTCTGCGCCGATCGACTTCGAGTTCATGACGACGTACGCGCCGCCGTAGGCCTTGCGGGTGATGATCTGTATGCGGGGCACGGTCGACTCGCAGTACGCGTAGAG
>CAYSAC010000322.1:0-4172 GCA_964428815.1 uncultured Acidimicrobiaceae bacterium | reverse complement strand
GAGATCGTCGGCACCAACCTGCTCGACAACATCGACGTGCGCGGCATGGTCCTCACGGTGCGCGATGTGAGCGGGCGGCGGATGCTCGAGGATCAGCTGCGGCACCAGGCGTTCCACGACGCGCTCACGGGCCTGGCGAACCGCGCGTTGTTCATCGACCGCGTCGAGCACGCGCTCGAGCGCGTCCGGCGCAGCGACTCCTCGACCCCGGCGGTGGCGTTCATCGACCTCGACGACTTCAAGAACGTGAACGACACGTTCGGCCATGGCGCAGGCGACGAGATGCTGTGCGCGGTGGCCGAGCGGTTGCGGCGCTGCCTCCGCGCCGGCGACACGCCCGCACGGCTCGGCGGCGACGAGTTCGCGGTGCTCGTCGAGGACGCGCCGGATCGCGGCCAGATCATCGAGGTCGCCGAGCGCGTGCTCGAGGCGCTGCGCGAGCCGGTGACCGTGGAGGGCACCGCCGTGCGGGTCGGTGCCAGTATCGGCATCGCGACGCGGCTCGGCTCGCAGACGACCTCGGCCGACCTGCTCCGCAACGCCGACCTCGCGATGTACACCGCCAAGCAGAACGGCAAGGGCCGCATCGAGATCTTCGAGGCGGACATGCGCCACCGCGCCGTCGACCGCCAAGCGCTGCGCGGCGACCTCGAGCGAGCGGTCGACGACGCCGAGCTCGACGTCGCCTACCAGCCGATCATCGAGCTCGAGACCAACGAGATCGTGGGCTTCGAGGCGCTCGCCCGCTGGGACCACCCCGAGCGGGGGCCGGTGTCACCCATCGAGTTCATCCCGATGGCAGAGGACGGCGGCCTCGTCCTCGTCCTCGGCCGCCACATCCTCGACCGCGCGTGCCGGCAGCTGGCGACATGGCAGCAGGCGGGGGAGCACTCGCGCTGGCAGATCGGTGTGAACCTCAGCGCCCGACAGCTCCTTGCCCCCGACCTCGTCGCCATGATCCGCCAGGTCACCGCCGACGCCGGGCTCACGCCGGAGTCCGTCAGCCTCGAGATCACCGAGGCCGTGCTGCTGGCCGACACCGAGCGCGTGCTGCGCCGCCTCAACCGCCTCAAGGACATCGGCGTGAGCATCGCCATCGACGACTTCGGCACCGGGTTCAGCTCGATCAGCTACCTGCAGCGGATCCCGTTCGACGTGCTCAAGATCGACCGCGCGTTCGTGGCCGCGCTCCAGGTCGAGGCGCCGGGTTCCACGCTCGTGCGCACGATCATGGACCTCGCGCACACACTCAACCGGCCCGTTGTCGCCGAGGGCATCGAGCAGCAGGTCGAGCTGGACGGGCTCCGCCAGCTCGGCGTGCAGTTCGGGCAGGGCTACCTGCTCGGCGCGCCGGCCGACGCCGCGACTGTCCAGCGCTCGATCGACAACCTGCCGGAGAGCGCCTGACGAGCCCGTCGGCCCAGGTCAGCGGAGGCTCGGCGTCGAACTAGTAGGGCTGATGGGTCGTCGCCTCCTCCTCGTGGTCGCGCTGCTCTCGTCGCTCGCCGTCGCACCACCGCGGGCCGCCGCGGCAGCGCCGCCGATCCGGGAGTCGGGGTACCTGACGATGGCCGACGGGGTGCAGCTCAGTTACACCGTAGTGCGCCCTGCCGGGCCCGGGCCCTACCCGACGCTCTTCGAGTACTCGGGGTACGCGCCCGGCATCCAGCCCGACAGTGGCTACATCCGCCAGTTCGTCGAGCAGGACGGCGGCTACGCGTTCATTGGCGTGAACCTGCGGGGGACCGGGTGCTCGGACGGCACCTTCGACTTCTTCCAGCCCCAAGAGGCGGTCGACGGCGCCGCGGTCATCGACTGGATCACCGAACAGCCCTGGAGCGACGGCAAGGTCGCGATGATCGGCAAGAGCTACCCGGGCATCACCCAGCTGTTCGTCGCCGAGCAGCAGCCGCCTGGCCTCGTCGCGATCGCGCCGGGCCACTTCTACGCCGACGCCTACCGCGACATCGCCCGTCCCGGCGGCATCATCAACAAGGGCTTCTCGACGCTGTGGAGCTTCATCGGCCGACCGAGCTATGAGTTCACCGGCGCGCCGCCCGAGGTGCTCGGCGGCAACCTCAAGTGCGTCAACGGGAGCACCGCCGAGCTCCGGGGCCTGCCGACCAACCCCTTCGTCCAGCTGCTTCAGCACCCCTACGACGACGCGCTCGTGCAGGAGCGGTCACCCATCACCAACATCGACCGCATCGACGTCCCGGTCCTGGCCACGCTCGCCTGGCAGGACGAGCAGCTCGGGTCGCGCCAGACCCACATGCTCGACCGGCTCGACGGACCGTGGTGGGCGACGCTGACCAACGGCGACCACGGCATGGCGCGCACCAAGACCGAGCTGGCCGACCTCGAACGGTTCTACGACCACTTCCTCAAGGATGAGGACAACGGGTGGGAGGACCGGCCCAAGGTCCAGGTGTGGTGGGAGTCCGGCCGTGACGGCGTCCGCGCGCCGGGATGGACCACCGAGCTCGGCGCGTGGTCAGAGGCGGCGCGCTCGGCGGCCGGCGAGCTCACAGCCCACCGGCTGCACCTTCGCAACGATGGCTTGCTCGCCACGGCCGCACCAGGAGCGGACGAGCCGGGTGATACCTACACCTACACGCCGGGCGCCGGGTCGCAGGGCATCAGCAACCCGAAGTACGGCTATCCGGACCTGCCCGACCAGTACCTGTGGGACTACGGGCCGCCCGACGGCACGTTCGCCGCGTACACGACCGATCCGCTCGCCCAGGACATGACCTTCCTCGGATCCGCGTCGCTCGACCTCTGGCTGGCCGCGGGCGCGACCGACACCGACGTGCAGGTCACCCTCACCGAGGTGCGGTCCGACGGTCAGGAGCAGTACATCCAGAAGGGCTGGCTCCGCGCGTCGCAGCGCGCGCTCGACCCGTCGAGGTACTCGGCGTTGCGGCCGCACCAGACGCACCAAGAAGCCGACGCTGCCGCGCTCACGCCCGGCGCGCCGACCCTGCTGCGGGTCGAGGTGTTCCCGTTCGGTCACGTCGTGCGCGCGGGTTCTCGGCTGCGCGTCTGGATCGAGGCGCCGACGGTGTTGCCCGAGCTCTGGTCGTTCGTGCCGTATCCCGTGGCCGCGCAGAACACGGTCCTCCACGACGCCGCGCACCCCTCCGCTCTCGTGCTGCCGCTCGTGCCCAACGACAGCGCGCGCGTCGCGTCCCTCCCCGCGTGCGGCACCGTGATCCGCCAACCGTGCCGGCCCGACGCGCTCGGCGCCGGTGGCGCCAGCACTGGCTCGCCTCCTGGTGGCGCGGGTTCGCCGTCGGCCGGTGATGACGTCGCCGGCGGGGTGTCGGGACGAGGCTCGCTGCCGGCGACCGGCGGTGCGATGCCGCTCGGGGTGGCCGCGCTGCTCGTGTTCGGCGCGCTCGCGGCTCGGCGGCTCTGGGCTCGGTAGCCTCCCGCGCCGTGCTCGACATGGCGGTGGTGGACGATCGCCTGCACCCGATGCTCCGCGCCGCGTCGGCCGCGGGGCGGTTCGCGACCGATCCGACCACCGGGGCGACGGCCGCCCTGCGCCACGCCGATGTCGAGGCGCTGGCGCACGACCGCCGCATGGACGGGATCGGACTCGCGATGTTCGACTTGCAGGGCATCGGCGCGGGGCCGCTGCGCGACTGGTACGGCGGGCTGATGTTCACGAACGAGGGCGAGCGCCACAGCCGGCTGCGCCGGCTGGTGTCGCGCGCGTTCACGCCCCGCTCGGTGGAGGCGCTGCGGGCCGACGCTGCCGACCTGGTGCGATCCGAGCTCGATGCGCTGCGGGTCGCCGGCGGGGGTGACCTGGTGGCCGCGCTCGGCCGCGTGCCGATCCGTCTCATGTGCCGGCTGCTCGGCGTGCCAGAGGCCGACGACGGCGTCTTCGGTGACTGGGCCGACGCGCTGAGCCCGACGTTCGGCTTCATGACGCCCGAGCAGATCAGCGCGGCCGAGGCTGCCATCGTCGAGCTGCTGGCCTACGTCGACGCGCTTACGACCGAACGCCGCGATGCGCGGGCCGACGATCTCATCAGTGCGCTCCTCGACGCGGAGGACGCCGGCGACCGGCTCACCCACGACGAGCTGGTTGCGATGGTCGCCAACCTCATCGTCGGCGGGCACGACACGACCGCGAGCCAGCTCGCCTGCGCCATGCTCAC
>CAYSAC010000321.1:0-4179 GCA_964428815.1 uncultured Acidimicrobiaceae bacterium | reverse complement strand
GGGGGTCGGGCTCGGCGACCTCGGTGCAGCCCTGGAACTCCCACTCGGGTCCGTTCGGTTTCAGGTCGAACAGCGTGTCCACGGCGTCGGCCGTGCCCAGCTTCTCTGCGCAGTCGCGGTCACCGACGCGCCACGCCTCGTAGAACGTCATGGCCGGCGCGCCTGGCGCTGCCGGGCTCGTCTTGGGGTTGCACTGCGCCGGCGGGATCGTCGTCTTGGGAGCGGTGGACGTCGTCGGCGCTTCGGTCGTCGTGGTGGTCTCGGCGGTCGTCGAGGTCGTGGATGACGACGTGGTGGTCGTCTCGAGCGTTGTCGAGGTGGTCTCCGTCGCACCCGTCGCGACGTCGTCGTTGTCGTCGCCGCCGAGGAGCAGGATCAGACCGAGCACGACGATGATCGCCACCAGCGCGCTGATGATCAGCCACATGTTCCTGCGCTGCGCGTCGCCGCCGTCGGGTCCACGCGGGGTGGTGGGGGGACGCACCGGCGGCATCATCGCCGTCTGGTCGACAGGCTCGTTCGCCCGAGTGGGATCGATGTCCGACATCCGGCCGACCCTATTGCGTCAGAGCGTGACGCACCCCGCGGCGCGGCCGACAGCGGCGAGGCCGCGGCGGTCGCCCGGTCCCGAGCCAGGCGGGTAGCCGTACCCGAGGTCGGTCATCATCTCGGTCGTCCGATCGACGTGGCCGAGGCCGACGACGTGGCCGAGCTCGTGCATGAGGAAGCGCTCCAGCGAGTTCGGGGTCGGCATGCCGTAGGTCCACGGGTTGGCGGCCGACGACGTCCGCACGACGACCTGGCCGGTCGCGTACACCCTGCCGCCCGTCGAGGTGGGCACGGAACGGGGCTGGCCCCATCCGGCCACACCCTCCGGCATCGCGAAGTCGTGAGCGCTCGCGAAGACGATGAGCACATCGCCGGACCCCACCCGGATGTTGCTCGGCATCTCGCTCGTGTCCCCGGCCCACACGAGGTCGAGGCCGCTCGCCTGCTCGATCTGGGCGATGGCGGTTTCGAGTGAGGCGCGGGCGAACGCCGGTGCGTTCGCGAGGTTGGTGACGTAGCGGATCGGCTGGCACGGGTTCCACCGAACCGGTGCGCCGTTGATGGTCTCGAGCGCCGACCACTCGCCGGCTCGCATCCGGGCGTCGTACTCGGCCGAGGACAGGATGCCGCCGATGAGGTCGCTGGCGGGCACGCCCCGCCGCAGCTGTCCGACCCAGTGGTTGAGCCCACCCGGGTCGGGAGCGCGACGGAGCAGGCCGAGGTACGCGGTCGTGACGGTCGTCCGCGCTGCGGTGGCGTGCTTGTTCTCGACCGACTCGGAGAACGCGAGCATCACCCTGCCGCGGTCGGCTCGGCCCGACGCGAGCTCGCCGGACCAGAAGACCTGGCCGCCCCCGTCAGGAGCGCGACCGAGGACGTTGCCGTACACGAGGGTGACGAAGTGCGCGTCATCCAGCTGTCCATAGGTCGCGACGAACTCCTGAGACCGCGCAAACGCGGCGGAGACCTGCGACAGCTTGACGCCGCGCTGGAGGGAGCCGACCCAGTAGGTGACACCGGAGGCGTCAGCGATCCGACCGAAGTAGGCGGCGTAGAGCCGCGCGACCGGCGCGACGACGGTGTCGAACTCGGGTGACCGCATCAGCTGCTCGACCATCGCGGTGCGCGGCGTACCGGCGCGAAGACGCCCGACCCAGTAGTCCAAGCCAGCCTGATCGACGTGGCGGTTCAGGACGTCGTGGTACTGCTGGGCGACGAAGTCGACGTCGCCAACGGAGGGCACCGGTGCGTTCGGCGCGGCGCCGACCGACAGCCCGGAGCCCGCGGCCAACAGCACGGCCGCGAGGGCGGCTGCTAGCCCTGGGCGGAAGCCCACGCGTCGGTGACGATGCTCCATTCGGTCCTTCCCCGGGGTCTCGGGGGCAGGCCCGGCGACAGGAGCCGGACTTCCTCGCAACAGCATCGACCTTCGAGCTGGTCAGCCGCACCGCCCAAGCGGGCCTAATCGGTGAACGCCGCGGGCATGGACACCGCGCCCGAGGCGGCTAGTCAGTCGCCGACGACGCCGTCGATCTGCTCGCGGAGGATGTCGATGTGGCCGTTGTGGCGGGCGGTCTCCTCGACGAGATGTCTGCCGATCCGGCGTCGGGATCCTCGTCTGTCCACGGGAAGTCCAGCTGCGCCTCGTCCCGACCGAGGAACACGACCTGGAACCAGAACCGCTCGACGTAGGCGAGGTGCTTGATCAGCCCCAGGATCGTAGTGCCCGACGGGACCAGCGACCGGCGCAGGTCGTCGTCGGCCTTGGCCACCGCGCACTCGCGCGTGTGCCGCAGGAACGCGAGCAGCATTGCCCTCTCGTCAGCGGTGTGCGAGCCCTCGTACCGGGTCACGAGCCGTGCTTCGCGCGGATGATGTTGAGCGCGCTGCCGGCCTTGAACCACTCGATCTGCTCTGGACTGAACGTCTGGGTGCACTCGAAGTCGAGCGTGGCGCCGTCGGGCTTGTGGATGCGGCATTGCACGTTCCGATCGGGCGCGAGCTCGGCGAGCCCGAGGACGGAGATGCGGTCGTCCTCGCCGATCTGGTCGTACGTCGCGGGGTCGGCGAAGGTGAGCGGGAGCATGCCCTGCTTCTTGAGGTTGGTCTCGTGGATGCGGGCGAAGCTGCGGGCGAAGATGGCGCGGCCGTTGCGGAACCGCGGTTCCATCGCGGCGTGCTCGCGCGACGATCCCTCGCCGTAGTTCTCGTCGCCGATCGCGACCCACGGCTGGCCAGCCTCGCCGTAGTGCTTCGCGATCGCAGGGAACGGCTTGGTGGTGCCATCGAGCTGGTCCTTGCTCTCGCCGGCGACGCCGGTGAACGCGTTGACCGCACCGAGGAAGAGGTTGCCGCTGATGTTCTCGAGGTGCCCGCGGTACTTGAGCCACGGGCCAGCCGCGGAGATGTGGTCGGTCGTGCACTTGCCCTGCGCCTTCATGAGGACCGGCAGCTCGACGAGGTCCTTGCCGTCCCACGGCTCGAACGGATCGAGCAGCTGCAAGCGGTCGCTCGCGGGGTCGACCTTCACAGCGACGTCTGAGCGCTCCTCTGGCGCAGCGATGAAGCCGCTCTCGCCGGGGTCGAAGCCCTTCGCGGGGAGGTCCTCGCCGACCGGGGGATCGAGCTTCACGCCGTCGATGGTGTCAGTGAGCGGGTTGAAGTCGAGCGTGCCGGCGAGCGCGTACGCGATGACCGTGTCCGGCGACGTGACGAACGAGAGCGTGTTGGCGTTGCCGTCGTTGCGCTTCGGGAAGTTCCGGTTGTAGCTGTTGACGATCGTGTTGAGCTTCGTCGGGTCGAGGTCGGTGCGATCCCACTGCCCGATGCACGGACCGCACGCGTTGGCGAGCACGGTGCCGCCGATCGCCTCGAGGTCGGCGAGCAGGCCGTCACGCTCGATGGTCGCTCGCACCTGCTCGGAGCCAGGGGTGATCAGCAGCTGCGTCTTCGCCTTGAGCCCCTTGGCCGACGCCTGCCGGGCGATCGACGCGGCGCGGGTGATGTCCTCATAGGACGAGTTGGTGCACGAGCCGATCAGCGCGCTGCTGATCTCCAGCGGCCAGCCGTTCTCGCGCGCGTGGTCGCCGACCTCGCTGACCTTGTGCGCGAGGTCGGGCGTGTGGGGGCCGTTGATGAGCGGCTCCAGCGTGTCGAGGTCGATCTCGATCACCTGGTCGAAGAACCGGCTGGGGTCGTCCCACACCTCCGGATCCGGTCGCAGGTCGTCGCGCACTCGGTCGGCCGCGTCAGCGAGCGCTTCGCGGCCGGTCGACTTGAGGTACGCGGCCATGTTGGCGTCGTAGGCGAACAGCGACGTCGTCGCGCCGATCTCCGCGCCCATGTTGCAGATGGTCGCCTTGCCCGTGGCGGTGATGGTGTCGGCGCCCGGTCCGAAGTACTCGACGATCGCGCCGGTGCCGCCCGTCACGGTGAGCACCTCGGCGACCTTGAGGATGACGTCCTTCGGCGACGACCACCCCGACAGCTCGCCGGTGAGGTGCACGCCGATGAGGAGCGGCCAGCGGACGTTGAAGGGGAACCCCGTCATGACGTCGACCGCATCAGCACCACCGACGCCGATGGCGACCATGCCAAGCCCTCCCGCGTTGGGCGTGTGGCTGTCGGTGC
>CAYSAC010000320.1:0-4188 GCA_964428815.1 uncultured Acidimicrobiaceae bacterium | reverse complement strand
CGGTCATGCGGGAGCTGCGACGAGAACGGGGATAACGCGGTCGGTCTTCTCCTGGTACTCGGCGTAGGGCGGGTACACCGTGACGCCGCGGTCCCACCATGCGGCGCGCTCGTCGCCCTCGACTTCGCGAACGGAGACTCGGAACGGCTTGGGTCCATCTTGGATCAGGACCTCGTCGGGGTGGGCGGTGAGGTTCCGATACCAGACGGGGTGCTTGGGGGCGCCGCCGGCGGAGGCGACCAGCGCGTAGTCGCCGTCGTGCTCGACGCGCATCAGGGCGATCTTGCGGACGTCGCCGGTCTCGGCGCCGCGAGTGGTGACGATGATCACCGGGATGCCGGTGTCGAGGAGGGTGTTGGCCTCTTGGCCGCCGGTGCGTTCGTAGGTCTCGACGTGGTCCCGCACCCACTGGCTGGGGCTGGGGGACATAGTTGCCGGCCAACGCCTCGTTGATGGCAGACGGATTCACCGTCGCTCCGGGTGTTGATTCGGTCATGGCCAGGCGCCGCCGTGCGCGAGGTTGCTGGAGAGCTCGCGGTAGGCGTCGGCTTGGGCGAGCAGTTCGTTGGCCTTCTGCTCGATCGCGGCGACGGCGTCGGCGCCGGCGATCCAGCGCCGCGGCGGGTTCTCCTCTTGGGCTACGACGAGCAGCGGCGAAGCTGCTCGCGACGAGGATGCCGAGCTTGGCGGCGTCGGTCGCCGCGGGGTCGTTGAAACTGAGGCTGGTCACGAAGAGCGCGACGGTGACGCCGACACCGGCGACGGTGACGCCATGTCGTGCCGGTGGGAAGCCGGCCGATCGCGGCTGTCACCACGTGATGAAGGGACTGTTTCGATTTGGTTCCTCGAACCTGCCCGGTGCGCGCGGCCCGGACTCCGAGATCCGGGGCTTCAGATCAAGCGGCGAGCTTCACCCGCCGTTCGGCTCGGGCGGCCTCGGCTACCTTGTTGTTTGGCGTGCCGGGAAGCCTGGTCGGCGAATTGATCCGTCGACCCCGACCGGGAGCGCCATGTTCGACCAGTCCCGTGACCCGCAGCTGTGCTCGCAGTGCCACGCCCGGTTGGGCATCCGCCGTATAACGCTCGTCGAGCGCGACACCGGCAGCACGGCGGAGAGCGAGTGGACGTTCTGTTCGTGGGCGTGCGCCCGGGAGTTGGTCATCCGCTTCGTCCGACTTGGCCGCGATGAGCACTGACCGCGCGCCGTCGGCCCGTCGATCGACGCCGGCGCGCAGCCTGCCCACGGTGGTGGCGCGCTTCGTGCGTACCGAGGCGTCCGGCGGGATCGCCCTGGTCGTCGCCGCGGTGGTGGCGTTGGTGTGGGCGAACTCGCCGTGGCAGCACAGCTACGACACGCTCTGGCACAGCCAGGTGAACATTGGCTTCGGCGTGTTCAGCGTCGAAGAGGATCTGCGGCACTTCGTCAACGACGGGCTGATGGCGCTGTTCTTCTTCGTCGTCGGCCTCGAGATCAAACGCGAGCTCGTCCACGGCGAACTCGCCGACCGCCGCGTCGCGGCCCTTCCCGTGTTCGCCGCCGTCGGCGGCATGGCGGTGCCCGCCCTCTTGTACGTCGTGGTGGCCGGCGGCGGGGCGGTCGGGCACGGGTGGGGCATCCCGATGGCGACCGACATCGCCTTTGCGCTCGGTGTGCTCGCGCTGCTCGGCTCACGGGTGCCGTCGTCGCTCAAGCTGTTCCTGCTCACGTTGGCGATCGTCGACGACGTCGGCGCCATCGTCGTCATCGCGGTCTTCTACAGCGGCACCATCGACGCGACGGCGCTGCTCGCCGCCGGTATCGGACTCGCAGTGGCAGTTGTGCTGCGGCGCCTGCGGGTCGACTGGTCGCCCATCTACGTCGCCCTCGCCGTCGCCGTCTGGTACGCCACCTACCGCTCCGGGGTGCACGCCACCATCGCCGGGGTGGCGTTAGCACTCACCACGCCGACCCACCGGCTGGCCCCGGCCGACACGGCCCGGCGCTGGGCCCAGGACCTGTCCGATGAGCCCAGCGCCAGCGAGGTCCACCAGATGACGATCATCGCCCGCGAGAGCGTCTCACCGGCCGAGCACCTCGAAGAGCTGCTGCACCCCGCCACCAGCTTCGTCGTGCTCCCCGTGTTCGCTTTGGCCAACGCCGGGGTGGAGCTGCGATCCGACATGCTCTCGGGCCCGGGCGCCACTCGGGTCGCGGTTGGGGTGGTCGTCGGGCTGGTCGTCGGCAAGCTCGCCGGCATCCTCGCCGGGGCATGGCTCGGCACGCGGGTCCGGCTCGCGGTGCTCCCCGCCGACCTGCGCTGGGCACACGTCGCCGGCGCGGCTGCTCTTGGCGGCATCGGCTTCACCGTGTCGCTGTTCGTCGCCGGGCTCGCGTTCGCCGATGCCGGGTTGGCCGACGCGGCGAAGCTCGCCATCCTCATTGCGTCGGTCGCCGCTGCGGGGCTGGGCACCGGCATCCTCGTCACCACGAGACCGCGTCCGGAGGGTGCGCAGGACGAGTCGATCAGCAACGACGAACCCGGCAATGAGCCGGCCGTCACTTCCGACTGAGCCCGCCCTGCAGGAACGCGAGGACCGCGTCGACCTGGGCGGTGAGGTCGCCCGGCTCGTCGAGGTCCAAGAGCTCGGGCAGATGGTTGACGACGAGGAGCACCGCCCGTTGCGCCAGGTCGGGGGACACGCCGGCGCGGAACTGGCCCTGAGCGTGGAAGTGGGCGACGAGCATCCCGAGCGCGCTGCTCGGGTCGAACGCGAAGCGTTCCACCACGGCGGCGAAGATCGGCCGGCCACGCTCGCGTAGCACCGCCCGGCTCAACCCTTCGACATCGGGCTGCGCCGACGCGAAGTCCACCGCGGCGCGCAGCTGGGCACCGAGGGTTGCGAAGAAGTCATCGTCGAGCTCGAACGGACGACCCGCGAGCCACTCCGTCTTCTGGTCGATCATCCACTCGACGAGCGCTAGATACAGCGCTTCCTTGCTCGCAAAGTGGTGGTAGAGCTGCCCCTTGCTCACACCCGAGGCGGCCAGGATTCGGTTGATCGACGCCGCGTCGTAGCCCCGCTCGCAGAACTCCTCGATCGCGGAGCGGAGCAGGTCGTCGCGGTGTTCGAAGTCGACTCGGAACGTCACGGTCGAGGCGCGGCCGGACCGCTCGGATCGCGCAACCACGCCGTCACGACACTGCACGCCAGGTCGAGGTTGCCCATCTGGCAGTGCTGGTCGGCGTGCTCGGCCGCGGTGAACGTCCGAACGGACACCGAGCGAGCGGCGGTGAGCGCGGCAGCTTGGGCCCGGGTCAGCACCGGAGGTTGGAAGGCGTCGTTCTCGCCGCACAGCAGCAGGACGTCCTGGGTGACCCGGTCGCTGCCCAGGTGGGTGGCGTTCATCCCAAGGAACCAGTCGACCGCGTCCATGGGGTCGTCGCTATCGACGAGATAGAGCGCCTGGTCGACCACCTGTCGCAGCGTCGGGACCAGCCGCGTCCGCACCCGGACGCTCCACCGCATGAACCCCCGTTGCCGCAGCATCGCCCGCGTTGCCCCCCGCACCGGCCCGGGGACCCGGTGAAGCCAGTCATAGACCGGGGGCCAGGCGACGACTCGGTCGATGCGAGGCTCGCGCCCGGCGGCGTGAAGAACTCGGCCACACGCAGATAGCTGACGGCATTGCGAAGCCGCCCCTCGCGTTCGGCCTGCGCAGATAGCGCCTCGAACACCGTCACGCAGTCAGCCTCCGACCGAACCTTCGCGGCCGCGGCGCGGAGCTCATCGGCTACCGCGTAACCGAGCGCATGCGCCCGGTTGAACTGGTAGTTGAAGAACCGGCGGCGATGAAACCGTTCGAACCCCACCGGCAGCTCTGCCGAACTTGCTTTCATCGGATCCGCCACCGCCGTAGACTATCTAGTCTAGACCACTCGGTCTAGGCGTCCGCGCCACGCATCTCCTGTGGACATTTCAATATCCCGCGTTCAGGGTCGCCGGCGGGATCCTCGGCGGCCGCTGACCTGCGACCGGGCATCGTTGGTGGGGAGGAGCGGTGACGAGGCGCTACCACGCAATGGTTACCGACGATGCGAGGCCCGCGACCAGGGCATACGCGCGGCACGGCGGCCTGACGACCTCGACTCGGGCGCACATCCGGCGATGAGACTCGAGAGACGTTCAGCGTCCTCGCTTGCGCGTCAG
>CAYSAC010000319.1:0-4205 GCA_964428815.1 uncultured Acidimicrobiaceae bacterium | reverse complement strand
GAAGCCCGCCTCCGCCGTCGTCGCCCGCTACCGGCGCGGGGCAGAGCGGTGGTGGCGTGACGACCGTGCGCTGCGGGGGCGGCGGGTCCTCGGTCGGTGCCGCGGCGGGCACGAGCGCCATGGGTGCTGCCGGTCCGGTCGAGAACCCCGCGCCGTACCGCTCACTGGTCGCGTCCGCCGGGTCGACGAACCACCATTCCGCCGTGCACCGCTCGGGTGTGAGGTCGATGAGTGCGTAGCCGTGGGCGCTGGCGTCGAGGTATCGCAGCGCGGGGTTCGTGGCCCGGACCGCGGCCTCGACCAGCGCGGCGGGCGCGGGTAGGAGCGCAGCCAGCGGTGTGCTCGTCACGCTCGGGGCGACGAACTCGACGAACGGTCCGCCGTCGAAGGCCCACGACGAGTGGACATCACCGGTGAGCACCACGACGCCGCCGCCTCGCTCGGTCGCGGCCGTCACCAGCCGGTCGCGCTCGCCCGGGTAGCTGTCCCATTGGTCTGGGTTGATCGCGGTCCCGTCGATGATGAGCAACCCGCGATCGCGCGCCGACTGCTCGAACGACGCGGGCACCGGCAGGCGCATCGGGTTGACCATCACCTGGTTGGCAAGCAGCGCCCACGGGCGGCTCCTGTCGGCCACACGGTCGAGGACGAACGCGCGCTGGTCCTCGCCGAGCAGTGTGCGCGCAGGGTCGTCGAGCGCGGCGACGTCGGCACCGGTCACCTGCTGGTCGCGGCCCCACAGCCGCGTGTCCAGCAGCACCAGCTCGGCGAGGTCGCCGATCGTGAGCGCCCGCCAGATCCGCCGCGGTGCGGCCGGATCGGGCCGGCGCATCGGCAGCCACTCGGTGTGGGCCTGCACGGCGGCGTCTCGTCTTGCGGGCCACGGGCCGTCCCGCGCATCGTCGTGATCGCGCGCGCCATCCCGCCACGCGTTGCCCGCGAGCTCGTGGTCGTCCCAGATCGCGACGACCGGGTGGCGCGCGTGCAGCGCGGCGAGGCCGGGTTCGAGCCGGTGCTGCGCGTAGCGAGCGCGGTAGTCGGCCAGCGTCGTGCACCGGCGAGGCGGGACGTGCGCACGCACGCCGGAGCCACCGTCCTCGTAGATGTAGTCGCCGAGGTGCACGACCAGATCCACCTCGCGGGCCGCGAGGGCGTCGTACGCGGCGAAGCCAGCGGTGGCGTAGCGCCCGCACGAGACAACGCCGATGCGGAACCGCTCGACCGACCCGCTCGGCAGCGTGCGGGTCCGCCCGACCGGAGACGTCGCGCCATCTACGCGCTCGAAGCCGTAGTGGTACGTGGTGCCGGGGTCGAGGCCCCCGACCTGGACCACCGCGGTCCAGTCACCGTCAGCGGTGACGGTCTGGACCCCCTCCTTGGCGACCTGGTCGAGCGCGCTGTCGAGTGCCACGCGCCACGCCAGCTCGGACGCGCCCTCGGACCGGGTCCAGAGAACGACGCCGTCCGCCGACGGGTCACCGCTCGCGACGCCGTGCGGGAAGCGCTCATTCCCGCCGACAGCGGGCGCGTGCAGGCGCCGCGCAGCCGCGGCCGCGCCGAGCCCGGCGAGGAACTGGCGGCGCTGCACCCACCTATGGTTGCCCGACCCGAGACGGAGGTGGAGCCATGGCAGCAGCGGTGCTCGCGGGGAAGGCCGCGCTCATCACCGGTGGGGGCAGCGGCATCGGGCTCGCGTGCGCGCGTCACCTGCTGCGCGACGGGGCCTCGGTCACCATCGTCGGCCGCACCGAGCAGCGCGTGCAGGAGGCTGCAGCGACGCTCGAAGCCGACGCGCTCGAGGGCGCGGTCGTCCAGTGGGGCACGTGCGACGTCGCCGACGAGGACGATGTCGCGGCCGCGGTCGAGCTCGCGTCGAAGCCCCACGACGGGTTGCACCTCGCGGTCGCGTCCGCCGGCACCGGCACGCTCGCCCCGGTGATCGCTCATCCCGCTGAGGAGTGGAAGCGGGTGATCGACATCAACCTCACCGGCGCGTTCTTCACGCTCAAGCACAGCGCGGCCGCCATGTGCCACGCCGGCGGCGGCTCCTTCGTCGGGATCTCCTCGATTGCCGCGCCGCTCACCCACCCCTACATGTCCGCCTACTGCGTCAGCAAGATGGGTCTGGAGACGCTCATCCGCACCGCCGCCGACGAGCTCGGCCGGGCCGGCGTGCGGGTGAACGCCGTGCGGCCGGGGCTCGTGCCGACCGACCTCGCCACGCCGCTCAGCGATGACCCGCAGGTGCTCGCCGACTATCTCGACCAGATGCCGATCCGCCGCACGGGCACCGTGGACGACATCGCCGCCGGCGTGCGCTACCTGCTCGGGCCCGAGTCCGGCTGGGTCACCGGTCAGGTGCTCGGCATCGACGGCGGCCATACCCTGCGCCGTGGCCCTGACCTCGAGCACTGGGCGCGGGCCGTGTTCGGCGACGACATCGTGGATGGAAGGGTCTAGCGCCTTTAGCTCCCGGCTCCCTCCCCGGCGTGCCTACCGACCGGTAGGTAGGTAACCTGGGGACCTATGGATAGCAGCGCCCTCCTCACCGAGCTCGAGCCCGTGGCCGGTCAGCTTCTCGAGCGCCACCTCGCCAGCGCAAAGGAGTGGTTCCCGCACGAGCACGTGCCGTGGAGCCGCGGTCGGGACTTCGCTCCGGACGAGGCGTGGGACCCGAACGAGGTCGACATCGACCCGGCGGTCCGCAGCGCGCTGTTCGTCAACCTGCTGACCGAGGACAACCTGCCGTACTACACGATGACCATCTCGCGCATGTTCGGCACGGACACTGCGTGGGGCACCTGGTCTCGCCGGTGGACAGCGGAGGAGGGCCGGCACTCGATCGTCATCCGCGACTACCTCACGGTCACGCGCAGCATGGACCCCGTCGCGCTCGAGCGTGCTCGCATGGCCCAGGTCGAGTGCGGCCAGGTTCCCGAGCCGGAGACGCCCCAGGACGGCTTCGTGTATGTGGCGCTGCAAGAGCTCGCCACCCGCATCGCCCACCACAACACCGGCAAGCTGCTCACCGACAAGGCCGGCTACGAGGTCATGAAGCGCGTCGCCAGCGACGAGAACCGCCACTACCTCTTCTACCGCGACCTCTCTTCGGCCGCGTTCGAGCTCGACCCGTCCGCCATGGTGCTGGCGATCGAGCGCCAGGTGCGCACGTTCGAGATGCCCGGCACGGGCATCATCGACTTCGAGCACCATGCCAAGGCGATCGCCAAGGCCGGCATCTACGACTTCCTCATCCACTACGAGCAGATCCTCGTGCCCGTGGTCCTCCGCCACTGGAACATCGAGGCGCTCGAGGGCCTGACCCCTGAGGCCGAGAAGGCGAGGGCGTCGGTCATCAAGCGGATCGACCGCATCGGCAAGGCCGGCCGCCGCTTCGCGGCCCGCAAGGCCGAAGCCGAGGCCGAGCTCATCTCCGCCTGACCTCACCCGAATGTGGTCAAGAAGTGCGGTCGTACAGGCCAACTTCTTCGGTGAGTTCGAGTCGCGGGGTGGCTAGAGCTCGCCGTCCTCGGCGAAGCTGACCCGCACCTCTAGCTCGTCGGTGCCCCGCACGACCTGCAGCGCGAGGGTCCCAGTCGTTGCGGCGGCGTCGAGCACGTCGTAGAGGTCGTCCACGTCGGTGACCGGCGCGCCGCCTGCCGCCACGATGAGGTCGCCTTGGCGGATGCCGGCGGCGGCCGCGGGGCTGCCGTCCTGCACCACGCGGACGAGGACGCCCTCGCGCTCGGGCAGCCCGACCGACGCGCGGAGCTTGCGGGCGACGCTTGACGGAGCGAGGCCCACACCGAGGGTGACGCGTCGAGGCGACTCGCCCCGGCTGAGCGCGTCCGTCCGCGCCCGCAGGTCCGCGTCGGCGGGGAGCGCCAGGTAGAAGCCCTCGCCGAGACGGTTGGTGTTGAGCCCGACGAGGCGCCCCTCGTCGTCGACCAGTGCGCTCCCGGAGCTGCCGCGCGCCAGCGGCGCGGTGTGCTCGACGCTGCCAGAGACCCGCCGGCCGCGCGGACCGCGGAACGCGCGCTCGACGCCGCTGACCATCCCGAACGTGATTCGGGTCCCACCGCGGGCGGGCTGGGCGACGGCGAAGGCGAGGTCGCCGGCTGCCGGTGCCGCGTCGGCCCACTGGATCGCCGGCGCGCCGGCCGTGTCCACGTTGAGCACGGCGATGTCGCCGTCGACGTCGACGC
>CAYSAC010000318.1:0-4280 GCA_964428815.1 uncultured Acidimicrobiaceae bacterium | reverse complement strand
ACCCGCGAGGCGGCGCGCTCACGCTCGGCCTCGGCCTGCTCGAGCAGATGGCCGTGATCCCCGACCACGACAACTGGTCGGAGGACAAGGAGCGCCGCACGCTGCAGATCGCGCCGCAGGGCCTGCCCATCGCCGGCATCGACGAGAGGACGGCGCTGCTGCGCGACCCGGACGGCACGTGGCGCACCGCCGGCGCGGGTGACGTCACCATCTACGTCAACGGCGTCGAAGGCTCGCTCAGCGACCTCCCGGGCTGACAACCGCCAGATGCCAACGCTGGTCGCCGGCGGGCACGACGTGGCCGGCGCCGGGGTCGGCGAAGAGCGGGCCGACGAGGAGGGTGCCGGCGTCGGCGCAGCGCTGCAGCAGGGCGCGGCGCTCGGCGATGAGCCGCTCGGGGTCGTCGTCGAGGAGCGTCGCGTCCGGGTTCCCGATCTGCGCGGGGTGCAGGAACATGTGGCCGATGACGACCGCGGACGCGCCTGCGGAGCTGACCTCGACGACGACATGACCGTCGACGTGGCCGGGCGTGGGCCGGATCGACACCTCGTCGGTGACGGCGTGGCCGTCGACCGGGTGGTCGAGCACGCCCGCGGCAGCGAGCGCGGCAAACGCGCCACCGCCCTCGCGCCGTCCGGACTCGAGCATGTCGAGCTCGGACGCGGCCAGCAGGTAGCGCGCCGCTGGGAACGCCGGCACCTCGGTGCCGTCGGCGTCGAAGCGGGTGTTGGCGCCGCTGCCATCGATGTGGGTGTTCACGACCACGTCCACCGTGGCGGGGTCACCGATCGACGCGAGCAACCGCTCCGTACGGGCTCGACCATCGGCTGATGCGCGGTCGGGTGGGTCGAACGCCAGCCACGGGTCGACGACGATGCGCATGCCGCGCGACTCGATGACGGTCGCCGACGAGCCGATGCGGAGCGTGCCGTCATCCGTGATGGACCAGGGGGCGAGCCACGCGGCGTCGGCGAGGACGGCGGCGGCCGTCCGCTCGTCCTGGGGCACGAGGAGCTCGAAGTCGTCGTCGGAGAGCCGGATGATGGTCGCGTCCCCGACCTGCCAGCGCTGGGTGGCCACGACCCGGAGGATACGCAGCGGGCGGTGACTAGTCCCCGGAGATGGTCCCTCCGGGCCATGGACACATCGGGGGACGAACTGGACAATGCGCCTGGAAGGGGAGCGCCCCAGGTGGGGCCGGCGCGGGCAGATCCATGGTGAACCGACTCGATCAGGGGCAGAGCAGGACCCTCCAGGTGCCGTTGATCGCGTCGTCGCTCGGCATCGCCGTGCTGGCCATCGTGCTCGCCCGCATCGCGCCGCCGCTGCTGCCAGTGCTGGCCGTCCCCGCGATCGCGTCGGTCGTCATGGCCCGCCGGCTGCGCATGGGCGAGGGCCTGCAGATCGAGGAGATCGAGCTGCTGCGCAAGGCGGAGCTCGCGCTCGCCTCAGCCTCCGATACAGAGGTCGCGGCGCGCGAGCTCGCCGACCATGCCATCGCCCTCCTCGGCGCACGCTCCGCGGTGGTCATCATCGAGGGCATCGGTGACACGGTCAGGGTCACCTCGGGTGAGGCCTCGATCTACCGGGACGGGTCGCGCATGCGGCTCCTCGACGACGACGGCATGCCGTGCGGCTCCATCGCGGTGAGCGCGCGCAAAGACGGCAAGCCGTACGGCCCGCGCCACGAGACGATCCTGGACGCGCTCGCGCAGCGGGTGTCCTCCACCCTGCACCGGCTGTCCCTCTACAACGAGGCGCAAGCCGAGCGGCGAACGCTCGCCGACGTCGTCGAGTCGTCCTCCGACGGCATCTTCTCGGTCGGTGACGACCTCAAGGTCCGCTTCTGGAGCCCGGCGATGGAGCGGATCACCGGCGTGCGCTCCACCGACGCGGTCGGCGAATCGGTCGCCTCGGTGTTCAAGCCGGTCGATGAGGGCGGCGAGCCGCGCTACGGCACGGGCGATCCTGGCCGCATCGCATCGACGGAATCGCTCCTGATGCAGATCACCGCGACCGAAGGCGAGGAGCGGTGGATCACGTGCAGCTACTCGCCGCTGCCCGAGGGCGGCTACGTCGTCGTCGCCCGCGATGACACCGAGCGCAAGAAGCTGCAGGACGACAAGGACGGCTGGGTCGCGCAGGTGAGCCACGAGCTCCGCACCCCGCTCACGCCGATCAAGGGGTTCCTCCACACGCTGCAGCGCCGCGACGGCGAGTTCACGACCGAGGACCGGCACCGGATCTATGAGGTCATGCTCCGGGAGGAGCAGCGCCTCGAGGACCTCGTCAACAGCCTCCTGCAGTCGACCACCCTCGACGCGCCCGGCAGCGTCGTCGTGCCCGAGGTGCTCGACTGGTCGCGGATCGTGGCCGAGCAGGTAGATCTGTTCGGCCGCCAGGACCTCACCCGTGCGATCGAGGTGGCCGGCGCCGAGAACCTGGCGGCGGTGATCGCCGACGCCAACCTCGCCACCGGCGTGCTGTCCAACCTGATGTCCAACGCGCTCAAGTACTCGCCAGAGGGCTCACCGGTCCGGGTGGCCCTGACGCGCGAGGGCGACCACGTCGTGACGACGGTGTCGGACAGCGGGCCAGGTGTGCGTCCCGGCGACCGCGAGCGGATCTTCGAGAAGTTCACGCGGCTGGGCGACCACCTGACCCGACCGCAGCAGGGCGTCGGGCTCGGCCTCTACATCGCGCGACGGTCGGTCCAGCGCATGGACGGGGAGATCTGGGTCGCGTCGGTGCCGGGCGGCGGCGCCGCGTTCAGCTTCACCCTCCCGATCCACGAGCGGTCACGGTCCAAGCGCCAGGGCCGCGAGCAGCTGCGCGCCTAGGCGATCATCCTGCGGCGGGGACGGCGTCGACGATGTCGATGGTGAACGCCATCGGCGCGTCCGGCGGGATGCCGCCGTTGGGGTTGCCGTCGGGGCCGTAGGCCTTGTCGGAACCGATGGCGAGGTGGACGCGGGTACCGATCTTCTGACCCGTGAGCCCTTCGGTCCAGCCCGGGATGACCCCGTTGAGGGGGAACGGCGTGGGCGCGCCACGAGCCCATGACTCGTCGAACACGGTGCCGTCGGCGAGCACGCCGACGTAGTGGGCGACCACGGTGTCGGTGACGTCGACCACGCGGCCGGTGCCCTCGATCTCGACGGTGATCTCGAGCGCGCCCTTCGCGAGGTCGGCCGCCGGCGGCGCCGGATCGGGCCGGGTGCGCGCCAGCACCTCCTCGGCGATTGCCTGGTCGCTGTAGGTGCTCGATGTCGTCTCGTTCGGGTCGACCGACGGGGTCGAGGTCGTGCCAGACGTGTCGTCGGTGGCGACGTCGGCCTGGTCGTCCTTGCTGATCAGGGACACGACAAAGGCGAACGCCAGGACGGCGGCCACCGCGAGGACGATGCGGGTGATGCGGCGACGACGCTGGTCGCGCAGCTCACCCGCGCGCTGCTCCTCGAGGCGGCTGACCCGCCCGGCCTTCTGTCGTGCTCGCTTGTCGGTCGGCATGAGCCGCAACCTAGTGCTCACCCGGCGGGGCATCGCCAGCGCCGACCCCTCACGCTGCGTAGTCTCAGGAGCAGTATGCGCGAGGAACCAGGACCCACCCGACGATGACCACGAACGAGGACGAGACCGCCCCATCGACGTTCTCGATCGAGGTCGGCCAGCGGCTGCGGGCCGTAAGGCGGGTACGCCGGATGTCCCTCGATGACGTCGAGCGGGAGTCGGGCGGCCGCTGGAGCGCGTCGGCGGTCGGCGCCTACGAGCGGGGCTTCCGGAACCTGAGCCTGCCCCGCCTGCAGGAGCTGGCGCAGTTCTACGAGGTGCCGATGGGCGTGCTCCTCGGCGAGGGCGACGCCACACCCGAGGGCGAGCGCCCGTCCAGGATCGTGCTCGACCTCGTCGCCCTGGCCGGCGTGCCCGAGGCCGAGGCCGTGCTGCGCTACGTGCGGTCGATCATCCTCGAGCGGGGCGACTACAACGGCCGGGTCCTGTCGATCCGCCGTGACGACCTGCGGGCGATCTGCTCGCTTCTCCAGGACGACGAGGCGACGACGCTGTCCAAGCTCGACGACTGGGGCGCGCTCATCAGCGCCGGCACCGCCGACGCCTAGGCGAACCGTTTCGGCGGCGCGGAGGCCGGGCAGTACGGTCTGCCGCCATGCCTCTCGTGGTGCAAAAGTTCGGTGGCACGTCCGTCGCCGATCCCGAGCGCATCAGAGAGGTCGCCGACCACGTCGCCCGCACGCGGCGCCACGGCAACGACGTCGTCGTCG
>CAYSAC010000317.1:0-4287 GCA_964428815.1 uncultured Acidimicrobiaceae bacterium | reverse complement strand
TCCGGCTGCTCAGGTGGTTGAACTGGGATCGGCGCTTCCGCCTCCCGTCGTAAGTGCAGCCCGAACACGGGGTCGGCATCGAGGCCGCGCTCGCCCACATCGCGTCCGGGTTCCGCTTCCCCGGAGCGGTCGTCGACCTGCGCGTGCTCGACCTCTGAGGACTCTGCGCACCGCTCCCCGGCAGCGCTACCGGATGATCCACCCACGGTTGCAGCCGCGGAGCCCGTCTCCCCCGGTCCGACGATGCGATCCCAGTCGGCGTCGCTGATGTGGTCATCTGCCGGGTCCGCGCTGCGATACCCGGAGTAGTAGTACGACGAGGCAGTCGAGGCCGCGGCGCCGTTGAAGACGATCCCGAGTGGCTCGATGTTGGCTTGGCGGAGGCGGTCGAGAGCGTGGTGGAGCTGGCGGGAGCCTGTCTGGCCGGCCCGGACGACCAGGATGACCTCGTCGCACCAGCGGCTGGCGACCACAGGATCGGTGACCGCCAAAATGGGGGGCGTGTCGATCACCAGGAAGTCGACCTTGCTCCGCAGGCGGCCGAGCACTGCCGCAACGGCATCCGAACCGATGACCTCCGCCGCGTTGGGTGGCAGCGGGCCCGAGGCTAGGAGCAGGAGACTTCCGCCCCCGACATCGATCGGGAGGAGCGCCTCGTCCAGGCTGTGGTGGCCCAACAGCACAGACGTCAGTCCCCTGTCATTGGGCAGGTCGAACAGCTTGTGCACGTTGGGCCGGTGCAGGTCCAGACAGGCTATGGCCACGCGGGCGCCTGCGAGGGCCAGGCTTCCCGCGAGGTTGGCCACCGTCGTGGTCTTGCCTTCCCGTTCGGTCGGGCTGGTGACCAGGAGCGTGGCGCCGTTGGGGACTGCCAGCTGGATCGACGTCCGGAGCGCCCGGTACGCCTCTTGTGCCGCGTGATCACCCTGGTCACCGAGCGTGACCAGCGATGAGGCTGGCGCCGGGCGCTTGTTCAGCTTCAGCTGGATCGGCGTACCGAGCACCGCAAGCTCGGGAGCGGCAGCACGGACGGACTCGACGTCGCGCAGCTTGCCGCCGAAGGCCTCCCGTCCAGTTGCGAGCGCAACGCCGAGCAGCCCGCCGATCATGGCGTAGAGCAATGCGTCACGCAGCGTGCGTGGGCTTACCGGCGTGTCTGGAATTTCTGCGGGCTTGAGCACCTGGCCAGCGATCTGGCGGCGAGCGTTGGCCTCCACCTGCAACTGGTCGACGCGCTCGACCAGGTTCTGCATGCTCGAGACGAGCGACGCCCGCTGGGTCTCGGCGAGCTGGCGGTCGCTGCGCAGCGTGTCGAGGCGCGCCCGAAGGTCAGCGGGTGGGTTGAATGAGCGTTCGGCCGCTTCTAGGGAGGCGATCTGCGCGTCGAGGTCGGTCAAGCTGCTGCCGAGCTCCACGACCCGCTCGCGGTTCTGGTCGTTGAACTCCGAGAGCTCGTTCGCCTGCTGCTCGAGCGCAGCGACCTGGGTGGCCTGGATCTGCTGGAGGTACGCGCTCGAAAAGGCGTTGGCAGCATCTCGCGCCAGCTGGGGGTCGGCGCTGGTGACCTCGATCCGGAGGATGTCGGTGGCGCCGATGGAGGAGGCACGGATGCCGGCGATCCGTCCGAACCGTGGACCCAGCGCTTCCCGTACGAGATCGACGACGGCCGCGGAGCGGACGAGCTCGATCTGGGTAGCGGTTTCGCGCTCCGGGTTGGGAGCCCGCCCGACTTGGGTCTGGAACACGACAAAGCTGTTCGGGTCGGCCTGACGCACGTTGGCTTGACTCGAGTAGAGCTCGGTCGCCCGGAACGACTTCAGGAGTGAGAAGGCCACAAGGAGGACGACGGGCGCGGCGACCCACCACTTCCTTCGCCACAGCCGTAGGAGGGTGTGGCGGATCTCCCCCGGCTCCGGGGCGCCGTCGATTTCCACCTGGTGGCCTCTTTCCGCCGATCTGGATGTCGCCCCGGACCGGCGTGGCGACCTAGTCCGACGATTGTAGTTGGCTTGTCGCGCAGCGCGGTATCGGCGGGGCACCCGTCCCTCGATAGGATCGCCGGGATGGGGACGGCGGGATCACCGACGGGTGACGGACTCCGCTCGCATCTGCTGGCCAAGCCAGGCGCGCTCACCGTCGCCGAGGTCTCACAGACCCACGATGGCAGTCTGGGTCAGGCCCATGCGTTCATCGACGCCGTCGCTCTCGCAGGAGCCGACGCGGTGAAATTTCAGACCCACATCGCAGCGGTGGAGAGCACGCCAGCCGAGCCGTGGCGGGTACGTTTCAGCCGCCAGGACGGCTCACGCTACGAGTACTGGCAGCGAATGGAGTTCACCGACGAGCAATGGGCCGGTCTTGCAGACCATGCAGCCGAGCGAGACCTGCTCTTTCTCAGCTCCGCCTTCTCCGTGCAGGCGATCGAGCTGCTCGAGGCCCTGCACATGGCTGCGTGGAAGGTCGCCTCCGGCGAGGTCGGCAACCTGCCGCTGGTGCGCCGCATGGCCAAGGGCGGTGCACCCGTCCTGCTCTCCAGCGGCATGAGCTCCTATGACGAGCTCGATGAGGCGGTGCGCTGCGTTCGTGATGCCGGCGCTCCTGTCGCGGTCCTCCAGTGCGCCACGGCCTACCCGTGTCCCCCTGAGCAGGTCGGCCTCAACGTCCTGGCTGAGCTTCGATCCCGGTATGACTGCTGGGTCGGCTTGTCTGATCACTCGGCGACGATCTATCCAGCTCTCGCCGCGGCTGCGCTCGGCGCCGATGTCATCGAGGTTCACGTCACCCTTTCCCGGGAGATGTTCGGCCCGGATGTCCCCGCCTCGGTCACCACGGCAGAGCTCGCTCAGCTCGTCGAGGGCGTGCGGTTCGTCGAGCGGGCGATGGCGAACCCCGTTGACAAGGACCGCATCGCGCAGGACATGGCGCCTATGCGCGAGCTCTTCACCCGCAGCGCCGTCGCGGCCGTCGACATCGAGGCAGGAGCCGCGCTCACAGTCGGCGACCTCGTCGCCAAGAAGCCGGGGACAGGTATCCCGGCCGCCCGCATCCCGGAGCTCGTCGGCCGTCGTACGAGGCGAGCGATCCCGGCGGACAGCTTGGTGAGCGAAGATGACCTGGAGCCCGCCACGTGACGCCGCGAAAGGTCTGCGTCGTCGTGACGGCGCGCCCGAGCTACAGCCGCATCAAGACAGCTCTGCTGGCCATACGAGATCACCCGAACCTGGAGCTGCAGCTCATCGTCGCCGCCTCGGCGCTGCTCGACCGCTACGGCAATGCCATCGAGCAGGTGGAAGCCGACGGCTTCGTCATCGATCGCAAGGTGTTCATGGTCCTCGAGGGCGAGAATCCCACCTCGATGGCGAAGACGACCGGCATCGGGTTGCTCGAGCTGGCCACTGCGTTGCACGACCTCCAACCCGATGTCGTGGTGAGTGTCGCCGACCGCTACGAGACGATGGCGACCGCGGTTGCGGCGGCGTACATGAACATCCCTCTCTGTCACGTGCAGGGTGGGGAGGTCACCGGCTCGATCGACGAGAAGGTTCGCCATGCGATCACCAAGTTGGCGGACCTTCACCTGGTCGCGACCGAGCGATCAGCCGCTCGCGTGATCCGGATGGGAGAGCAACCCGACGCGGTCCATGTGACTGGTTGCCCCTCCATCGATCTCGCGGCCGAGGTGTTGGCGCGACCCGAGCTGGACTTCGACCCACTCGAGAAGTACGGCGGGGTTGGTGCGTCGCTCGATCTGAGCGACGGCTACTTGGTGGTCATGCAGCATCCGGTGACGACCGAGTTCGAGCAGGCCCGGAGCCAGGTGGTCGAAACGCTCTACGCGGTGGACGAGCTGGGTCTGCCGACGATGTGGTTCTGGCCCAACGTGGACGCAGGCGCGGACGCCACCTCCAACGGCATCCGAAGCTTCCGGGAGGAGCGCCAGCCAGCGAACCTCCACTTCTTCAAGAACATGGCACCTACGGATTTCCTGCGGGTGCTGATCAACAGCCGCTGCCTGATCGGAAACTCCAGTGTCGGCATCCGCGAGTGCTCGTACCTCGCGGTTCCGACGGTCAACATCGGTAGCCGCCAAGATGGCCGCGATCGCGGCGGCAACGTGATCGACGTCGCCCATGACCGGGACGAGATCGTCCGGGCCGCACGCAAGCACCTCGAGAGCGGGCGCCCTGAGGGTGACAACACCTACGGTCACGCCGATGCAGGGGTGCGGATCGCAGATGTCCTCGCCCGCGCCGAGCTGCACTTCGAGAAGAAGCTCACCTACTGATC
>CAYSAC010000316.1:0-4302 GCA_964428815.1 uncultured Acidimicrobiaceae bacterium | reverse complement strand
TGACGCGCATCGCGGTGCTCGCCAACAAGGAGGAGGTGACCGCGGGCCTCGTCGTCTGGCTCGACGGCACGCCGAGCTACGCCTACGGCAGCACCCTCGACCACCTGCCCGCGACCGACTGGGATGTCATGACCGTCGACGGGCTCTCCTACAGGATGGTGCGGTCGTGCCAGACGTGGGCTGTGCAACTGTCCGACGGGGGCAACCTCGCCCACCTCGAGTGGGACGGCTTCAGCAGTGCAGTGCACTACGACGACGGCGTCGCCCCGCTTCCCAAGGCGGTCGCGTGGGGTCACTACGAGCAGAGCTGCACCGTGCGCGGTGACCTCGTCATCGCCGGTCGCCGCATCGCGTTCGACGGCGTCGGCCAGCGGGACCACTCGTGGGGCTACCGGCACTGGGCCGGCCTCCACCAGTGGCACTGGGTGACGGGGTTCTTCGGCACCGAGCGGTCGTTCAACCTCTTCGAGGTGCACGAGCACGACGGGTCGGTGTCGATCAACGGCTTCGTGCACGATCGCGGCGCCGACCGTTTCATCACCGGCGCCGTGCGCGACATGCAGCCGACAGCGGGAGGCGCGCCCGGCACCTACGAGCTGCACCTCACGCTGGACGACGGCTCGACGGTCTCGGTGCAGGGCACCGGCGACGGCATGGCGATCCCGGTCCGGCCCGCTGAGGGCGAGCCGGTGGTCGTGCACGAGGCACCGATGCGCCTCATGAGCGACGGCCTCGAGGGCTTCGGCATCTACGAGCACCTCGTCACCGAGTTCGATTGAGGGCGCTCGAACAGATCCACGAGTGGGGCGCGGAACACGCCGCCATCGGCGTCACCGACTCGGAGCGCACGATCGCCACCGAGGGCGAGATCGAGCTGGTCGTGCGCATCGCATCGGTGACGAAGCTGCTCACCGCGCTGGCGGCGCTGGTCGCGCTCGAGGAGGGGTCGATCGCGCTCGACAACCCAGCCGGTCCGCCGGGATCAACGGTGCGGCACCTGCTCGCGCACGCGTCGGGGCTGCCGTTCGAGGGCAACGCGCCCATCACCGGCGTCGGCGAGCGGCGGATCTACAGCAACAGCGGCTTCGAGGCGCTCACCGCCCACCTGGAGGTGGCGACCGGCATCGCGTTCGACGCGTACCTGTCGGAGGCCGTGTGCGCGCCGCTCGGCATGACGTCCACCGACCTGCGTGGGTCGGCGGCCAAGGACGTCCACTCCAACGTGGCCGACCTGCTGCTGTTCGCACGCGAGCTGCTCGCCCCGACCCTCGTCTCGCCCGAGACCCTCGCGGAGGCGACCGCGCCGGTGTTCCCCGACCTCGACGGCGTCCTCCCCGGCGTCGGTCCTCAGAAGCCCATGGCGTGGGGCCTCGGCTTCGAGATCAAAAACGCCAAGCGACCGCACTGGACGGCTCCAAACGGCAGTCCCCGGACCTTCGGCCACTTCGGTGGATCAGGCACGTTCCTGTGGGTCGACCCCGACGCCGGGATCGCCTGCGCCTGCATCAGCGACCGCGAGTTCGGCGACTGGGCACTGGAAGCGTGGCCGAAGATCTCCGGAGCCGTCCTAACAGAGCATTACCGTCGAGCCGGTCAAGTCCGGCACGTCGCAGGCCGAACATCCCAGGGGACATGACATTGGCTGGTGCATCGCAAGGCAACGCTCTGGCAGAGGTGCGCGCGCGCCGCGCCCTCAGAGGCGCGGGCCTCGACGAGAACGAGCCGCTGGAGCGGGCCAGCAGCGTGACCAACGAGGTCTGGCTCACCCGGGAGCAGGTCGTGCGGGTCAACCGTGCCGCCAACCAACGCCTGCGCCGCGAGGCCATCCTCGGCCAAGCCCTGCCGGGAGAGGTCGGCTACCCGACGATCCTCGCCTACGGGGGTGAGACCGGTGGCGACTGGTTGGTGCTCCGGCGCCTGCCAGGCCAGCCCCTCAGCCGGGCCTGGCCCCAGATGACCAGGGACGAGCGGCGGGGTGCGATCCGCCAGCTTGCCGCCATGCTGCGCGCCCTCCACTCGTGGGAGTGCACGGTGGACTTGCCGCCGATCGAGAACCTGCCCCAGCTGCTGAGCGTCGGTGCCGCCGGCCCGGCCGTGGCGCCTGTGCTCGACGCGCTCGACCGCGCCCGTTCGCTCGAGCACGTCGACCCGATCCTGCTGCGCGAGGCGGTCGAGATCGTGGAGGCGGGCGCGGACGCGCTCGAACCGTTCACGTCGACGACGCTGATCCACGGCGACCTCACGTTCGAGAACGTCTTGTGGGACGGCCACGCGATCACCGCGATGCTGGACTTCGAGTGGGCCCGCCTTGCGCCACGCGACCTCGAGCTCGACATCCTGTTGCGCTTCTGCGCCCACCCGTACCTCCACGTCGCCGAGGACTACGAGCACCTCACGAAGGCGGAGGACTACGTCGACGTGCCGTGGTGGCTCGCGGAGGAGCACCCCTCGCTGTTCGACTTCGCCCGCCAGATCGACCGCGTGCGGGTGTACTCGATCGCCTACGACGTCCGCGAGCTGCTGCTGTTCCCGCCGCCGAGCTCACCCCGCCACCTGTCGGAGTTCCACCCATACCACCGGCTGGCGCGGGTCGTGCGCCGCCGCAGCTACCTCGACGACCTCGGCCGAGCGATGGTCTGAAACCCCGCGTTCTTGTGGCAGTTGTCGACGACGACCGTCGATAGATGCCGCAGGATCGCCGGGCTCAGTACGCGGCGGTGAGGTCCCTCGCCGTTGCCGTCACGGCGGGGACGAGCGCGCGGGCCTGCGGCAGCAGCTGCTCGCAGTAGAAGCGGGTCGTGACGATCTTCTGCCGCAGCAGGGCCTCGTCTTCCGCGGCTGCGCCCTCGCTGAGCCGCCGGCCAGCCGCGAGCGCGGATCGCGCGAGGAGCCAGCCGCCGGTGACGAGGCCGAAGAGCCGCAGGTAGGGCGTGGCGCCGGCCAGCGCGTCGACCGGATCCGCACGACCTTGCGCGAGCAGCCACTCGGTCGCCTCCCTGAGCGCGCCGATGGCGTCGTCGAGCTCGCGCCGGCTGGCCTCCAGCTCGTCCCCCGCACCGTCGAGCGAGGCAGCGGTCGCGGCCATCGTGTCGAGCAGCTCGCGGACCACGGCACCGCCACGCATGGGAACCTTGCGGGCGACGAGGTCCATCGCCTGGATGCCGTTCGTGCCTTCGTAGATCGGCGCGATGCGCGCGTCCCGGTAGTGCTGCGCGACACCCGTCTCCTCGATGTAGCCCATCCCGCCGTGCACCTGGACGGCGAGGGACGTGACGTCCACGCCGATGTCGGTCCCCCAAGCCTTCGACACAGGGATGAGCAGGTCGGCCAGCTCTTGTCGCGAGGTGCGCGTCGCGTCGTCGAGGCCGCGCTCCGCGAGATCGAGCGACTCCGCGTTCACGTAGATCAGACAGCGCAGCGCCTCGATGAGCGCGCGCATCGTGAGCAGCATGCGGCGGACGTCGGCGTGCTCGATGATCGGGCTCTGCTCCCCCGCCGGCGCCCCGATGGCGTGGCCCTGGCGTCGCTCCCCGGCGTACGCGAGCGCCTGCTGATAAGCCCGCTCGGCGAGCGCGAGCCCTTCCAGCCCGACCGACAGCCGAGCGTTGTTCATCATCGTGAACATGTAGCGCATGCCGGAGTTGGCCTCGCCGATGAGGTAGCCGACCGCGCCGTCGTACTCGAGCACGCATGTGGGTGACGCCTTGATGCCCATCTTGTGCTCGATCGACAGGCAGGTCACCGCGTTGCGCGCGCCCAGGCTGCCGTCATCGTTGACGAGCACCTTGGGGACGATGAAGCAGGAGATGCCCTTGGTGCCGGGCGGCGCGTCGGGCACGCGCGCAAGGACGAGGTGGACGATGTTGTCGGCCATGTCGTGCTCGCCGTAGCTGATGAAGATCTTCGTGCCGCTGATGCGCCAGGTGCCGTCATCCGCCGGCACGGCCTTGGTGCGCAGCGCGCCCACGTCACTGCCGGCCTCCGACTCGGTGAGGTTCATCGTGCCCGACCACTCACCCGAGACCATCTTCGGCAGGAAGGTCTCCTTCTGCTCCTCGTCGCCGTGGGTGAGGAGCATCTCGAGCGCGCCCTGGGTGAGCAGCGGTGCCATCGAGAACGCCATGTTGGCGGCGGTCAGGATCTCCTGCATGGCGACGCCGACGAGCCAGGGGAAGCCGCCGCCGCCGTACTCCGGCGGGAACGGAACGCCGCCCCAACCGGCGGCGACGTACTGGCGATAGGCCTCGATGAACCCGTCGGGCGTGGTCACCGTGCCGTCGTCGTTGCGCCGGCTCCCCTGCA
>CAYSAC010000315.1:0-4309 GCA_964428815.1 uncultured Acidimicrobiaceae bacterium | reverse complement strand
AGGTGGCCTCCATGGCCGGGGTCACCATGTCATGGCTTGCACGGCTGGAGCAGGGCAAGGCGCACTCGGTGTCGGCCGAGGTGCTCGGCGCACTGGCACGCGTGCTCCGGCTCGACGACGCCGAGCGTGCACACCTGTTCGCGCTGGCTGGCCTTCGATCGGATCGACACGACACGCCGGACCTGACGATCCCCTCGTCGCTGCTGCAGCTGCTGGCCGCGCTGGACCCAAACCCCGCCTACCTCCTGGACAGGACGTGGAACATGACGGCGTGGAACGAGTCGGAGGCGGCGCTGTTCGCCGGGCTCAGCCGCGCGGGCGACGCGCCGCCGAACCTGCTCCAGCTCGTCTTCTGCGACAAGGCTCTCAAGTCGCTGATGGTCGACCACGACGAAGAGGCAGTTCGCCTCGTGTCGCAGTTCCGGCTCCACCGCACCGACTGGCCCGATGCACCCGAGATCGCCGAGCTCATCGAACGGCTTGGTACCACCTCTCCTGAGTTCGCACGGCTCTGGGCGGCCAAGGACGTCGCCCCGTTCGTCACCACCCGTCGTGTGTTCGATCACCCACGAGCGGGGCGGCTCGAGTTCGACCACCACCGGTTGTCGCTGCTCGACCGGCCAGGTGAGCAGCTGGTCGTCTATGTGCCGGTTGCCGGATCGGACAGCGCCGCGAGGCTCCGCGACTTGAGGCAATAGCGGTCACATGCGACGGCTATTGCCTCAAGAGCTGGATCCGACAGGTATTGCCTCGGGACGACCTCAGAAGTCGTTGAGGCACCAGGGCGCGAGCGGCCAGGCGAGCAGGCGGGTGGCGCTCGCGATGGCGCCCGGGGTGTGCTCATCCACCAACCCCGCTGCCGCGAGATGGTCCACCCGGGTGCCACCGAGGTACGCGGCGCCGAGGTCGGCGACGTCGAGGGTCAGGTCCGCGCTTTCTGAGGTGCGCTCGCAGGAGGCACCGTCGGCGCTGGCGTCGAGCCGGAAGCGGCCGCCGCCGCTGCGCGATCCGTCGTGCACCTCGAGCACCACGGTGCCGCTCTCGTCGTAGGCGCGCGCCCGCAGGCAGGCGCGGATGTCGAGCAGCCGAAGCCAGAGGTGGTCGCGCTCACGGCGCAGCTTGAAGCGCCGCGGCTCGACCAGGCGGTGCACGATCGGGAGATCGACGGCGACGCTGTTGGCGTTGACCTCGATCACCAGATCGAGGTCGAGCAGGAAGCGCCACAGGGCGGCCTCGACCTCCGGGTCGAGGGCGACGAGCTCGATGATCCGCGCCTGCATCTGGGGCAGGCCGTCCTTCCACTCGTTCTTCATCCGGTAGGTGGCGTAGCCGTCGGGGCCGCCCGCGCCCTCGTGGATCAGGATGCGGCGGCACGACGCGCCGTCGCGCCACGTCTCCCGGTCCCGCGCCTGCAGCTCCCACCAGAGCTCGGTCCGCGTCACCCAGCCGGGCCGCACCGCGCCGACCTGGTCCCAGATCGTGGGCATGACCTTGGCGCCCTCGCCCTCGGTCGCCATCCGCACGACGCCGCCGGACCGGGGCGGCACCAGGAACTCACCGCGCCCGGACTCGAGCTCGACCCTGCGCTGACGAGCGGCGATGCCGTAGCCGAAGCGGCGGTAGATGCTCGACTCGCTCGCGGTGAGCCCGGCGATCGGCTCGCCCCGCTCGACCGCCTGGTCCATGAGCACGGTCATCATCTGGCGCAGCAGACCCTGGCGCCGGTGGGTGGCCACCACGCCGACGTTGGTGACACCAGCCATCGGCAGCCGCCCCCCGCCCGGCACGGTGACCTCGAACGAGTACGACGCCGCCGTCCCCGCCATCACCGGTCCGTCGAACGCGGCGAAGTACCGGTCCAGCTCGGCGATCAGGGCCTCGTCCTCGTAGAGCTGCTCGGTCATCGAGTCGCCGAAGACGATCGCCATGATCTCGTAGGCGGCCCGCTGCTCCTCGGACGTGATGTTGCGGATCTCGATGGCCATGGCGAGCCGGTCTAGTCCACCGGCAGCCGCCGCACCCGACCCTTTTGCTGGTCAGGGGTCGAGCTGGCAGACCTGGTCGACGTAGGCGGCGATCCGTCGGCCGGCGCTGGCGAAGCGGGGGTCGTCGAAGAGGGCACGCTCCTCGGGTGAGCCCTCGGCCGCGGCCCGGTCGAGGTCGTAGCCGTAGCCCTCGAGGTAGGTGGCGAGCAGGTCGAGGCCCTGGCGCACCGCGCCGATGTCGGCGGCGATCTCCTCCGGCGCGTCGGCGGCGATGTCATCGAACGCGGCGCGCACCGCGGCGAACGACGCCCTGCGCTGCTCGGGTGTCGCCGCCGCGCCCGCGAACGGGTCGGGGACGCCGCCGCGCAGGTTCGAATTCGTGCAGAACGCCGACCCCGCGTCGCCCGTGAAGCTCGGCACCGTCGTCGACGCGGCCGTCGTCGTCGTTGTCGTCGCCGGATCGCCGTCGCCGTCGCCGCACGCGGCGGGCGCGAGGAGCAGCGCCAGGACGAGCAGCGCCCGCCTCAACCGGCGCGCTCGCGCAGGAGGGCGGTGACGGCGCCGCCGTCGGCCTGACCCTTGGTGGCCTTCATCACCCGGCCAACGAAGTAGCCGGTGAGCTTGCCGCGCGCCTTCTCGTCACCGGAGCGGAACCGTTCCCACTCGTCGGGGTTGGCCGCGATGACCTCGTCGACCGCGGTCGCCAGCGCGTCGGACGACATCGCCTCGTATCCCCGCTCGGCGGCGACGGCCTTGGGGTCGCGCCCGGTCGCTACGACGTCGGCGAGCACCTGCTTCGCCTGCGTCGCGGTCAGCGCGCCGGCACCCTCCATCCGGACGAGCTCGGCCAGGTGCGCTGGGTCGAGACCGGCCGCGCCCTCGACGGCGAGGTCGTGCTCGACGTGGGTGAGCACACGGGCTGGGTCAGCGCCCGCGGCGATCGCGGCGAGGGCGAGCTCATCGAGGTCCCGTTCGACGGCGATCGCCACCGCGGCCGGCGTCGTCGATGCGGCCTCGGCGAGACGGGCGCGGCGGTCGAACGGCAGCGCCGGGAGCGCTCCGTCGATGCGCGCGATCGACGCCGCGTCAGGCGCGAGCGGGACCAGATCGGGCTCCGGGAAGTAGCGGTAGTCCTCCGCGTCCTCCTTCACCCGCAGCGTGCCGGTGCGGCCGTCGGCCTCGTCCCAATGGCGCGTCTCCTGCCGTACGCGGTCGCCGGAGTCGAGCAGCTCGATCTGGCGCTTCGCCTCGTACTCGATGGCGCGACCGAGGGAGCGCAACGAGTTGAGGTTCTTGACCTCGCAACGCGTGCCGAACGGCGCGTCCGGGTCGTTGCGCACCGACACGTTGGCGTCGACGCGCAGCGAGCCCTCCTCCATCTTGGCGTCAGAAACCCCCGTCGCGAGGAGGATGCCGCGCAGCTCGTTGACGTAGGCCTTGGCCTCGTCCGCGGTGCGGAGGTCGGGGCGGCCGACGATCTCGACGAGCGGCACGCCGGAGCGGTTGTAGTCGACGAGGGAGTAGCCGGCGTCGTGGATGCGCCCGCCGCCACCGACGTGGGTGAGCTTGCCCGTGTCCTCCTCGATGTGGGCTCGCTCGATGCCGACGCGCTTGCCATCGGGCAGCTCGAGCCAGCCGTCGACGTTGGTCGGCTTGTCGTACTGGCTGACCTGGTAGTCCTTCGGCTGGTCCGGATAGAAGTAGTTCTTCCGGGCGAAGACCGACGGCTCGACGCTGCACTTCAGGGCCCGCCCGAGCCGCATGGCCATCTCGACGGCCTCGCCGTTGACGACGGGCAGCGAGCCGGGCAGGCCGAGGCACACCGGGCAGACGTTGGTGTTGGGCTCGTCGCCGAACTGGTTGGGGCAGCCGCAGAACAGCTTCGTGCGGGTCGCCAGCTCGCAGTGCACCTCGAGCCCGATCACCATCTCCCACTCGCTCACAGCGACGCCTCCAGCACGGCGGCGGCGCGGAACATCGTGACCTCGCCCATCGCCGGGGCCATCACCTGCACACCGACCGGCAGCCCGTCGTCACCGGTGCCGTACGGCACCGACATCGCGGGGTGGCCGGCGAGGTTGGACGGGATCGTGCACACGTCGTTGAGGTACATCGTGAGCGGGTCCGCGGTCTTGTCGCCGAACGAGAACGCGGTGGTGGGCGACGTCGGCGAGAGCAGCACGTCGAAACGCTCGTACGCGGCCTCGAGGTCGCGGATGATCAGCGTGCGCACCCGCTGCGCCTTGCCGTAGTAGGCGTCGTAGTAGCCGGCCGAGAGGGCGTAGGTGCCGAGCATGATGCGGCGCTTCACCTCGGCGCCGAAT
>CAYSAC010000314.1:0-4313 GCA_964428815.1 uncultured Acidimicrobiaceae bacterium | reverse complement strand
GCAAGCGGTTCCTGGAGGGCTTCCACCACGACGCCCACCCCATGGGGATGCTGGTGTCGGCCATCGCCGCCCTGTCGACCTTCTACCCCGACGCCAAGGACATCGGCGACGAAGACAACCGCTACCGCCAGACGGTGCGCCTCATCGCCAAGATGCCGACCCTGGCCGCCGCCTGCCACCGCTTCAGCGTGGGCATGCCCTTCGTCTACCCCGACAACTCCCTCGGCTTCTGCGCCAACTTCCTGTCGATGATGTGGAAGATCGCCGAGCCCCGCTACGACGCCAACCCCGCACTCGCCAAGGCGCTCGATGTCCTCTTCATCCTGCACGCGGACCACGAGCAGAACTGCGGCACGACGGCGATGCGCGTGGTCGCCAGCTCGCACAGCGATCCGTACACCTGCACCGCGGCCGCGGCCGCCGGCCTGTACGGGCCGCGCCACGGCGGCGCCAACGAGCAGGTGATCCGGATGCTCACCGAGATCGGGTCGATCGATCAGGTCGACGCCTTCGTGAAGGCTGTCAAGGAGAGCGAGGGCCGGCTCCAGGGGTTCGGTCATCGCGTCTACAAGAACTACGACCCGCGCGCCCGCATCGTGAAGCAGATCGCGGGCGAGGTCTTCGAGATCACGGGCAAGAACCCGCTGCTCGACATCGCGCTCAAGCTCGAGGAGGTCGCGCTCAACGACGAGTACTTCACGAGCCGGCGCCTCTACCCGAACGTCGACTTCTACTCGGGGCTGATCTACCAGGCGATGGGGTTCCCGCTCGAGATGTTCACCGTGCTGTTCGCCATCCCCCGCACCGCGGGCTGGCTCGCGCACTGGGTCGAGCTGCTCGAGCAGGACCAGAAGATCGCCCGGCCACGCCAGCTCTACGTCGGGCAGCCTGCGCGCGACTACGTCCCCATCGGCCAGCGCTAGAGCGGTCAGTCCGCTGGACGAGCTCTTCGAGCAGGCGTTCGCCGACGAGCGGCACGGCACGACGCTCGCGGTCCTCCTCGTGCAGGGTGGTGAGGTCGTGGCCGAGCGGTACGGCTCCGGGATCGGACCGGACACCACCCTGCCGTCCTGGTCGATCGCGAAGTCCGTGCTGCACGCGGTGATCGGGCTGTGCGTCGCCGATGGGACGCTGCGGCTCGACGATGTCGGCCCGGGCAATGGCGCGACGCTGGCCGACCTGCTCGAGATGCGGTCGGGTCTCGCGTGGCGCGAGGAGTACGAGCCGGATCAGCCCTCCGACGTGCAGGAGATGCTGTGGGGCGCCGGACGGCGCGACACCGCCGCGTTCGCGTGCTCGCTGCCTGCCGACCACGCCCCCGGCGCGCGCTTTTGCTATTCCAGCGGCACGACCAACATCGCGTCCGCGATGGTCGCCGACGCTGTCGGCCGCAGCGACGCCTACGTCAGCTTCCTGCGTCGCCGCCTGCTCGACCCGCTCGAGATGGGGTCCGCGATGCCAAAGCTCGACGGCGCCGGCTCATGGATCGCGTCGTCGTACCTGTTCGCCACCGCGCGCGACTTCGCCCGCTTCGGCCAGCTCTACCTCGACCGCGGGCGCGACCTGCTGCCGGACGGCTGGACCGACGACGGCGCCCGCGCCCTGTCCACCGACGACGACGGCGCCCGCTACGGCCGGCACTGGTGGTGCTGGGACGACGGCACCGGCACCTACGAGGCGCGCGGCTACGACGGGCAGTACCTCACCGTCGCGCCTGGGCCGGACCCCGGCGGCGCTGCGCCCGAACCTGCGCCCGTGGCGCGAGGAGATCCTCACCTCCCTCGGTTGAAATGCGCGGGTTTAGGGTTCGGCCCCATGCATGCGGTGACGATCGTCGACGGCCGGCTCGAGTGGCGCGAGCGCCCCGATCCGCAACCGGGCACGGGCGAGGTGCTGGTGGACGTGCGCGCCGCGGGCGTGTGCCGGGGCGACCTGCTCCAGCGGGCGGGGTTCTACCCGCCGCCGCCGGGCTACCCGCCTGAGATCCCCGGCCTCGAGATGGCGGGCGAGGTCATCGAGCTGGGTCCTGGTGCCTCCCGTTTCGCCGTGGGCGACCGCGTCATGGCCGTGGTCGGGGGCGCTGGGCAGGCTGAGCGGGCGGTGGTGCACGAGCGGGCGGCGATGCCGGTCCCGTTCGGCCTGCCGTGGGACGAGGCCGGCGGCCTGCCGGAGAACGTCACGACCGCGCACGACGCGCTCTTCACGCAGTGCGGGCTGCAGATGGGCGAGCACGTCTGCGTCCACGGCGCCGCCGGCGGCGTCGGCACGATGGCGGTCCAGCTGGCGAAGGCCGCCGGTGCCCGAGTGCTCGCGACCGTGAGGGACGAGACCAACCGTGACGGGCTGCGCGCGCTCGTCCCCGGCATCGAAGTGGTGGCACCCGACGAGTACGTCGAGCGCGGGCCGTACGACGTGATCCTCGAGCTCGTCGGCGCAGTGAACCTGGCCGGCAACATCGAGTCGCTGGCGACCGGCGGACGCATCTCGATCATCGGGGTGGGGGCCGGCGCCCGGGCCGAGCTCGACCTGCTCGCGCTCATGGGTAAGCGGGGCCGCATCTACGCGTCGACGCTGCGCGCCCGCCCCCTCGAGCAGAAGGCCGACGCCGCCCGTCGAGTCGAGCACCAAGCGCTCAGCGCGGTCCTTGCCGGAGAGGTGCGTGTCCCCGTCGCCGCGTCGTTCGAGATGGCCGACGCGCAGGCGGCCTATGAGCACTTCGACGCGGGCGGCAAGCTCGGCAAGATCGTCCTGACCCGCTGAAGATCACATTCTTGCGTCGTTCAGTCGACGAGACGGAGTTGGTAGCCGAGAAGCTCCACGTCGGCCGTGGGTTGCCAGTCGAGCTCCGGCGCGCGCTGGAAGCCGAGCTGGTCGTAGATGCGGTGCGCGTGCTGCATCCAGCGGGTCGTGTGCAGGAGCACGTCAGAGCAGCCGGCCTGGCAAGCGCGGTCGATGCACGCTTGGACGAGCGCGAGGCCGGCGCCGCGGCCCTGGGCCGCGGGCGCGACTGCGAGCATGCGGATGCTCGCCGCCCCTCCGACCTCGTGCTCGGCGTACTGGGACGACCGGTGGGCCACGTAGGTGACGCAGCCGAGGAGGGTGCCGTCGTCGTCCACGGCGACGAGCACGACGGCATGGCGCGCGCGGGTCTCGACGTCGCGCAGCTCCTCCACGTACTCATCGTCGAGCACGACGCCCTCGATCGCGGCGTATGCGGCGACGGTGATGGCGCCAAGCGCCGCTCTCTCGTCGTCGCGAACCCTGCGGATCAGCACGTCCCGCAAGATATCGTCCGCGCCTTGGACTTCTCGCTCCCGGATCATCGGGCACGACCGCTCCTTCTCCGTCGAGCTCGCTTCGCGCGGGTGGCTGGGCATGACCTGGCCGGTCGAGGCCGGGGGCGGAGGGCGCAGCCCGCTCGAGCGCTTCGTCGTGTTCGAGGCTCTCATCGGCAGCGGCGCGCCAGTGGCGGCATCGTGGTTCGCCGATCGCCAGATCGGCCCGACGCTGCTGCAGTTCGGCACGACGGACCAGCGCGCGCAGCACCTGCCCGGCATCCTCGCCGGCACCGCGTCGTGGTGCATCGGCATGAGCGAGCCCGACGCCGGATCGGACGTGGCCGCCATCCGCACGCGGGCCGAGCGCGACGGCGACGACTTCGTCGTCACGGGCCAGAAGATCTGGACGAGCGGCGCGGCAGTCTCCGACTGGTGCTACTTCATCGCCAGGACCGACCCGGACGCACCGCCCCACGCCGGGCTGTCCGAGCTGCTCGTCGACATGCGATCACCAGGCATCTCGGTGACGCCGATCGTCGACATGACCGGCAACCGCCACTTCTGCGAGGTCTTCTTCGATGACGTCCGCGTGCCGGCGAGCAACCTCGTCGGTGAGCTGCACGGCTCGTTCCGCCAGGTCATGCGGCAGATGGAGCACGAGCGCGGTGGCATCGACCGGCTCGTCTCGAACCGCACGCTCTACCGCGACTGCCTCGGGCTCGTCGACGCCGACGACCCGATCGTGCGCCAGGAGGTCGCGGCCCTGGAGACCGGTTACCGCATCGGCCGCCTGCTCGTGCTGCGCGAGGTACTCGGCCAGGCGCCGAAGGGCTTCTCGGCCGCGACGAAGACCTTCTGCACCGAGCTCGAGCAGCGCGTCGCGTCGTTCTGCGCGCGAGCCGTCGGGCCGGCAGCGCTGCTCGCCGAGCCCGACCTCGGCGGCCGCGTCGCCCGCAACCTCTGCTACGCCCCCGGCTACACGATCATGGGCGGCACGACCCAGATCCTGCGCAACATCATCGGCGAGCGGCTGCT
>CAYSAC010000313.1:0-4322 GCA_964428815.1 uncultured Acidimicrobiaceae bacterium | reverse complement strand
GGCTCGAAGGCAACGTCGACTGGGCGCTGTCGCGCGACCGCTACTGGGGGACGCCCCTGCCCATCTGGCGCTGCCGCGACGGCCACGACACCTGCGTCGGGTCGGTCGCCGAGCTGTCAGGCCACGCTGGCCGCGACCTCGCTGACCTCGCTGACCTCGACCTGCACCGTCCCTTCGTCGACGACCTCACCTTCACCTGCCCGGTCGAGGGGTGCTCGGCCATCGCTCGCCGCCTCCCGCCGGTGCTCGACTCGTGGTTCGACTCGGGCTCGATGCCGTCGGCCCAGCACCACTTCCCGTTCGGCGACCGCGCCGCGTTCGAGGCTGCGTTCCCGGCCGACTTCATCTGCGAGGCCATCGACCAGACGCGCGGCTGGTTCTATTCGCTGCTCGCGGTCAACACGCTGGTGTTCAATCAGACGCCGTACCGCAACGTCGTCTGCCTCGGCCACATCGTCGACGCCGACGGGGCGAAGATGTCCAAGTCCAAGGGCAACGTCATCGACCCGTGGGTGATCTTCAACGAGTTCGGCGCTGACGCGCTGCGCTGGTACTTCTTCTCGGCAGGACAGCCCTGGACGCCGCGCCGCGTCCACGAGGACGGCATCCGCGAGGCGACGCGCCAGTCGCTGCTCACGCTCTGGAACGTCTTCAGCTTCTTCACCACCTACGCCGATCTCGACGGCTGGGAACCGGAGCGCTCGCCGGCCGATCCGACCCACGTGCTCGACCGGTGGATCCTCGACGAGCTCGCAGCGACGATCGTCACCGTCACCGAGAGCCTCGAGGACTTCGACGCCCTCGGTGGCGCGACCCGCCTCGCCGCCTTCGTCGACGACCTGTCGAACTGGTACGTGCGGCGCTCACGGCCGCGGTTCTGGAAGAGCAGCGATCCGGCCGCCCACGCCACGTTGCACCGCTGCCTCGTCACGACCGCGCAGATGCTCGCGCCATTCTGCCCGTTCCTCGCCGACGAGCTCTACACGACCCTCACCGACGGCGACTCGGTACACCTCTCGGACTGGCCAGAGCCGTCAGGCGATCTGCACCGGCCGCTGCAGGTCGAGATGGCAGCCGCCCGCCGGCTCGTCGCCCTCGGCCGTGCCGCCCGCACCGACGCGAAGGTGAAGGTGCGCCAGCCGCTCAGCCGCGCGCTCCTGGTCCATCCGGGCGTCGCGCTGTCACCCGAGGTGCTCGCGGAGATCGCGACCGAGCTGAACGTCAAGCAGCTCGAGCGGGTCGACACCCTGTCCGGCTTCATGGACTGGACGGTGGTGCCCAACTTCCGGTTGCTCGGCCCGCGCCTCGGCCAGAAGGTCAACGAGGTCAAGCAGGCCCTCGCCGGTGCGGACGGCGCCGAGCTGCAGCGAGCGCTGGAAGCCGACGGCTACGTCGAGGTCGCGGGTGAGCGCCTGACCGCCGAGGAGGTCGAGGTGCGCGCCACCCGCCACGAGTCCTTCGCATTGGCCGAGGACGCCGGTTGGGCGGTCGCGCTGGACCTCGAGGTCTCCGACGAGCTGCGCCGCGAAGGCCTCGCCCGCGAGCTCGTGCGCGCGCTCAACGATCTCCGCAAAGAGCTCGGCTTCGCGATCGCCGACCGCGTGACCGTCACGCTCGCCGCTCCCGACGCCATCGCCCCAGCGGTGGAGGCCCACCGCGACTGGATCGCCGGCGAGGTGCTGGCGACCAGCCTCGAGCTGGGCGCCGGCGGCGAGCACGTGGTGACGGTGGAGGGCGAAGCCGTCAGCGTCGCCATCACCCGCGCATCCGGCTGATCGATCTGGCGTGCGACAGCCTGCTGAGCGCGCTAACACACGCCAGAAGCACGCCTTACCGCTTCTTGGCGGCTTTCTTCGCGGCCTTCTTCGCCGGAGCTGCCTTCTTGGTCGCAGCCTTCTTGGCCGGCGCGGGCCTCTTGGCGGGCGTGGCCTTGCGCGCCGGCGCTGCCTTCTTCGACGGGACCGCTTTGCGCGCGGGGGCGGCGCGCTTGATCGGCGTCGGCGCGACCTTCTTTGCTGCCTTCTTGGCCGGGGCTCGCTTGGACGGGGCTGCCTTCTTGGGGAGGCGACGTTTGATGTCGTCGAGGATGCTGGCGCGGGCGGCACCGTTGGCCTCGCGCTGGCGCACGACCTCGAGCTCATCGGGCTCGAGCTCGCCGAGCAGCGGCCGGATCTGCCCGACCGACAGGGCGTCGTAGTCCTCGATCGGGAAGAAGTCGTCGTCATCCCACGCGTCGTCGGTCGCCGCGACCTCCTCTTCGGCCTCGTCCGCGCCTCCGGCGCCGCGCAGCTCGTCGATCTTGGCGAGGATCGAGGCTCGACTCTTGCCCTCGCGCTCGCGCGCCTCCACCACGTCGAGCTCGTCGGTGTACAGGCGCGGGAGCAACGGCATGACCTGCGCGACGGTGAGGCTGTCGTACTCAGCGATCGGGAAGTCGACCTCCTCGTCCTCCTCGGTCCAGGTCTCGGTGGTGTCTTCTTCCCACTCGTCCTGGTCACCGGCCAGCCACTCGTCGCCCTCGGTCGCGCCAGACGCCACCGTGGGTGGGCCCGAGGCGACTGTGGCCGCTCCTACACCCGCAGGCACGGGTTCGGGTGCCAGCGGCTCGGGGGCACTCGCGCCGCGCTCGTCCTTCGGACGAGCCATGCGCACTGCAATCACCAGCACCAGCGCGGCAATGGCGCTGCATGCGATGGAGATGTAGATGAGCCCGAGGCCCCCATCGTCAAGCAGACCGATGACCAACAGGACGGTCGCTACGAGGACGAGGAAGAAGCTCAACAGGACCAGCACGAATTTATCTCCCCATCAGGATCTGTGGAGCGGCCATCCTAGGCACCCGCGAGCAGGCGCCGTCGAATGTGCGCGGTCAGCGGCGGCGGCCGAAGCGCGAGCGTGCGGGCCGATCGTCTTCCTGATCGAAGAAGCCGCCCGAACCGAGCGGATCGTCCTCGTCCCGCGGCCCGAGCGGCGAGTCGTCGGTCATCGCCTTGCGCAGCTCGGCGAGGTACTCGTCGTCGCTGGCCTCCCGCTCGGCCAGCATGTCGACCGGTTGGGTGGGCGGGCCGGCGTCGTCGATCGCGGCATCCGGCACCTCCGCGACGGGCGCGACGGCGGTCCACGCGTCGCCGTCGGGCAGCCATCCGCTCTCCTGGTCCGCGGCCGGCTCCGCCGCGCTCGGCACGTCGCCGAAGCTCAAGGGGACGAACGGCTCGGGCTCGGCGACCGCTCGGGGCGCATCCTCGACGGCGACGAAGTCGTCCGGCTCCCACACCGGCGCGACGTCGGGCGCGACGGCGCCGCTCAGCGCCGGAGCCTCGGCGAGTCGGAGGCTCTGCGGATCGTCGATCGTCCGCTGCAGCTCGGCGACCGACGCCAACAGGTGCTCGCGCTGCGCTTCGAGGTGCCGCTCGAGCAGCTCGATGTCGGCGCGCATCGCGTCGCGGACCGACTCGAGCTGCTGGAGCTCGTCGAGCACCTGCTGGCGCGCGTCGTCCACCGATCGCCGCGCCTCGTCCTCGGCCTGCGTTCGCGTCGTCTGCGCGAGCTCGTCGGCCTCGGCCCGCACACGTGACGCGTGCTCCTCAGCCTCCTTGATGGCGGCGTCGGCAGTGCGCTGGGCGAGGATCAGCGTGCGCCGCAGGGTCTCGGTCTCGTCGTGCTCAGCCGAGCGGGGCTGCGACTCGGCCTCGGCGACCCGGCGCTCGGCCTCGGCCACCCGGCGCTGCGCTTCCGCGACGCGCGCCTGCGCGGCCTCGGCGCGCTGGTCGGCCTCCCGCGCCCGCTCCTCGACCTGGCTGAAGGCGACGGCCAGCTTCTCGAGGAACTCGTCGACTTCCCGCATGTCGTAGCCCTTGCGGGCCTCACGGAACTGGAAGCTCTCGATCACGTCGCGGGACATCTCCATGGCGACGATGGTAGCCACCGCTCTCGCGGCCCCTCGCGGACCGTCAGCAGATCGCGCCCAGGAGGATCTGTCCGCCGATCAACACGATGAGGGGCGACAGGTCGAGCGCCATCGCCCCCATCCGCATCGGCGGGATCGCCCGCCGGACGGGGCCGAGGACGGGCTCGGTGACGTTGTAGAGCACCGAGTGGATGCTGGCGAGCGTCGTCCCCGGTGTGATCGGGATCCAGCTGAAGAGGATCCTGGCGAAGACGGCAACCAGGTAGAGGTTGCCAGCCAGGCAGATGATCCCCATCAGTGACAGACCACTAGGCGTCGTGGAAGCCGCGCTCTTGCAGGCGGCGGCGTTCCTCGGCCGAGACCTCGACGCTGGTCGGCGTGAGCAGGTACACCTGGTTGGCGACCTTCTCCATCT
>CAYSAC010000312.1:0-4332 GCA_964428815.1 uncultured Acidimicrobiaceae bacterium | reverse complement strand
TCATCGACCAGGCCGGCGGCATCGGCGGCACCTGGTACTGGAACCGCTACCCGGGCGTGATGTGCGACGTCGAGTCGTACATCTACCTACCGATGCTCGAGGAGCTCGACTACATCCCGAAGCACAGGTACGCGTCCGGCGAGGAGATCCGGCTGCACCTGCAGGCCATCGCGGACCGGTACGAGCTCGTGCCCGACGCCCTCTTCCACACCGGCCTCACTCACTCGGCGTGGGACGAGGGTGCCGCTCGCTGGCGGATTCAAACCGACCGCGGCGACCAGCTCACGGCTCGCTACTACGTGCTGGCCGTCGGGATCCTCAACCTGATGAAGCTGCCGGCCATCGAGGGCATGGAGCAGTTCGGGGGGCGTTCCTTCCACACGGCACGCTGGGACTACGAGTACACCGGTGGCGCTCCCGGGGAGCCGCTCTCGAAGCTCGGCGACAAGGTCGTGGGCCTCATCGGAACAGGCGCCACCGGCATCCAGTGCCTCCCCCCGCTCGCGGCGGCGGCCAAGCACGTATACGTGTTCCAGCGCACGCCGTCCGCCGTGGGCGTGCGCGGCAACCGCGACACCGAGCCCGACTTCGCCGATGGGCTGCAGCCCGGCTGGCACCAGGCCCGGATGGACAACTTCGAGACCGTCATGCTGGGCCGGCCCGTCGACGTGGATCTCACCGACGACGGGTGGACGCACCACTACGCCGCCGTACAGCACCCGCCTAGGCACAAGGGCATGCCCATCGAGGAGTACCTCCGCGGCGCGGAGGAGCTCGACTACGGGATCATGGAGGAGCACCGTCGGCGCGTGGAGGAGCTCGTGAGCGATTCCGACGCGGCCGAGATCCTCAAGCCGTACTACCGCTACCTGTGCAAGCGTCCCTGCTTTCACGACGAGTACCTGCAGGCGTTCAACAGCCCCAACGTCACGCTCGTCGACTGCCCCAGCGGCATGGACCGCATCACCGAGCAGGGCCCGGTCGTGGGCGGTCATCGGTACGACGTCGATTGCCTCGTCTACGGCACCGGCTTCGAGGCGGAGCTCACGCCGCTGTTCCGTCGCGCGGGTCACGACATCGTCGGTCGGGGCGGCGTGCGCCTGACCGACAAGTGGGCCGAGGGTGCCTCCAGCCTGTTCGGGATCATGAGCCGCGGCTTTCCGAACATGTTCGTGATGCCCGCACCCGGCCAGCAGGCCGTGGTGACGGTCAACTACACCCACCTCGCCGTGCTCGGTGCCGAGTTCGTCGGTCGTGCGGTGGGCGTGCTCGAGAAGCGAGGCGCGAAGGTGTTCGACGTGCGCACCGAGGCCGAGGAGCAGTGGACCCAGAAGATCGTCGACTCCTTCGTGGATGCGAGCTCGGTGATGGCCGCCTGCACACCGTCCCGGATCAACCTCGAAGGCCACCCCGAGGCTATGAACCCGCGCAACGGCAACTACGGCCGTGGCCGGGGTGACTACTTCGCGTATCGCGACCTGCTCGAGCAGTGGCTCACGGATGGCGGCTGCGAGGGCTTGGAGCTCGACTCACGGGCCGACGCACCGTGACGGCGGCCGCGACAACGGGCCAGCGTCAGCGCGTCGTCGTCGTCACTGGCGGCGGCGGCGGGATCGGCGCCGCCATCGCGGAGGAGCTCGGCCGCACCGGCGCGTTCGTCGTCACCATGGACCCGCTCGTGTCGGTCGACGGCTCCGAGCAGCTCCCCACCCCACAGGAGACCACCGCTGGGCGCATCGTCGCCGCCGGTGGCTCGGCCCGCGCCTCGGCGGTATCGGTGACCGACCGCGACGGCGTGCGAAGCCTCTTCGCTGGTCTCGTCGACGAGCTCGGCGGCCTGGACGCGGTGGTGAACGTCGCCGGCATCACCCGGCCCACCAGCTTCGCAAAGGGCACGGAGCAGGACTGGCTCGACGTGCTCGCCGTGCACCTCGACGGGTACCTCAACATCCTCGACGCCGCTATGCCGATCATGTCCGCTGCCGGCCACGGTCGCATCCTCGGGGTCACCTCCGGCTCGGGGTGGCGTCCGGCCAACACGGGTGCCTACGGCTGTGCCAAGCGCGCGGTGGCCTCGCTCACCTGGCAGCTGGGTCGGTGCGCGCCGCCGGGCGTGGTCGTCAACGCCATGTCACCAATCGCCGCCACCCGCATGGTGACCGCCGCGCTCAACCGCGCCCGACCGGCGAGCGCCGTCGGCAGCGACAAGGCCTCGGCGCCGTCGGCCACTGGCGGTCTCTCCCTAGCGTCGATGCCCACACCCGAGCAGCTCGGGCCGCTGGGTGCCCACCTCGTGGACGACGCCCTCTCCTGGTGCAGCGGCCGCGTGATCTTCGCCGGCGGGTCGGAGATCGCAGTGATCGACGAGCCTCGGCTCCTCGAGGTTGTGCGCTCCGATGGCGTGACCTCCCTGCCTCACGTGCTCGAGGCCGTCACCACCGGAGCGTTGGCCCCGGCCGAGGCCAACCAGGCGACCAACGGCGGGAGCAACTCCCGATTCGGCGCCATCTTCGACGAGACGAGCGCGGGCGACGCCCGGACCGCCGTCGTCCAGACATGCGCAGTGGTGACCGATCGCCCCGAGGTCGGGACGGCCGTCTCCGCCGCGCTCGATTCCCGGGGGGTTGCCTGCGGCTTCGTCGACGTCCGTGGCATCGACTCCGGGTTCCAGGGCGCGACCGACGCGCTGGCAGCGACCGCCGAGCGCATCGGCCCGCTCGACGCGATCGTCCTCGCCCTCACCGGAGGCCCAGCGGCGACCAGCGGTTCGAGCGACTGGGAGCGAGTGCTGGCCGAGCACACGGGCATCGTGGAGCAGATCCACACCGACGCCGGCTGGGCCCGGGCCACTTCCGACTACGCCGCTCAGGCCGAGCGTCCGCTCCGGTTGGTGACCCTCACCGATGCCACCACCGCGGGCGGGCGCAGCCGCGCCCAGTCCGCTACGCAAAACGCCCGGGCGGCGCGGGGCGCCACTAGCGATCGCGTCGCGGCGTTCGCGGTCAGCGCTGAGACGCCATGGGCCGACGGTGCGCAACCGGTCAGCGAGCTCGTGGCCCACCTGCTCTGCAGCCCGGACACCCAAGCGCTGTCGGGTGCCGAGCTGGTGGCGGGAACCGGATGGTTCGGCGTGCGCAGCCACCCGCGGCCGAGCGCGAGCATCACCTTCGGCGGTCCCACGATCCCCGAGTGGTTCGACGGCACGCTCCGGAGCATCGTCGGATGACCACGAAGCCCACCCGCGTGGTGGATGCCCACGTGCACCTGTGGGATCCGGCCCGCACCGACTGGTACCCGTACCTGTCGGGGCGGCAGCAGCTCAACATGGGTGACGTCACCGGGATGGCGCGCCGCTTCGACGTGCCGACGTACATGGCCGAGTCGGCCGGGTGGAACGTCGAGAAGATCGTGAACGTGGCCGCCGCGACCGGCCGCCACTCGATCGACGAGACACTCGAGCTCGACCAGCGAGCCGAGATCGACGGCCACCCCGACGCCATCGTCGGCGGCATCGTGCCGACGGACTCGGTGGCCGAGGCCGCCGCGCTGCTCGACCAGCAGATGGCCGCCTCCCGCTTCCGCGGGGTTCGGCCGATGGGTGTCTTCGATGGGCCGCTCCCCGCTCACGACGTGCTCCGCGCCCTCGAGGACCGGGGCCTGCTGTTCGAGCTGATGACCCATCCCGATCAGCTGCAGGCCGCGGCCGCGGGGCTCGCGGCTTTCGACGAGCTCGTCGTCGTGGTCGAGCATGCCGGGTGGCCCCGATCGAGCTCTGACGAGGAGTACGCCCTGTGGAAGGTGGGCATCGACGCGCTCGCTGGACTCGGCGACAACGTCGTCTGCAAGCTGTCGGGGCTGGCGATGCCGCTCGGGACCATGAGCGTGGAGTCGTTCCGCCCGTGGCTTGAGCACGCCATCGAGGCGTTCGGCGTCGACCGCTGCATGTTCGCCAGCAACTTCCCCGTCGACGGCATGCACGGCACCTTCGACGAGCTCTACTCCACGTTCGCCGCCGTCACGGCCCGGCTCGACGACGACGCACGCGACAAGCTGTTCGCCGCCAACGCGGAGCGCATATACCGCTGCTGAAGGCGCGCCGTTCAGAACGCCACAAGGTCGACGTTCAGTACGGGAAGCCGGTCGCCACCAGCGCCCCAGATCGGGCAGTGACCGCGCACGGAGCTCTCGATTTGGGCGGTCGGCCCACTCACCGCAGCGGCACAGATACGAGCATCGCATCGCGCTGTCGCGGGAGTGGCGGAGACCCATGTACCTCCGCACAGGGATTGTCCAGCGTTGGAGCGACAAATCGGCGTAGTGCGCCCACAGCTC
>CAYSAC010000311.1:0-4343 GCA_964428815.1 uncultured Acidimicrobiaceae bacterium | reverse complement strand
GCCGGGCTCGCGTTCACCCTGGGGCTCTGGGGCATGGGGGTGATGAGCCGGCGCGACGATCGCCTCTCGCGGCTTCTCACCACGCAGGTGGTGGCGGCGTTCCTGCTCTGGGTGGCCTACCTCGCGCTGAGCCGCCTGAACCTGGCCAAGGAGCGCGACGAGCTCTTCCACTGGCAGCGCTTCCTCGTGGGCCTGCTGGCCGGCATCGGTGCGTGGGACCTGGCCTCTCGCGCGGCGCGTGCGAGCCAGAGGCTCCTGCAACCCGCGCGGCGGGCGGCGGCCCTGGTGCCACCCTGCCACCGCGGCTCCCGCCGGGCGCCGGCGCGAACCCATCGAGGTTCCGCTGCGTCGGCAACCCGCCCCGCCAGACCGAGGACCCCCTCGCCCCGCCGTGCGTCGCGTTCTTCGAGGGCGACAACTTCGGCGAGACCTACCAGGGCGTGACGGGCGACGAGATCCGCATCGTGCTCTACAAGGACGGCAACATCGGCACCGTCGGCACCAGCCGGGGCACGGAGACCTGCCCCCAAACCGAGATGATCGATCTGGTCAACGACAAGCCCAAGCAGGAGGAGTGCCAGGACATCCGCGGTGCCCGGCTGTGGCAGACCTACTTCAACGAGCGGTACCAGACCTACGGCCGGTACGTGCACTTCTTCATCTACTTCGGCACCAACGCGACCAACTCGTCGCCGGAGACCCGGCGAGCCGACGCAGCCGAGATCTACCGGCAGGTGCAGCCGTTCGCGGCCATCGACTACTCCACCTTCGAGGGCGGCGGCGATGCGCTCGTCGACTCCCTCGCCAAGCGGGGGGTGCTCAACTTCGGCTCGTTCGTCGGTCAGGACGGCCGGTTCTTCTCCCGCTATCCCAAGCTCGTGTGGGGCTTCCCGCCGTCGCTCGAGATCCAGGCCCAGCAGTTCGGCGCCGTGCTGTGTGGGAAGTACGTGGCCAACCCGGTGGTCGACCACAGCGACCAGTTCATGGGCAAGCCCCGCAAGTTCGGCCTCGTCTACACCACCGACAGCGGGTACGAGACGCTGCGCCGGTTCAAGGACCAGGTGATGTCCCGGTTCGACCAGTGCAAAGGCAAGCTCGCGGCTGAGCCGGAGACGTTCCCGAAGGCCGGCTACACCGTCGACACCGAGACCTCGAAGCGGTACGCCATCACCGCCATGCAGAAGTTCCAGGCTGCCGGCGTCACCACCATCATCTGGCCCGGCGGCCTCGAGACCAACTACACCAGGGCCGCCAAGCAGCTGAACTACTTCCCCGAGTGGATCGTGGCCGGCGACGGTCTGACCGACAACGAGTTCGCCCAGCAGGGCTACGGCGGCGGCAACGGCCAGGACCAGGACGTGTGGACCAACGCGGTGGTGGTCAGCAACGAGGGCCAGATCCCCAAGGACGAGTACACCCGCATCTGCTTCCAGGCGCAGCGCTCGGTCGACCCCAACGTGCCCCGCCAGGACGGCCTCCGCTCGGGCTGCGACTACTACAACAACCTGCGCCAGCTGTTCATCGGCATCCAGGTCGCCGGCCCCCGCCTCGGGCCGACCTCGATCGACCGCGGCTTCCACGCCATCCCCGCCATCCCGAGCAACAACCTCCAGGTCCCGTCCTGCTACTACGACCCTGGCGACTACACCTGCGTGAAGGACTACGTCCTCGGCAAGTGGGACCCGCAAGCCAACATCGACGAGACCGCGCCCGGCTGCTTCCGGGTGATCGGCAACAAGCGCCAGCCCCCTGGGACGCCGCCGCCTGGCAACGTCATGGATGCGTTCCGACCCACCGACGAGTGCCTGGGCTTTGGCTCCAGCTTCCAGCTGAACGCCGCCCCGCCCGACCCGAACGAGCTATGAGGCCACCCATGTCCCTGCGCGCCATCACCCGCATCTCCGCTGCAGGCTTCGCCGTCTGCCTCGTCGGAGCGCTCCTCGCCACCGCCCTCGCCCCCGGCGCCGGCGCCGTCACGCAAGAGCGCATCACCATCCACCAGGACGACGTGAAGGAGCTGGTCTACCCCGCGCTGATCGGCAACGTGGCCGTGAACCAGGTCGACGGGAGCACCGCCTACCAGAGCGGCATCTGCGAGACGGCCACGACGTGCGACGCGATCCCCCTCACGATCGAAGCGCCGGTCGGCATCACCGAGCTCGACGAGTACTACGTCACGATCGAGCTGATCTGGGAGACCCAGGAGATCCAGAACGTTCCGCTGTTCGGCGAGTTCACGGTCAACGACCTCGACATGTACATCGTCAACGACCCGCTCGTGCCTGGCTCCGGTCCCGACGAGGACGGCTTCGCCTACGCCAGCAACGGCACTGCGCAGCCCGAGCGCATCGCGATGTTCAAGCCGCAGGGCAACTTCATCATCTACATCGGCAACTCCTCCGGGACCAACCTGGGCTATCGGCTCAAGCTCACGTGGGCCACCGACGTGCTGCCCAACCCGTTCGAGAGCCTGCCGCCCGGCTTCACCGGCGCCACCCCGCGGCCGACCACGCCGGCTGGTCGCACGCCGACCCCAGCAGCGCTGCCGAGCAGCGGCTCGACCGGCGACCTCCCCGAGTTGGGCAACCCTGACCTCTCGCTGCCGGCAGTTGGCGCGCCCGACACCGCGTTCGACGCCGGCTTCTCCGACGCACCATCGCTCGACGATGTGATCGTCGCCCCGCAGATCGAGACGCGCCGCGTCGCCGACGTGAAGGGCGACCCGCCGACCGGCATCGCCCTCATGCTCTGGATGCTCGCCATCCCGCTGGGCCTCGTCGCCCTCGGTGGCGCGTTCCTGATGCGGCGCAGCCAGCGCCTCCTCAGCTTCTAGATCCTCGCCCGCGGTGACCGTCCTGCGCTTCACGGGCCACCGCCCGGCAGCTCGGTGACCTCATCCGGTGGCGGGACTTCGATGTCGACCGCGTCGCCGAAGCCGAACAGCTCCACCCCGAAGGCGACGCCGTCGCGGGCGAGCTCGACGCGGCGGACGAGACCGGCGTCGTCGACCCATGCGTCGAGGACAAGCTCTTCGCCGTCCTCGAGCCCTTCGAGCAGCGCGCTCAGCGCCTCGCGGTCCCGCGCCTCGGTGACGATCCCGAGGCCGTCGTGGTCGAGGGTGCCGCGATGGTGCGTGGTCGCGACGCCGCGAACATCGTCCGCGCCGACGGTCTCGACGTCAGCGGCGCCGACGAGCGCGCGCAGCAGCACGGTCGGGCTCGCGCCCGCTGTCGCTCGGCCTGCGTCCGCGCCGAGCAGGCCGGCGACGCGCTCGCCGTCGGCCCGCACCCAACCGTCGGTACCGAGCAGCTGCTTGAAGAGGCCGAACCGCATGTAGGTGTCGTCGCCGTCGACGACGACGATCTCGAGCGGCTCGTCGCCCTCGGCCAGACCAACACCGGCGAGCAGGTCACCGACGTCGAGCTGGATGGACGACCGGCCGGCGACGAGGTCGTAGGCGCCGGTGGCGTGGAGCACCAGGTCGTCGAAGGAGATCGACGCCTCGAAGCGCGCGGTGGCGGCGTCCAGCGTGCGGTTGGCGGCGTCGCCGAGGGAGACGGCAGCGGCATCGCCGCAGGCCGTGAGGGTAGGGATGAGCGTTGCGATGAGCAGGAGCAGCTTGCGGAGCACAGAAGACCTCCCGGACGATCGGGCCGATGGCGGCCGGCGCCGCGAGCGCAGCCAGACGTTAGTGCCCTGTCCAGCAGGCGGGACCCATAGAGTGTCCGAGACAGGACGGGCAGATGCGAGGGCGAATGTGAACCGGAAACAGGCGATGTCGCTGGTGCTGCGCATCGTGGTGAGTGTCGCCATGCTGGCGCTCCTCGTCTCCCGCGTCCCCTCCTTCGAGGCTGCCGACGTTGTGCCCGCGTGGGGGCTGAGCACGGCGCTCTGGCTCACCGGCGCGGTCCTGCTGACCCTGGCCGGCATCGTGCTGTCGGCGCTGCGCTGGCAGAAGGTGCTCGAGGCGCTCGGTCTGCGCGCCGGGCTCAGGCGGCTGCTGTCGCTGTACCTCGCCGGCCAGTTCGTCTCGAACGTGCTGCCGACGACGATCGGCGGCGACGTGCTGCGGGTCAGCCGGCTCGCGCGCGACACCGGCGAGAGCCCGGGCACCTTCGCCTCGGTCGTGCTCGAGCGGCTCACCGGCTGGCTCGTGCTGCCGGTCATCACGATCGTCGGCTTCACGGTCAACCCCGGGTTGCGCCACCTCGGCACCGCCACGCGCGTCGCGCTCGGGCTCGCGTTCGCGACGTTGATCGGGCTGCTGCTCCTGCTGCTCGCTGTCGCCCACGAGCGCATCGGCGGTCGGTTCGGTTCGGCCGAGGGGTGGCGGCGCTTCGCCG
>CAYSAC010000310.1:0-4348 GCA_964428815.1 uncultured Acidimicrobiaceae bacterium | reverse complement strand
CCGCAGCGCCACCCAGGGGGACCGATGGCCGACACCCTCGACCGCACCAGCACCGCCACCGACGACGTGACCGCGCAGGTCACGGCCTGGTTGCAGGAGAGCTGGGATCCCGACCTGACCGTCGGTGAGTGGTGGGAGCGGCTCGGTCTGAGCGGCTGGGCCGCGCCGACGCTGCCGGAGAACGCCTACGGCAAGGGCCTGTCCCGCTCCGATGGCGTGCGCGTGCAGCAGACCATCGCCGAGTTCGGTGCGCTCGACGCCCCCGGTGGCCTCGGGCTGCTGCTGGCGGCACCGACGATCGCGACGCATGGCACGCCAGAGCAGATCGACCTGTACGTGCGCGACATCGTCACCGGCCAGAAGGCGTGGTGCCAGCTCTTCAGCGAGCCAGGCGCGGGCTCTGACCTCGCCGGCCTGCAGTGCCGAGCCCTGAAGGACGGCGAGGAGTGGATCGTCAACGGCCAGAAGGTCTGGACGTCGGCCGGCCAGATCGCCGACCTCGGCATGCTCATCGCCCGGACCGATCCCGACGTCCCCAAGCACCAGGGGATCAGCTACTTCGCCATCGACATGCACCAGGACGGCGCCGACGTGCGGCCGCTCAAGGAGATGACCGGACGGGCGCTGTTCAACGAGGTCTTCCTCACCGACGCCCGCGTGCCCGACGCCAACATGATCGGCGGCCTCAACAACGGGTGGGCGGTCGCCAACACGACCCTCGCCCACGAGCGGGCCGGCCTCGGCGCGGGTGGCGGGACGGCGGCGGCGTCCGCCGCGATGGCCGGCACGATTGCCGGTGACCTCGACAAGCGCGCCGGCGACTTCGTACGCGGCAGCGGGGGCCGTCGCGGTGGCGGTGCCGGCGGCATGTTCGGCGCCGCTGAGAAGCTGCTCGTCGAGCTGGCCAAGGCCAACGGCAAGCTCGCGGACGCCTCGGTCCGCCAGGACCTCATGAAGCTGCACAGCGCCAACGAGATCGCGCGCTACACCGGCCTACGGCAGAAGGCGCTCAAAGCGCAGGGACAGGACCTGCCGGGTGCCGGCAACATCGCCAAGCTCTCGATGAGCGAGATCGTCCGCCAGTCGCGCGACCTCGGGCTGCGCATCCTCGGCGGCTACGGCATGCTCCACGCCTACGAAGGCGAGGATCGCAAGAAGCTCGATGCGGCCACCGGGAACCCGTTCAACGCGATGGTCACCGAGATGGCCCTGTTCGCGCAGGCCCCGCCGATCTACGGCGGCACCGATCAGGTCCAACGCAACATCATCGGCGAGCGCGTCCTTGGTCTGCCGAAGGAGCCGAGCAACGACCGCACCACGCCGTTTCGCGAGCTCCCGAAGAACGGCTGAGTTGACACTCGATTACGCGGAGGCGGCCGCCAAGATCACCGCACCGGGCGAGCGGTTCGAGACGCAGGCGATCGACGTCGACGGTGTCACGGTCACCGCGTTCAAGAACGCACCGCCAAGCCTGCGCGAGGTCTTCGCGACCGCGCGCGCACGCGGTGACGAGACGTTCATCGTCTACGAGGACGAGCGGCTCAGCTTCGCGGACGTCATGGCGCGGGTCGATGCGCTCGCGGCCGCGCTGGTTGACCGCTACGGCGTGACCAAGGGCGACCGCGTCGCCATCGGCATGCGCAACTACCCGGAGTGGGTGATCAGCTTCGCCGCCGTCACCTCGGTCGGCGCGGTGTCGGTGTCACTCAACGCGTGGTGGACAGAGGACGAGCTCGGCTACGCGCTCGAGGACTCGGGCGCGACCGTTCTCATCGCCGACCGCGAGCGCGCCGAGCGCAGCCGGTCCGTGGCGGCACGGCTCGGGTTCCGGACCATCTCGGTAAGGGCGAGCGCGATCGAGGGGGTCGACAGCTGGGAGGACGTCGTCGTGCCCGGCACGCCGATGCCTGACGTCACCGTCGGACCCGATGACGACGCGACGATCCTCTACACGTCTGGCACCACTGGCAGGCCGAAGGGCGCGGTCTCGACCCACCGTGCGGTCGTGCAGGCGCTGCTCGGCTTCGGCTGCAAGAGCGCGCTCGACCGCATCCGCCGGCCGGAGGACGAGGAACGGGTGACGCGCCTCCCGCCCGTCTTCATCCTGATCGTGCCGCTGTTTCACGTGACCGGGTGCGTGCCGGTGATGCTGTCGTGCTTCGCCAGCGGCCTGAAGCTGGTGATCATGTACAAGTGGGATCCCGAGCGCGCCCTCGAGCTGATCGAGCGCGAGCGGGTTACCAACTTCGTCGGCGTGCCCACGCAGAGCTGGGACCTGCTCGAGTCACCGTGTTTCGCCGACTTCGACACCTCCAGCCTCGTCAGCGTCGGCGGCGGCGGCGCACCGGCACCGCCGACGCTGGTGAAGCGGGTGGCGACCAGCTTCAAGACGGCCAAGCCCAGCATCGGCTACGGCCTGACCGAGACCAACGCGTACGGTCCCGGCAACTCCGGCGTCGACTACATCGAGCACCCCACCTCGACCGGTCGGGCGACGCCGATCCTCGAGATCGACGCGCGTGACCCCGACGGCCGATCGCTGCCGGTCGGCGAGCGCGGTGAGATCTGGTTCAAGGGCCCGATGCTCATCCGCGGCTACTGGAACAAGCCGGAGGCGACCGCTGAGGTGATGGTCGACGGCTGGCTGCGAACCGGTGACCTCGGGCGCATCGACGAGGACGGCTTCGTCTACGTCGAGGACCGGGCCAAGGACATGATCCTGCGCGCGGGCGAGAACGTGTACTGCGCCGAGGTCGAGGCCGCGATCTACGAGCACCCCGCGGTCCACGAGGCCGCGGTGTTCGGCGTCCCCCACGAGCGACTCGGCGAGGAAGTGGCGGCGGCCGTGTTCCCGAAGGCGGGCCAGGTCCTCACCGCGGAGGAGCTGCAAGCCCACGTGGCCGAGCGGCTGGCGGGCTTCAAGGTGCCGTCGAAGGTGATCGTGGTGTCCGAGGCCCTGCCCCGAAACCCGGCCGGCAAGATCCTCAAGCGCGAGCTGCGCGACGCGCTGACGCTAGGAGACTGAGCCCATGTCCGAGCGTCGCCAGCTCGTCTCGTCGGGCTCACCGTGGGAGATGGTGGTCGGCTACAGCCGAGCGGTGCGGGTCGGCGAGCGCATCCTCGTCGCCGGCACCGCGCCGCAGTGGCCGGACGGCACCGTCGACCCTGATCCCGCGGCCCAGGCCCGGCGCTGCTTCCAGATCATCGCTGAGGCGCTCGAGCAAGCTGGCGCGTCGTTCGCCGACGTCGTTCGCACGCGCGTCTACCTGGTCGCCGCGAGCGACTTCGAGCACATCGGCCCGGTCCACGGCGAGGTGTTCGGCGATGTCCGGCCCGCGAACACCACGGTCGTGGTCGCCGCGCTGCTCGACCCGGCGTGGAAGGTCGAGATCGAGGTGGAGGCGATCGTCGCCTCGGACAACGCGCCGGGCTGATGGCGCAGGGTCCGTACCAGCTGCTCGGCGCCGTCGCCCGCCAAGAGGTGCGCGTCAGCCCGACGCTGCGGCACGTCGAGGTGATCACGATGGCCGGCCTGCTGACCCTGCTGTGGCACGGCGACCCCACGGCCGAGCACGTGGTGGTGATGTGCGGCGGCGCGATGGGCGGTCTGCTCGGTCCCGCCGGCGGGCTCTTCCACGACCTCGGCGAGCGCCTGGCGACGGAGCACGGGATCGCGACGATCCGCGTGTCGTACCGGCGGCCCAACGACCTCGACATGAGCACCCTGGACGCGCTCGCGGCTGCCGACCTCGCGGCGCGCACCGGCGGGCAGCGCTTCGTCACCGTCGGCCACTCCTTCGGCGGCGCGATCGCGGTGCGCACCGCGATCGCGATGGGGGACTGGGCCGCGGGCGTCGTCACCCTCGCCACCCAGTCCGCCGGCTGCGAGGACGCCGAGGCGCTGGGCGACACGCCGCTGCTGCTCCTGCACGGCGACCGTGATGAGATCCTGCCGATGATGGCCAGCCAGGTCGTCCACCACCTCGCGGGCGGCCACGGCGAGCTCGTGATCCTCGAGGGGACCGGCCACCTCATGGCCGAGGCGGGCGACGAGCTGCGCGACCGCCTCAGCGCATGGATCCCCGCCCGCTTCACCTGACCCGAGGCAATACCTGTCGTTTCGCGCTCTCGAGGCAATGCCTGTCGTATGCGACTGCTATTGCCTCGAGTCGCGGGTCAGGCGAGCAGCGCGTCGATCGCGGCCTGGGGCGCGATCTCGACCTCGGGCAACCGGCGCGCGAGCTCGCGCCAGCGCTCGCCGTCTGGCCGCGCGAACACCGGAGCGGCGGGGGCGCGAGCCGTTGGCCCGCGCGACCCGGTACTCCGGCCCCTGCTCTACCGCCTGGTT
>CAYSAC010000309.1:0-4355 GCA_964428815.1 uncultured Acidimicrobiaceae bacterium | reverse complement strand
GACGACTTCCCCCGCTGGTACCAGGATGTGGTGGCCAAGGCGGAGCTGGCCGAGAACGGGCCGGTGCGGGGCACGATGGTCATCCGCCCCTACGGCTACGCGCTCTGGGAGCGCATGCAGGCTGAGGTCGACCAGCGCATCAAGGCGGCGGGGGCCGAGAACCTCTACATGCCGCTGTTCATCCCCGAGAGCTACTTCCAGCGGGAGGCGGCGCACCTCGAGGGGTTCAGCCCCGAGCTCGCGGTGGTCACCCACGCCGGCGGCGAGCAGCTGGCCGAGCCGGTGGTCGTGCGGCCGACCAGCGAGACGATCTTCGGCGAGTACATGGCCAAGTGGGTGCAGAGCTACCGCGACCTGCCGCTGCTCCTGAACCAGTGGGCCAACGTCGTGCGGTGGGAGCTGCGGCCCCGCATCTTCCTCCGCACCAGCGAGTTCCTGTGGCAGGAGGGTCACACCGTCCACGTCGACGAGGCCGATGCGCGCGCCTACGCGGCGCGCATCCTCCACGAGGTGTACGAGGACTTCCAGGTCAACGTGCTCGCCATCCCCGTGCTCGCCGGCCGCAAGACCGCCAAGGAGCGCTTCCCCGGCGCGATCAACTCGATGACGGTCGAGGGGATGATGCGCGACGGCAAGGCGCTGCAGATGGGGACGAGCCACGAGCTCGGCCAGAACTTCGCCCGCATGTTCGACATCCGGTACCTCGACGACACGGGCGCGCAGCAGCACGCGTGGACGACGTCATGGGGTGTCTCGACCCGCATGGTCGGCGGGCTGATCATGGCCCACGGCGACGACGCTGGCCTGTGCATCCCGCCCCGGCTCGCGCACCTCCAGTGCGTTGTCCTGCTCGTGCGCGACGAGGACGGCGCGGGGGAGCGGGCCGAGGCGCTCACCGCCGAGCTGGCCGATGCTGGCGTGCGGGCGCGGCTCGACGCGAAGACGGGCACGTCCTTCGGGCGGCGGGCGACCGACTGGGAGCTCAAGGGGGTGCCCGTGCGCATCGAGGTCGGTCCTCGCGACCTGGCCAACGGCGAGGTCACCCTCGTCCGCCGCGACACCCAGGACAAGCAGACGGTGCCGGTCGCCGAGGTCGCGAGCCGTGTGCCCAAGTTGCTCGAGGACATCCAGGCGGCGATGCTCGACGGCGCGGTCAAGGCCCGGCTCGAGCGCACCGCGGACGCCTCGTCGCTGGCCGAGGTGGTCGAGGCGGCCCAGTCCGGCTTCGCCCGCGTGCCCTGGTCGGTCGTCGGTGCCGCCGGCGAGGCCGAGCTCGCGCAGCAGTCGGTGACCGTCCGCTGCCTCCAGCGCCCTGACGGCTCCCTCCCAGAGTCAGAGGACGAGCCCGACATCGTCGCCTTCTGCGCCCGCGCCTACTAGTGCAGCCTCTAGGCCTGGACGGCTTCGACGTCGATCTCGAGCTTGATCTTCTTGCTCACGAGGACGCCGCCCGCCTCGAGGGCGACGTTCCAGCCCAGGCCCCAGTCCTCGCGGTTGACCTCCGCGGTTGCCGAGAAGCCGGCGCGGACGCCGCCCCACGGGTCGGCGGCGACGCCGCCGTACTCGACGTCGAGGGTGACGGGCTTGGTCACGCCCTTGATCGTGAGCTCGCCCTCCAGGCCGGCCTCGACGCCGCCGCCCCAGACGAGCCGGGTGCTGCGGAACGTGGCGGTGGGGTGATTCTCGGTGTCGAAGAAGTCGGCGGACCGGAGGTGGCCGTCGCGGTCGGCCGAGCCGCTCTCGACGCCGGCCAGGTCGATGACGACCTCGACGGACGACTGCGCCGGGTCCTCGGCGATGGTGATGACGCCCTCGGCGATGGGGAACGTGCCCCGGACCTTCGTGACCATGAGGTGGCGGCCGGTGAACGCGACGGCCGAGTGACTCTTGTCGATGGTCCAGGTGCCGGGGGCGGGGACCTCGACGCCGTTGACGGAGCGGGTGGGAGTGGTTGTCTCGGTGGTTGACATGGGGGAGCCTCCTGGGCAGTTGTGTGCGTCTGCACGTACTCAATGCGTGCAGACGCACATACATTCCCGGTCGCTAGGATTCCCGCCGTGGAGACCGACCGGTACGCGGCGTGGCGCACCCTGCTTCAGGCCCAAGCGGCCGTACTGCGCGCCATCGAGCGCGACCTCGAGCGCTCTGGTCTGATCCCCTTGACCTGGTATGACGTGCTGCTCGAGCTCAAAGGCGCGCCGATCGGCTGCTACAGGATGCAGGAGCTCGCCGAGCGGGTGGTGCACAGCCGATCACGCGTGAGCCGGCTCGTCGACGAGCTGGAGGTCGCCGGCCTCGTCGCCCGTGCCGCGGATCCGACAGATCGGCGGGCCATCCACGTGGCGATCACCGCGAAGGGTCGGGCCGCTCTGCGCAAGGCTGCGCCGCACTACCTCGACGCCATCGAGCGTCACTTCACCACCCACCTCAGCGAGGCCGAGCGTTGCGGGCTCGTCCGGTCACTCGGCCGTGTCGAGGCCTCCCACAAAGCGGCGTGCGCGGCCGCGCATCAGGCAGAAGCAGTCGCGAGCAGCAGCACCGACCGATAGCCGAAGGGCACTGACCCGCCAGCAGCGTCGATGACGTCGCCGACGCCGTGGAGCAGCTCGGCCAGCCGGTCCGGCGGGAGGGTGCCATGGTCGGAGTGGGTGCGCAGCAGGCCGAGGTACTCCTCGGTGCTGTACGTGGTGTCCCAGTCATAGGTGCGGATGTCTGCGAGGCCGAAGTGGGGCGTTGCCGACGGGTCGAGGCTCGGGGCGTGGGAGACGCGCCCACCGCCCATCATCGATTCGCCGGCGAAACCGGGCAGGAGCCGCTCGTAGATGTCGTCGATCGCCGCTCGCAGCTCGGACTCGATGCGAAGGGGGCTGTTCCAGAAGAGGGCGAGCTGCCCACGAGGTCGAAGCGCGCCGCGGGCCTTTGCGAAGCCGATCTCCGGGTCGACCCAGTGCCACGCCTGTGCCGACGCCACCACGTCAAAGGGGTCCTGGGGCAGTCCGACGTCCTCGAACGTGCCGATCACCAGTGCGACATCGGCGTGATCAGGAAGGTTGCGGCGGTTGACCTCCGCCATGGCCTCGTCGGGCTCGATGGCGACGACCTGGGCGTCCCTGGCTGCCAGGTCGCGGGTTGCCTTCCCGGTGCCGGCTCCGACCTCCAGGATGCGAGGGTCCGGGCGTCCTCCCGCAGCGATCACGTCGTCGATGAGCGCTTCGGGATAGCCCGGGCGCGTGCTGTCGTAGAGCTCGGCCACTGCCCCGAAGGACAGGGCCCGATCACGGTCACTCACAGCGGCGAGCCTCTCACGGGGGAGGCCCATCGCGGCTGCGGGACCGTTGCCTCCTAGGGCTATACTCCAACCTCCGTTCGTTCCAGTCGTTGTGGAAAGGCGTGGGCTGGGCCCACGCCTTTGTTCTGAGCAAGGGAGAGGAGGAGGGCCACGATGAGCACCGCCGATCGCGTGCGCTCCATCGTCGCGCCCCTTCTCGACGAGCGTGGGCTCGACCTCTACGACCTCGAGCTCGCCGGCGGCGTTGTGAAGGTCGCGGTCGACCGCCCAGAGGGCGTCGACATGGAAGCCATCGGCGACGCCACGCGCGCCATCTCGCGGGCGCTCGACGAGCACGACCCGATCAATGGCCACTACACCCTCGAGGTCACCAGCCCCGGACTCGAGCGCAACCTCCGCACGCCCGAGCACTTCACCCGCGCCATCGGCACCGCGGTGAAGATCAAGGCCCTCCCCGACATCGAGGGCGACCGGCGCGTCGCGGGCACGCTGCTCGCCGCCGACGATGAGGGCGTGACCATCCGGCTCGACGAGCACGGCGACCTGGCCGAGCGGCGCCTCCGCTACGACCAGATCGAACGGGCCCGCACCGTCTTCGAGTGGGGACCGCCGCCGCGCCCCACCGCCACCGAGAAGAAGAGAGCTCGCACGTCATGAGCAACCCCGAGATGATGGAAGCGCTGCAGGCGCTGGCCCTGGACAAGGGCATCACCGTCGACATCCTCTTCGCCGCGCTCGCCGACGCGCTCGAGTCGGCCTACAAGCGGATGCCGGGCGCCAAGGAGTACGCCTGGGTCACCATCGACCCCGAGACCTTCGACATCCGCGTCTTCGGCCAGGAGATCGACGAGGACGGCGAGCCGTACGGCCCGGAGATGGACGTCACGCCCAACGACTTCGGCCGCATCGCCGCGCAGACGGCCAAGCAGGTCATGCTCCAGCGCATCCGCGAGGCCGAGCGCGAGCTCAAGTACGAGGAGTACGCGGGCCGCGAGGGCGACATCGTCACCGGCATCATCCAGCAGAGCGACGCGCGGTACACGTTGCTCGACCTCGGCCGGGTTGA
>CAYSAC010000308.1:0-4359 GCA_964428815.1 uncultured Acidimicrobiaceae bacterium | reverse complement strand
GCGCCTAGCGAGCTAAGGCGCTGGTGAGCTAAGGCGCTGGTGAGCTAAGGCGCTGCGGTGCCAGCCACGCCAGGTCGTCGAAGCCCTCGCCAACGAGGGGGCCGCGCTGCTCGGGCAGCTCGACCCGCCCCCGCCGCTTCAGGAGCAGCAGGCCGGCGATGCCGGCGATGGTCAGCAGCCAGCCCAGCCCGTCGACCGGTGTGTAGCCGTAGCGCAGCTCGACGTGGTTCGACGTCGGCACGACCGCCATCAGGTTGGGCGTCACGCGGTAGGGCCCGTCGGCGCCAGAGGCCGTCCAGTTCGGGAAGTACGACGTCTTCACGAGGACCGGCACGCCCACGTGATCGACGTCGAAGGAGAGCTCGAGGTCACCTTCGACCACGTTGCTCACCGCGACCTCGTCCAGCGGGATGCGCTCGGGCTCCTCGCCGACCGCCACGCGCTGCCAGCTCTCGGGCCCGGACGCGGCGAGGGGCACGTCGAGCGCAGCCGGGTCCTCGTACCAGTCGACGGCGACGTCGAGCCAGCCCTCGCCCTTCGTCGGCCCGTCCGCAAGCACGGCCGGCTCGTAGGCGAGGGGCGCCACGATCCCGTGACCGGCGATCTCGTAGATCGCCCACGGCGGCTCGGACGCGACGCGCGTGAGATCCGGGTGCTCGTCCGCGGCCGACACGGCCTCCGCGGAGAACGCCATGTAGTAGCGGATGCCGAGGAGGCGCATGTGCTCCACCCCGTCCTCCAGGTTGAACCCGCTGTAGGGGAGGTCGCGCTGGGGGTTCGACGGCGCCGCCGACACCTCCGACGCGTTGAGGAAGTGGAAAGCGGTCGTGGTGGAGGACTCGAAGTAGAGGCCTTCGGACGAGCCGATGCACCCATCGGTCCAGAACGGCAGGAGCATCAGCGCCATCGGGGTGCCGTAGCGGTCGAGCTCGCCCTCGTACTCCCAGTGCGCGCGGCCACAGCCCCGCTCCTGCCCCAGCCGGTCCATCGCACTCACGATGGCGTAGTACTCGGGGTAGGCGTCCTTGCGCTCGTAGCCGTTGTAGTTCCACCGCGCCCACGACTGGATGAAGCTGTGGTTCGTGGTCTCGAGGCCGAGCCACCGGTAGGTGGTGCCGTCGGAGCTGGTGTCGCCGAAGGGCAGCGACCGCAGCGGCAGCGAGACGATGACCCACGTCACGAGCACCGTGACGGTGAGCACCGCGACGGAGACGGGTCGCATGCTCCGACCGGCGACGCCGAACCCGGCGAGGAAACCGATCGAGCGGCCGACCTCGGTGATGCCGATGGCGGCCAGCATGTACAGACACAGGTAGTAGAAGGGCAGCAGGCGCGCGTTCCAGATGTTCACGGGTCCTGCGGCGTTGATCACGAAGGCACCGGCGTACAGCGCCGCGAGCACGCCGAGGAACAGCCCGAGCTTGATCCGGAACGCGATCGACAGCACGAGGCCGACGAGCGCGAGCACGAGGAGCCATTGCGCGTCGGATCTGAGGAGCGGGTCGCCGTGGTCGGTCAGCTCGCCGAACCCCATGTCGTTCATGTAGCCGCGGCGCAGCACGAACGGCAGCGCCCAGAAGCCGGCGAGGGCGCAGCCGATGACGACGACGGGCGTCGTGAACCGCACCCGCGCCCAGTCGAGGTTGAGCAGGAGCAGGACGACCGTTCCGGCGATGGCGAAGAACGCGGGGATCGCGTGGCACAGGATCGCGAGGCTCAACACCCCCGCCGCCAGCGCTCGGCCCTGACCGGTGCGCAGCGCCCGCGCCAGCAGCCCGAAGTAGAGCAGTGTCAGCGCCAGGCTGATCGAGAAGCTGTACTCCCCCGCCAGCGTCGAGGGGATGTTGCCGCCGTAGATCGTGAAGCTCGTGTCGAACAGGAACGGGATCGTCGCCACCGCCAGCAGCGGCGGACCGGGGAACGGCATGTCCGCCAGGCGGCCCATCGCCCACGCGCACACCGGCGTGGCGAGCACGCCCATGATCGTGACGAGCTTCATGGCGATGCCGTAGGGCATCCCGACGCCGACGATGAGCACGGCAGCGGAGACCACGAGCAGCCATGTGCGGCGCGCGCCATCAAGTCGGCGCGCCCCGACCCACGTAGCCCACGCGACGACCGCGGCGAAGACGACCGCGGCGACGCCGGTGAACCCGACGTTGAGCGCGACGATGAGCAGCGCCGGGGGGAGCATGTAGAAATGGAAGGCAGGGAAGCCCGCGTACCAGTCGGGCGACCAGCCCGTGAGCCGCCAGTTGGGCAGCAGGTGGTCGCGCAGGTAGGCGGGTCCCCACACGTGGGCGCCCATATCGCCGCCTGAGGGCGTGGTGTCGGCGACGATCAGCCCGGGGCGGAGGTGGAACAGCGTGAACGCGACGCACGCGCCGACGACTGCGGCGCTCAACCACGCCTCGAGCGGCGCGCCGAGGACACGGTCGACCCACGAGCCCGCCACGATGGGCGGGTCGTCGTCGAGGGCGAGCTCGAGCTCATCGGGCCCGTCGTGCCCGCGCTCGTCCAGCACCGAGGTCATGAAGACTTCAATTTGCCACCTGGGCCACGGCCAGCACCGTCACCCACCCGTTACCAGGGCGGCGACGGTGACCAGGTTGAACGCGACGTGGCAGAGGATGGCGGGCCCGAGCCGGCCTGTGCGATGGAAGAGCACGCCGACGACGACGCCGAAGAGCGCCAGGCCCGGCAGCTGGAGCAGCTGGAGGTGGAAGGCGCCGAAGACCAGGGAGCTGATGCCGATGGCCGCCGGCGCCGGCAACGCTCGGGCCAGCGACGCCTGGAGCAGGCCCCGGTACAGGATCTCCTCGACGATGGGCGCGCCGATGCCGACGATGAGGACCAGCAGCACGACGCCGAGGGTGCCCTGCGCCTTGTCGGTGAGATCGCGGGCGGCGTCGTCGAGGCGGTCGCGGTCGACATCGAACAGCTCGAGCAGCGGGAGGTAGAGCAGCGGCAACAGCACGAGCTGGGTGCCGATCCCGGCCGCGATCCCCGTGACGGCGTCGGCGCCCGTGACCCGCAACCGGTAGTCCTCAACCGGCCCCCGCCCCCGCGTGTAGGACGCCCACAACGGGACACCGAGGAAGCCGATCCAGAGCGGCACCTGCAGCAGCGCGGTCGCCGTGAGGGGCAGGTCGTCGATGTCGGCGATCGCCCGGTCGGTGACTCCGACGTAGATGGCATAGCCGACGTTGGAGGCGATCACGCCTACCACCATCGCCACGACCGCGTACAGCGCGCCCTGCTTGGCCGTGAAGGCCTGAGCCTGCGCTGCGGGAGCCACCTCGGTCACCCCGACAGGCTAGGAGCACGCGGATCAGGACGCGAGGGCGTCGGAGAGGTCGGGGAGGACGAGCTGGACCCGTGCTCGCCGGTCCTGCAGCGCCCAGCCCATGGGAACGCTCATTCGATCGGCGTGTGCCCCGCAGAGGTCGTAGGCCATCGGGTGGGCCTCGCACGCGAGCAGCTCGACCCAGGCCACGCGGGCCTCGTAGTCGTAGGTCAGCGTCGCCTCCGCCGAGGCATTGCAACCGGGCCGTGCGCAGTGCCTGCTCATCTCGGCCAAGGTAGTGACGCCCATGTCGCCGTCCGCGGATGGGGGCCGGCACCGTATCCTTTACGTCATGTCGCCCCAAGGTCCCCCGCCGCCGCCCCCGCCGCCGCGCGACTCGCGCGGGCCGGGGCGACCCTTCGGTGGCGCGGGCGGCCTGCCCAAGTGGTCTCTCTGGGTGCTGCTCGGCGTCATGCTCACCGCGCTCGTCCTTCCGAACCTGATCAGCACCAAGAAGGGCGAGGACGTCTCGTACTCCGTGTTCCTCGCGCGGGTCGAGGCCGGCGAGGTCGAGAAGATCGAGATCGACAACACCGACGGCTCGATCGACGGCGACCTCAAGGGCGGGGAGACCTTCAGCACGACCGGCCCGATCGACGGCGGCCTGCCAGAGGCCGATCTCGCTCGCCTTCGCGAGAAGGGCGTCGAGGTCACCTACGACACGCCGAAGGGCAGCTTCATCGGAGCGCTCCTGCCGCTGCTCATCCCCGTCGCCATCTTCATCGCCTTCTTCGTGTGGATGCAGCGCCGGGCCCAGGGCCAGATGAGCGGGATCATGTCGATCGGCCGGTCCCGGGCCAAGACCTACTCGACCGAACGGCCGGGCACGACCTTCGCCGACGTCGCTGGCTACGAGGGCGTGAAGCAGGAGGTCCGCGAGGTTGTCGACTTCCTCAAGCACCCCGACAAGTTCGCCGAGATCGGTGCTCGCATCCCCAAGGGCGTGCTGCTGGTCGGCCCTCCGGGCACCGGCAAGACGCTCATCGCCCGGGCAGTGGCCGGCGAGGCCGGGG
>CAYSAC010000307.1:0-4360 GCA_964428815.1 uncultured Acidimicrobiaceae bacterium | reverse complement strand
GCCTTCTCGATGGCCCGGATGAACTCGAGCAAGCCCACCGGGCTGTGGTTGCCGATGTTGTAGAGCCGGTAGGGCGCAGCGCTGCTCGACGGGTCGGGTCGGGCGCCCGACCATCGGGGATCGCCGCTCGGCACGGTGTCGAGCACTCGCACCACCCCCTCGGCGATGTCGTCGACGTAGGTGAAGTCGCGACGCATCCGGCCCTCGTTGAACACCTCGAGCGGCCGGTCCTCGAGGATCGCTTTGGTGAAGAGGAACAGCGCCATGTCAGGTCGGCCCCACGGGCCGTAGACCGTGAAGAACCGCAACCCGGTGGTGGGGATGCCGTAGAGGTGGCTGTAGCTGTGCGCCATCAGCTCGTTGGCCTTCTTGGTCGCCGCGTAGAGGCTCACCGGGTGATCGACGTTGTGGTGCACCGAGAACGGCATGGTCGTGTTGGCCCCGTACACCGAGCTGGACGACGCGAAGACGAGGTGCTCGATGCCCCGGTGCCGGCACGCCTCGAGGATCTTCAGGGTGCCGGTGATGTTGGTGTCGACATAGGTCTGGGGGTGCGTTAGCGAGTGCCGAACACCCGCTTGTGCAGCGAGGTGCACGACCCGCTCAGGCTGACGGTCAAAGGCCGACGCCACGGCGGCCTGGTCGGCGAGCTCCCCACGCAGGAGCTCGAACCGGGGACCCTCGAGGCGCGCCAGGCGGGCCTCCTTGAGCGTCGGGTCGTAGTAGTCGTTCACGTTGTCGAGGCCGATGACGTCATCGCCCCTGGCCAGCAGCTTCTCGGCGACGTGGTAGCCGATGAACCCGGCCGCGCCGGTGACGAGCACCTTCATCGGCGAGACCCTACCGACCACGATGCCGCACGACGGCAGCGTCACCGTCAATTGGACCGACGCTGATCTCCGATCTGAACTGCGGAATTGCCGAGCGCCTCCGCTGATAGCCTTGATCGGTCAGAACCGAATGGCGGATGGGGCCGGGATCGATTCATGAACCCGTTGGAGCGCTTCAAGAAGGTCGTCGTCGTTGGACAGGGTTATGTCGGCCTGCCCGTTGCCATGCGAGCCGTCGAAGTCGGTTTCAACGAGGTCGTCGGGTTCGAGCTCGACGCGGACAGGGTCAAGCGCCTGAACGCGGGCGAGAGCTTCGTCGAAGACGTGCCGTCGTCCACTCTCCTCGAGGCGAGGGCGCGTGGCACCTACCGTGCGACGGCAGACCTCGCCGAGCTCGCGGGGTTCGACATCGCGATCATCAGCGTTCCGACACCACTGCTCGAGGGCGCCCCCGACCTCAGCTACATCGAGGCGGCCGCGCGGGACCTCGGCGCGCACCTCACCGAAGGTGCCTGCGTGGTGTTGGAGTCGACGACCTACCCCGGAACGACCGAAGAGCTCGTCGCTCCCATCTTGGAAGAGGTCTCCGGTCTCAGCTCCGATCAGTTTCACCTCGGATACAGCCCTGAGCGCATCGATCCGGGCAATCCGACATGGACCTTCGTCAACACACCGAAGGTCGTATCAGGACGCGGGCCCGCGGCTCTCGAGGCGATCACGGCCTTCTACAGCTCGCTTGTCGACGAGGTCGTCCCTGTCTCGTCGCCCAAGGAAGCCGAGCTCACGAAGCTCCTCGAGAACACCTTCCGCCACGTCAACATCGCGCTCGTCAACGAGCTCGCGATGTTCGCGAACGATCTCGGCATCGACATCGGCGAGGCCATCGATGCAGCAGCGACGAAGCCCTTCGGCTACATGCGCTTCACGCCTGGCCCGGGGGTCGGTGGCCACTGCCTACCCATCGACCCCTCCTACCTCTCGTGGAGGGTGCGACGCTCGCTGGGTCACACGTTTCGGTTCGTCGAGCTGGCGAACGACATCAACGACCACATGCCCGACTACGTCGTTCGCCGACTGGTGGTGGGCCTGAACCGCCGTGGCTTGCCGGTGAGAGGTCGTCGCATCCTCGTTGTCGGGTTCGCGTACAAGCGGAACACGGGCGACGCGCGCGAGACCCCAGCCCGTGCGATCGTCCGCTTGCTGAGGGATTTGGGCGCCGATGTCGCCATCGTCGATCCACACGTGGACGAACATCAGCTTCCAGCTGGCGTTGAGAGGGTCGAGCTCACCATGGGCCAGGTCGAGGTCGCTGACGCTGTGCTCGTCCTCGTCGACCACGACGATGTCGACACGACGGTCCTACGTCACGCCACCTACGTGTTGGATTGCTGCCGATCCGTGTCCGGGAGCAGCATCGAAAAGCTGTAGCGCGATCAGCCGCCGGCCATCTCGCGCCGGTGCTCGGCGAGCTTGGCCGCCAGGTCGCCGTCGGTCACCGCGAGCATCTGCACCACCAGCAGCGCCGCGTTCATCGCGCCGTCGACCGCGACGGTCGCGACCGGGATGCCCTTCGGCATCTGCACCGTCGCGTAGAGCGCGTCGACGCCGTTGAGCGCGCCGCCCGACAGCGGCACCCCGATCACCGGCAACGTCGTGTGGGCCGCGACCGCTCCGGCGAGGTGAGCCGCCATGCCCGCGCCGCAGATGAACGCGACGTAGCCCTCCTCCCGCGCTGTCGACGCCAGCGCCGCCACCTTCGCCGGCGTGCGGTGCGCCGACAGCACCCGCACGTCTGCCTCGATGCCGAACCGCTCGAGCGTCTCTGCTGCTGGCGCCATCTTGGCCTCGTCGCTGGCGGAACCCATGAGCACCGCGACCTTCATGAAGACCCTCCCTCTTGTGCCGCGGACGCGGCGATGTCGGTGCGGTGCTGGAGACCGCTCCAGCTGATCGTGGCCAGCGCCTCGTAGGCGCGGCGACGAGCGGCGGCGATCGTCGGGCCGGTCGCGGTCACGTCGAGGACCCGGCCGCCGGCGGTGACCAGGCGGCCGAGGCTGTCGGCCCCCACGCCCGCGCAGAAGACCATCACGTCCTCCATCGCCGACGCCTCGTCGAGGCCGGAGATGAGATCGCCCATGCGTGGCGCTCCCGGGTAGCCCTCGCTCGCCGCGACCACCGTCACGCAAGCGTCCGGCGCGAACACCGGCTCGGCGCGCAGCGATCCGGTCGCTGCCGCGTGCAGCAGCTCGGCGAGGTCCGACGTCATTCGTGGCAGCACGACCTGGGCCTCGGGATCACCGAAGCGGACGTTGTACTCGACGATCCTCGGGCCGGACGGGGTGAGCATCAGACCGGCGTAGAGCACGCCGCGGTAATCGACGCCTGCCTTCCGCAGCGCCTGCAACGTGGGCTCCACGGCGCGGTCCATGACGTCGTCGACGACACCCGCGCCAGCGATGGGGACCGGCGAGTAGGCCCCTATCCCGCCCGTGTTCGGGCCGGCATCGCCGTCGAAGGCGCGCTTGAAGTCCTGGGCTGGCGCCAGCGGCACGAGGCGCTCGCCGTCGCAGATCACGAGCAGCGACAGCTCTGGCCCGGTCATGCCCTCCTCGATGACGACGGTCCGGCCGGCCTCACCGAAGGAGGCGCCCGCGAGCTTGTCGCGCAGGTCGTCCTCGGCCTCGATGAGGTTCTCGGTGACGAGCACGCCCTTGCCGGCCGCGAGGCCGTCGGTCTTGACGACGTAGAGGCCCGGGAGCGTGCGCAGGAATTCGAGCGCCGGCTCGACCTCGGTGAAGGTGCCGTGGGCCGCGGTCGGCACCCCGGCGTCGGCCAGGAACGCCTTCATCCAGCCCTTCGAGCCCTCGAGCCGAGCCCCGTCGGCGCCGGGACCGAACACGACCTTGCCGTCGGCGCGCAGCGCGTCGGCCAGACCCTCCACGAGCGGCACCTCGGGGCCGATCACGAAGAGGTCGGCCTCGACCTCGGTCGGCGGCCGCTCGGTCGAGCCAGGGATGCCAGGGTTACCCGGTGTGACGACGACCTCGGCGTTGCGGCCGAGGACGTGCGCGAGCGCGTGCTCGCGTCCGCCGCTCCCGACGACGCAGACCTTCACGGCAGGCGCTGCACATACTGGTCGCGGCCGGGGCCGACGCCGAGCAGGCGGATGGGGGCGCCTACCTGGCGCTCGAGGAAGGCGACGTAGTCCATCGCTGCCTTTGGCAGCTCGCCGGGCTCGGTCGACGCGCTGGTGTCGGACAACCAGCCGGGCAGGTCCTCGTACACCGGCGTGACCTTGTGCAGGACGCTCTGGTTGTCGGGAAGGTGCGCGATGCGCTTGCCGTCGAGCTCGTAGGCGACGCACACCTTGAGCGTGTCGAAGATGTCGAGGATGTCGAGCTTGGTGAGCGCGATCTCCGACAACGAGTTGATGCGCACAGCGTGGCGGACCATCACCGCGTCGAACCAGCCGGGGCGGCGGCGGCGCTTGGTGTTGACGCCGTACTCGTGGCCGCGCTCCACGATCGTGT
>CAYSAC010000306.1:0-4362 GCA_964428815.1 uncultured Acidimicrobiaceae bacterium | reverse complement strand
GCAGACGCGCGAGCAGCACATCAGGCGCGAGAAGGCGACGAGCAACATCTGCACCGCGCAGGTTCTGCTCGCGGTGATGGCGTCGATGTACGCCGTGTACCACGGCCCTGACGGGCTGCGCGCGATCGCCGAGCGGGTCCACCGGCACACGTCGCTGCTCGCGGCCGCGCTGCGGGCTGAGGGCTACGACGTCGTCCACGACACCTGGTTCGACACGCTGACCGTCCGGGCCGCCGGTCGCGCCGGCGAGCTGCACGCGACTGCTGCTGCGCAGCGCATCAACCTCCGCCAGGTTGACGCGGACACGGTGGCCATGTCGCTCGACGAGACGAGCGATCACGCGGTGCTGGCGCGCCTCGGCAAGGTGTTCGGCGTCGAGCTCGAGGGTGAGGACGTCGACGGCATCCCTCACGAGCTGCGACGGACCTCTGGCTACCTCGCGCATCCGGTCTTCAACCGCTACCACTCCGAGACCGAGCTGCTGCGCTACCTGCGCGCGCTGGCCGACAAGGACGTCGCGCTCGACCGATCGATGATCCCGCTCGGGTCGTGCACGATGAAGCTCAACGCGACGGCCGAGATGGTGCCGATCACGTGGCCCGAGCTCGCGCACATCCACCCGTTCGCGCCGGCAGAGCAGGCCGAGGGCTACCGCGAGCTCATCGACGACATCGAGCGCACCTTGGCGGAGATCACCGGCTACGACGCGGTGTCGGTGCAACCCAACGCCGGGTCCCAGGGCGAGCTCGCAGGGCTCCTCGCCATCGGCAGCTACCACCTGAGCCGGGGCGAGCGGAACCGCACCACGTGTCTCATCCCATCCTCCGCCCACGGGACCAACGCCGCGTCTGCGGTCATGGCCGGCATGCGCGTTGTCGTGGTGGCGTGCGACGAGGACGGCAACGTCGACGTCGACGACCTCAAGGCCAAGGTGACCGACCACGCCGACGACCTGGCCGCGCTCATGGTGACCTACCCGTCCACTCACGGCGTGTTCGAGGCCCGCATCACCGAGATCTGTGACCTCGTCCACCAGCACGGCGGCCAGGTGTACCTCGACGGCGCCAACCTCAACGCGCTCGTCGGCGTGGCCCGGCCTGGCTGGTTCGGCGCCGACGTGAGCCACCTCAACCTGCACAAGACCTTCTGCATCCCCCACGGCGGCGGTGGGCCTGGTGTCGGTCCGGTCGCGGTGCGAGCCCACCTGGCCGAGCACCTCCCTGCGCACATCGCGTCGGCGCCGAAGGGGTCGGCCGGCATCCTGCCGATCAGCTGGGCGTACACGAAGCTGATGGGCCCGGACGGTCTACGGCGGGCGACGGAGGTCGCGATCCTGAGCGCCAACTACGTCGCAACCCGGCTCGCCGAGCACTTCCCCGTCCTCTATCGCGACGAGAACGGGCGGGTGGCGCACGAGTGCATCATCGACATCCGGCCCATCACCGCCGCGACCGGCGTGAGCGTCGACGACGTCGCGAAGCGGCTCATCGACTACGCCTTCCATGCCCCGACGATGAGCTTCCCCGTCGCAGGCACGCTCATGATCGAGCCGACCGAGTCGGAGTCGCTGGCCGAGCTCGACCGGTTCTGCGAGGCGATGATCGCCATCCGCGAGGAGATCCGCGAGATCGAAGCGGGCACGCTTGCGGTGGCTGACAGTGCGCTGCGCCACGCGCCCCACACCGCGGCCGACCTCCTCGTCGCGGAGTGGTCCCGGCCCTACACGCGCGAGCAGGCCGCCTATCCAGTCGCCGCGCTGCGCGACGGCAAGTACTGGCCGCCGGTCAGCCGCATCGACGGCGGCTACGGCGACCGCAACCTCGTCTGCGCCTGCCCCCCGGTGACCGCCTACGAGTGAGAGCTGGGTCAGTCGACGATCGATGCGATCTGCTCGAGGAGCTGAGGTGGGCCGGAGACGAGCATCGTCGTGACGCAGGTCTCCTTCCAGCGCTCGACGTCGGCGCGGATCTTGTCGGCGGGGCCGATGAGGTAGACGTCCTCGACCATCGAGGTGGGGACGGCCGCGGCGGCGTCGGCCTTGTGGCCGGCCAGGTAGAGGTCCTGGATCTTGATGCACGCCTCCTCGTAGCCGAGACGCGTGAACACGTCGAAGTGGAAATTGGCGCCACGCGCCCCCATCCCCCCGATGTAGAGCGCGAGCGTCGGCCGCAGCAGGTCAGCGCACGACTCGACGTCGTCGGCGACGATGGTCGGGACGACGCACGCGACCTCGAACTCGTCGGCGGTGCGGCGCGCACCCGGGCGAGCGAAGCCCTCGGTCAGCGCGGCGCGGTAGAACGCGTCGCTCTTCGGCGAGAAGAACATCGGGAGCCAGCCATCGCAGATCTCCGCCGCGAGCGCGACGTTCTTCGGCCCCTCGGCCCCGAGGTAGATGGGGATGTCGGTGCGCAGCGGCCGCACGATCGACTTGAGCGGTTTGCCCAGGCCGGTCCCGCCCTGCAGCGGCATGGCGTAGTGCTCGCCCGCGAACTCGACCGGTTCCTCTCTGGCGACGATGCGGCGGACGATCTCGATGTATTCGCGCGTGCGGGCGAGGGGCTTGGCGTACTCCTGGCCGTACCAACCCTCGACGACCTGCGGCCCGCTGACCCCGAGGCCGAGGATCACCCTGCCGCCGGACAGGTGGTCGAGAGTGATCGCGCTCATTGCCGTCGACGCCGGCGTGCGAGCCGAGATCTGGGTGATCGCCGTGCCCAGCTTCACCCGGCTGGTCTGACTCCCCCACCAGGCCAGCGGCGTGAAGCAGTCAGAGCCGTACGCCTCCGACGTCCACACCGAGTCGAAGCCGAGGTCCTCCGCCGCCGCGATCTGCTCCGCGGCGTCCGCAGGCGGACCGGAGGAGGGCCAGTAGCCGATGACCAAGCCGAGCTTCATGGGCCGGAGGGTAGTTCGCATCGAACTAGAACGTGTTCTAGTCTTGGGTTCATGACGATGCCGTCGGACATCGGGATCATCGACCTCATGCTCGGGATCCCCGAGGGCAACAAGAAGGACTGGTACGAGTTCCTGCGCGGCCAGCTGCACGACAAGGAGAGCCTCGAGGAGTTCGAGTTCCCAGTGCAGTACATGTTCAAGGACGTGCCGAAGGACATCCCCAAGGACGCCGATGCGGTCGCGGTGGTCCTCGACGAGATGGACCACCACGACATCGAACGGGCGATGATCGGCGTCGGCTTCGAGCGGGACGTCTCGCTGCGGGCGCTGACCGATCATCCCGACCGGTTCTTCGGCTCCTACTCCATCGACCCGAACCGGGGCATGGACGGGCTGCGCGACCTCGTCAAGGCGTACGAGACGCTGGGCATCAAGTCGGCGCAGGTGTTCCCCGCCGGCCTCCTGCCGCAGATCCCGATCAACGGCAAGGAGATGTACCCGTACTACGCGAAGTGCATCGAGCTCGACATCCCGATCTGCTGCACGACGGGCGTGCCCGGCCCCCGGGTGCCGATGGCGTGCCAGTCCACCGAGCTGATCGACGAGGTCTGCTGGTACTTCCCCGAGCTGAAGTTCGTGATGCGCCATGGCGCTGAGCCGTGGGACGAGTTGGCCGTGAAGCTCATGCTGAAGTGGCCGAACCTCTACTACTCGACCTCCGCGTTCGCGCCGCGGTACTACCCGAGCTCGATCATCGACTACGCCAACACGCGGGGCGCGAGCAAGGTCATGTACGCCGGTTACTTCCCGATGGGCCTGTCGCTCGAGCGCATCTTCAAGGAGCTGCCGGACGTGCCGCTGCGGGACGAGGTGTGGCCGAAGTTCCTCCGCGAGAACGCGATGGAGGTGTTCAAGCTGTGAGCCGCTACCCCTTCCCCATCCCCTTCGGCTGGTTCCAGGTCGGCTACCCGGAGGAGTTCGCGATCGGCGAACCGAAGGCGCTGTACTACTTCGGGCGCCACCTGGTCGTGTGGCGGGACGAGGCGAGCGAGCTGCACATCAACGATGCGTTCTGCCCGCACCTCGGTGCCCACCTCGGCCACGGTGGCAGCGTCGAGGGCTGCCAGCTCGTGTGCCCCTTCCACGGCTGGAAGTTCGACTCCGAAGGCGCCAACACCGAGATCCCTTACAGCGAGCGCACCAACAAGAAGGCGTCGCTCGGCAGCTACCCGACCATCGAGCGCAACGGCGTCGTCATGGCCTGGTATCACCCCGACGGTGAACCCCCGCAGTGGGAGATCCCCGAGATCCCCGAGTGCGGGGGCGACGACGGCGAGTGGAGCACGGTCATCCGCACGAGCTACATCATCGACGCCGCGTGGCAGGAGATGGGCGAGAACGCGGTCGACTCTGCGCACTTCCGCTACGTGCACAACACCGCGACCGTGCCCGACCTGATCGAGTACA
>CAYSAC010000305.1:0-4370 GCA_964428815.1 uncultured Acidimicrobiaceae bacterium | reverse complement strand
CGACGAGGGAGCCGTGGCCGCCGAGGGCCATCAGCGCGCGCTGCACCGCGTGGCTGGCCTCGGCGCAGCAGAACATGAGGTCGGCGTCGTCGTCTTCGGCCGAGCGGTGCGAGAGGTGGACGAGCTCGGCCGCGATCTGCCGCAGGCGACTTCGCAGGTCGATGACCTCGGGTCGATCATCGGGCTCAGTCAGATCGAGCACGGTCGACGGGGTCTCGGTCGGCAACGACATGTGGTTCCTCCCGGCGGGGGGAAGGCGGCCTGGGCCGCCGGTGGCACCGTGTCGGGAGGGTAGCCGCGTCGGGCGCCTGGCGATAGGGCGGGCGCGATGCGCCCTCGGTCCGCGGGTCTAACACGGCTAGTCTGCGCAAAGTGCCCCAGCCACTCGTTGTGATGGAGCGGGTCAACAAGTTCTTCGGCACGCTCCATGCCCTCCGCGACGTCGATCTGACTATTGACGCGGGGGAGGTCGTGGTGGTGATCGGGCCGTCTGGTTCGGGGAAGTCGACGTTGTGCCGGACGATCAACCGGCTGGAGCCGATCGACAGCGGTCGCATCCTCGTCGATGGGAAGACGATCCCCGAGGAGGGTCGGGCACTCGCCCGTCTCCGTGCCGATGTCGGAATGGTCTTCCAGTCCTTCAACCTGTTCTCCCACAAGACCGTGCTCGACAACGTCACGCTCGGGCCGATCAAGGCACGGAAGGTGCCGAAGGCCGAGGCGCGCCGGCAGGCACACGAGCTGCTCGAACGGGTCGGCATCGCCGACAAGGCCGACCGCTACCCCGCCGAGCTGTCCGGTGGCCAACAGCAACGCGCCGCGATCGCTCGCGCGCTCGCGATGGAGCCGAAGCTCATGCTCTTCGACGAGCCCACCTCGGCCCTCGACCCCGAGATGATCAAAGAGGTCCTCGACGTGATGCAAGAGCTCGCCGCCGAGGGCACCACCATGCTCGTGGTGTCCCACGAGATGGGGTTCGCCCGATCAGCAGCCCACCGGGTGGTCTTCATGGACGAGGGGGCGATCGTCGAGATGGCGCCCCCCGACCAGTTCTTCTCTGCGCCGAAGTCAGAGCGGGCCCGCGACTTTCTGTCCAAGATCCTCGTCCACTAGGAGGTCAGCAGTGATCAAGCACACACGGCGAAAGGTGATCGCGCTCGCGATGGGCCTTGCGCTCATGGCGGTCGCGTGCGGCGACGACACGTCGAGCACGAGCGACACGACCGGCGCGACAGATGAGAGCAGCACGACGACCGAAGCCACGTTCGAGGCTGGATCGACGATGGCTCGCCTCAAGGAAGCAGGCACCATCAAGGTCGGCGTGAAGTTCGACCAGCCCGGCTTCGGATTGAAGGACCCGACGACGGGTGACGTCGTGGGCTTCGATGTCGAGATCGCCAAGCTGATCGTCGCAGCGATCGATCCCGACCTGAAGATCGACTTCGTCGAGTCGGTCTCGAAGAACCGCGAACCGTTCCTTCAGGACGGCACTGTCGACATGGTGGTCGCCACCTACACGATCAACGACACGCGCAAGCAGGTCATCGACTTCGCTGGTCCGTACTTCGTCGCCAAGCAGGACATCATGGTCAAGGCCGACGACACCTCCATCACGTCGGTCGATGATCTCAACGGCGCGGAGGTCTGCACCGTCAAGGGCTCGACGTCAGAGAAGAACCTCGTGGCCAAGGCACCGCAGGCCGAGGTGACCCTGTTCGACACGTACTCCCAGTGCGCCGAGGCCATGACCGACGGTCGAGTGGTGGCGGTCACGACCGACGACACGATCCTCGCCGGACTGGTGGACGCGAGCGACGGGGCGTTCAAGCTCGTCGAGGCGCCGTTCAGCGATGAGCCCTACGGCATCGGCGTGACGAAGGACGATGACGCCTTCCGGACCTTCATCAACGACCTCCTCGAAGAGATCTTCGAGAACGGCGACTGGGCGAGTTCGTTCAAGGCAACGCTCGGTGAGATCGGGCTGAAGACCCCCGAGCCGCCCACGGTCGACCGGTACACGGAGACCCCGCCGGCACCCACCACGACCGCCGCCGCCAACTAGACCGCGGTCACACGTGGACGTCGTCGTCGACAACCTCGACGTCTTCGCCCTCGGCATGCGCACCACGGTGTCGCTCACGTTGCTGTCGTTCGCGGTGGCGTTCGTGATCGGCACCGTGGTGGCCGCGTTCCGGGTGAGCCCCATCCCGCCACTGCGGTTCGCCGGTTCGCTCTACGTCGAGTCGGTGCGGAACACGCCGCTGACGGTGCTGTTCGTGCTGTTCTTCTTCGGGCTCACCAAGGTCGGCATCCAGTACGCCGCGTTCACCACCGCGATCATCGTGCTGGGCGGCTACACCGGCGCCTTCGTCGCCGAGACTGTGCGCGCCGGCATCAACGCGGTGAGCCGGGGGCAGGCCGAGGCGGCACGCTCGCTCGGGCTGACCTTCGGCCAGGTGCTGCGGATCGTGGTGCTCCCCCAAGCGCTGCGAACGGTCGTCGCTCCACTCGGCGGCCTCTTCATCGCGCTCATCAAGAACAGCTCGATCGCGTCGTTGATCTCTGTCGAGGAGCTGGTGTTCCGCACGGACGACCTCGGCAACGACACAGCACAGGTGATCCCGATCTACCTCGGTGCCGCCGTCGCCTACCTCATGCTGACGATCCCGTCGGGGTTCGCGTTCGGCTTCCTCGAGCGCCGGGTGGCGATCAAGCGATGACGGACCGTCGATGACCGCGCCCGTGCTCGCCGACGCTCTCGGGCCGCGGGCGCGACGGCGGGTGCTCATCGCGTCGATCGTGGTCGGCGTTCTGCTCGCCGGTGTGCTCGCGATCGCGGTGACCCGGCTCGCGGACAGGGGCCAGCTGAGCTGGGACCGCTGGGAGCCGCTCACGCAGTGGTCGGTGCTCAAGTTCCTGTACGGCGGGCTCGTGATGACGGTGAAGGCGGCCGCAGCCGGGATGGCATGCGCCGTCGTCATCGGGACCGCCCTCGCGCTCATGCGCCTGTCGCGCACCGGGCCGATCCGGTGGCTCGCCACCGCGTGGGTTGAGTTCTTCCGGGGCGTGCCGCTCCTGTTGCTGATCTTCTTCACCTTCTTCGGACTGCGCCGCCAGGGCCTCGACCTGACGCCGTTCCGCGCGCTCGTCATCGCGCTCGCGCTCTACAACGGCGCCGTCCTGTGCGAGATCTTCCGGGCGGGGATCCTCTCGCTCGAACGGGGCCAGACCGAGGCCGCGTACGCCGTGGGGCTCGGCTACTGGCCGGCCATGCGCTTGGTGATCCTGCCCCAGGCGGTCCGCCGAATGATCCCGGCGATCGTCAGCCAGCTCGTCACGCTGCTCAAGGACACCTCGCTCGGTTACGTCATCACCTACGAGGAGCTGCTTCGCCGGAGTCGCAGCGCCGGTGAGTTCTTCAAGAACCCGTTGCAAGCCACCGCCCTCGTCGCGCTTGTGTACATCGCGGTGAACCTGACGCTCAGCCGCGTCGCCCATCGCCTCGAAGTGCGTCAGCGCCGCCGCCTCGGCGCCGGTCCCATGACGGTCGGAGGAGTCGAGGACCTGGCGACCGTTGGCGGCGTCGCCTCGCAGGCCGCGGTTGGTGCCACCTGACGACGGGGTCAGGCGTCGATTCCGAACAGGTCGCGGGCGTTGTCGCCCAGGAAGCGCTTGCGGTCGGCCTCGGGGAAGGCGGAGGCAAGTTCGTCGAGGTCATTGATGTAGGCGGGTGTGTGGTCGGCGTGGGGGAAGTCCGAGGCCCACATGAACCGGTCCGCGCCGTAGCGCTCTGCGAGGGCCGGGATCGTGCGCTCGTCGGGGTCGCACGAGATCCAGACCCGCTCGCGGAAGTAGTCGCTCGGCTTGTGCTGCAACGGCACCCGGGTGCCGGCGAAGGTGTGGCCGTAGACGGCGTCGATGCGGTCGAGCCAGTAGCCGATCCACCCGCCGCCCGACTCCAACACGACCACCTTCAGGCGCGGGAACCGGTCGAACACGCCGTAGTCGAACAGCGTCGTGAACTGGTGCCGCACCCCGTCGCTCGCGGTCACCGACGCCAGCAGCCGCAGCTGCCGCACGTTCTCCCACGCGCCCATGCGCGTGCCCTTGGTCCACTGCGGCTCGAACGTCGGATGGATGGCGAACGGCACGTCGAGGTCCTGCGCGGCAGCGAAGACGGGATCGTTGTCGGGGTGACCGAGCGGACGCCCGTCATGAGTGAAGGGTGCGACGTACGCGCCACGGGCACCGTCGTTGACGGCACGCTCGAGTTCCTTGCTCGCGGCTTGCGGGTCGCTGAGCGATAGGTGCGCGGTGGGGACGAGCCGGTCGCTGCCGCTGCAGAACTCGCAGATCCACCGGTTGTACGC
>CAYSAC010000304.1:0-4373 GCA_964428815.1 uncultured Acidimicrobiaceae bacterium | reverse complement strand
AGGACGAGATGGAGCACCACGGCGTCGACTACAAGCGCCGCCGCGCGCAGGTCCGCGAGCACGTGCTCGCGATGCGCGCGCTGTGGACCGAGGACGAGGCCAGCTTCGACGGCGAGTTTGTGTCGTTCTCGCCGTCGCTCGCGTGGCCGAAGCCCGTGCAGCAGCCGGTCCCGGTCCTGATCGGCGGCGCGGCTGGCCCAAAGCTGTTCGCCGCGATCGCCGAGTACGCGCAGGGCTGGATCCCGATCGGCGGCGCCGGCCTCACGGCCGCGATCCCCGAGTTGCAGCGCGCGTTCGAGAAGGAAGGGCGCGACCCGGCCGGGCTCGAGGTCATCCCGTTCGGTTCGATCCCCGACGCAGGGAAGCTCGAGCACTTCGAGCGCATCGGCGTGACCGAGTGCGTGTTCCAGCTACCCAGCGCGGGCGCGGACGTGATCCTCCCGATGCTGGACAAGCAGGCCGGGCTCATCGCGCGCTGATCCGCATGCGCGCGATCGAGGTGACCGATCCATTGGATCCTCGGGTCGCGCCTTACGTGCGTCTCACCGACGCCGAGCACGCGCGGCAGGACGGCACCTTCGTCGCCGAGGGTCTGCTCGTCCTCGACGCCGTCCTTGCCACCGTGGGCGCGCCGCGCTCGGTGCTGTGCACGCCAAACCGGTTGGCCGACGTCGAGTCCAGGCTCGGTGAAGCGGACGTGCCGGTGCTCGTTGCTACGCAAGCGGTGGTGGACGAGATCACCGGCTTCCACCTCCACCGCGGGGTCGTCGCCGTCGCCAATCGGCCCCCGCCCATCACGGTCGCGCAGCTGCTGACGGCGACGGCGAGCCTGATCGTGGTCGAGGCCGTCAACAACCTCGAGAACCTGGGAAGTCTGTTCCGCAACGCCGCCGCGCTCGGCGCGGGCGGCGTCCTCATCTGCCCGCAGACGGCTGACCCGCTCTACCGCCGACCGGTGCGCGTGTCGCTCGGCCACGGCCTCCGGGTGCCCCATGCCCGGGCGGCCAGCTGGCCCGGCGCGCTCGACGACGTGCGCGCTGCGGGTTTCGAGCTCATCGCCCTAACGCCGCGCGGTGCCGAGCGCCTCGACGACCTCCCGCGGCCAGCGAAGCCGGCGCTGCTCGTCGGAGCGGAGGGACCGGGCCTCAGCTCGGAGGCGCTCGCGGCGGCCGACCGCACGGTGCGGATCCCCATGGCCGCTGGCGTGGACTCGCTCAACGTGGCTACCGCTGCTGCGATCGCGATGCAGCGGTTGCTGCCCTCACCCGCCTGAGACGAGCAGCTCTGCGCCGACCGGCGGGGTCGGGTCGTCGATGGTGTCGAACCAGCCGGGCGGGAGCGCGACCGGACGCGGCCCGTTCGTGTGACCGCGCGGGACCCGGAGCGCCTCCAGCGGGAAGGCCATCGTCGGGTCGAGGTCGTCGAGCAGCCGGTCGAGCTCGGCAAGCGAGGGCACCAGCGCGAGCAGCCGCCGCCGCTCGCCGCCGATCACGAAGCCGGTGAGGTACCACGACGTGTGCTTGCGGAAGTCGCGACACCCGGCCTCCTCGCTCGTCGCGTCGCAGAGCAGGCGCGCGTGCAGCCGCATCGTCTCGATCACCGCGCCCAGCGCGGGCGGCGCCTGCACCGGCCGTCCTGCGAACGCGTCGGCCAGGTCGCGGAACAGCCACGGCCGGCCGAGGCAGCCCCGGCCAACGACGACGCCGTCGCAGCCGGTCTCCTCGACCATCGCCAGCGCGTCGGACGACTCCCAGATGTCGCCGTTGCCGAGCACCGGGATCGTCCGCACCGCCTGCTTGAGCTCGGTGATCGTGTCCCAGTCAGCGGCGGTGCCGTACAGCTCCTCGGCGGTCCGGGCATGCAGCGCCACCGCGGCGGCGCCCTCGTCCTCTGCCGCCCGGCCGGCCTCGATGAAGGTGGGGTGCGCGTCGTCCACGCCGACGCGCAGCTTCACGGTGACCGGCGTCGAGCCTGCCGCGCCGACGGCCGCGGCGACGACCCGCCGGAACAGCACGCGGTGCACCGGCAGCGCCGCGCCGCCGCCCTTCTTGGTCACCTTCGCCGCGGGGCAGCCGAAGTTGAGGTCGATGTGGTCGACACCCATCTCATCGACCAGCCGGCGGACGGCAGCACCCATCGTCACCGGGTCGACGCCGTAGAGCTGGATGCTCCGCGGGCGCTCGTCACCAGCGGGCTCGACCATGCGCATCGTGCGGGCGTTGGCCTCGACCAGTCCGCGCGCCGTCACCATCTCGCTGACGTACAGACCGGCTCCGTAGGAGCGGCACAGGCGGCGGAAGGCGGTGTTGGTCACGCCGGCCATCGGCGCCAGCACGACGGGCGGATCGACCGAGAGCGGCCCGATGCTCAGGCCCACAGGTCGGTGATCTCCACGTCGAGCTCGCGCAGGAGGCGGCGGAGCAGCGGCAGCGACAGGCCGATGACGTTGCTCGGGTCGCCGTCGATGCCGTCGATGAACGGGGCCGAGCGGCCGTCCAATGTGAACGAGCCGGCCACGTGCAGCGGCTCGCCGGTGGCGACGTAGGCATCGATCTCAGCGTCGGTCATGTCACCGAACCTGACGACAGTCGACGCCACGGCGCTCGCGCGCCGGTCGGCGGCGGCGTCGATCACGCAGTGGCCCGTGTGCAGAGTGCCGCTGCGCCCGCGCATGGCCCGGATGCGGTGGACGGCCTCGTCCGCGGTGCCGGGCTTGCCGAGCGCGACGCCATCCAGCTCGAGCAGCGAGTCGCAGCCGACGACGAGCGCGTCGTGCGCCTGGGCTGCGACCGCGGACGCCTTCGCCTCGGCCAGCGCGACGGCGACCTCGGTCACGGGACCGGTGAAGCCGTCTTCGTCCACGTCGCTGGGCACGACCTCGGGATTGAGGCCAGCGTCGCGCAGCAGGCGGAGGCGCGCCGGTGAGGCGGAGGCGAGGACAAGACGGCGGGCCATGGACCCGCCATCGTCTCAGACGCGGGGGCTGCGCTCGAAGTGCGAGGTGCGGGTACGTTCAGACGCTTGGCCGCTCGGGTGTTGATGGCATTGCTCCTGGTGGTCTCGGTCAGCCTGCGGGCGGCCAGAAGGCGAAGGATCGGATCCGGTCACGTCGGCTGAGGAGGTCGAGATGGTCGCCGAGGACGAGCTTGCTGGCGTCAACGCTGCAGCAGTCGCGAAACATCGGCTGCCCGGGTTGGCCGTCGCGCGCATCGGCTCAGACTCGTCGGTGACGGTCGCTGTCGCGGGGACGCGTTCGCACGACGATGAGACTGCTCTTGGCCGAGATGCGCCCTTCCACCTCGGGTCGGACACAAAGGCGATGACAGCGGCCTTGCTCGCGACCTTCGTCGAGGAGGGCACGCTCAGCCTCGACGCCACGCTGGGAGAGCTCTTCCCGACGGAGCGCCTCGATTCGGGCGTGGCCGCGGTCGCTCTCCGTGACGTCCTCGGTCACCGCTCTGGGCTCGGCGATTCGACGCTCGACCTGCGGGCCCTTCATGCGGTGGCGAACGCCTCCGACGCGCGCCGCGCCGCCATCGCCGTGGCGATGGCGAAGCCGGATGGCAACGTCGGCGAGTACGCGTACGCGAACGTCAACTACATGGTTGCGGGCGCCGTTGCCGAAGCGCTCGGCAAGGCCGTGTGGGAGGAGCTCCTCATCGAGCGGTTGTTCAAGCCCTTGGGGATCGCCTGCGGTTTCGGCGCGCCTCGCGGCAACGCGATGCCGTTGGGCCACACCGCCGAGGGAGAACCGGTGCCCGACGATGCCGCGGTGACCGACAACCCGCTGGCGATGGGCCCCGCAGGAGCTGTTCACTGCTCGATGGCTGACTGGGCCGCGTTCGTCGCCTCGATCCTGGCGAACTTTCGAGGTGAGGACTCCCTGTTGATGAGCGCCGCCACCGCCGCGGATCTGTTCGCCGGGGTCGATGACTATGTCGCCGGATGGACCCGGTTGTCTCGGAACGGTGAGACGATCTTCACCCACGACGGCAGCAACACCCTCTGGTACGCGCGCGCCGTCTTGGTGGTGGAGCGCAACGAGGCGATGCTCATGGCGTCCAACACTGGTGAGAGCAGCGCAGTCGCAGCGATGGACGAGCTGACGATGGACTTCATCGGGAGCTGACCGCCTCAGTCCGCGTCGGTCGCGACCCGCGCGTCAGTTCCAGGTGATGGCGGAGGCGTCGAGGTGTTCGCCGCTGGGGTTGGTCCAGTGGGGGGTGCGCAGGAGCTGGCCCGGTGGGGCGTCGGGTTGTCGCGGGCTCGGTCCGCGGATCGGTGTCCCGTCGTGGTAGGTGAAGATGAGCCCGACGGGTGTGGTCGGGTCGCCGCGGATGCCAAGTCGGCCTTGGTGGTGCATGCGGTGGTGG
>CAYSAC010000303.1:1810-4386 GCA_964428815.1 uncultured Acidimicrobiaceae bacterium | reverse complement strand
ACTGCGATCCCCGCCGGCCACCCCCAGTCATCACGCAGCGTGTAGCAGACGAACGCCCCGATGGCACCGAGTGATGCCGCAGCGAAGTTCAGCACCCCCGAGACCCGGTAGACGATCACCACTGACAGCGCGACGAGCGCGGTCAGGGAGCCCGTCGCGAGGCCGAGAAGAACGAACCGGAGCGCCGTCTGGCTGAACAGCGCTGTGGCGAGCACCTACGGGATTTCGAGCGGCGGCGGGTTCGCGACGTCAACGAAGTCAGAGATCTGGGCGTACTCGCCGTCCTCGACCTGGACCATCATCGCGGTCCGGTTGAAGATGCGGAACGCGGACAGCAGCGGGATGTCCGCGAATGCGCTCTTCGAGAAGTCGACGGTGCCTGCCTCTGGACGTTCGACGGGCGTGTGAGCCTTGACCGCGTCGTAGATCGTCTGGCTGTCCAGCGACTCGATCTGTTCCGGTGTCAGTGCCGCGAGAGCATCTGCGAGCGTGTGGATCGACGACCAGTAGTAGACGGTCTCCGTGGTGAGGTCCTCCTCGTCGGGGTTCATCCCCGCGGCCTCGACCTCTTCGCGCAGCTGTGCGATTCCCGCGTTCTCCGTCGCCGTCGGTGGGATCACCTGTGTGACGAGGTACATGCCTTCGGCTGCGTCACCAAGCTCGTCGATGACCTCCGGTGTGACCAGCACCGTGGCAGAGACCAGCGGGGTTTCTGACGCTGAGATGCCCACATCGGCAAGGGCGTTCACGAGCGGCACCATCCCGGTTGCGACCAGGCAGACCGCGTCCGGGTCCTTCTCCTGAACCTGTGCGGCGATCGGAGCGAAGTCAGTCGTGTCTGGCGGATAGAAGATCGCGTCCGCGCTGCCTCCGAGCTCACCGACGAGCTCCTGGATGATGGGCAGGCTGCCTTGGCCCTCCGGCGTGTCCGCTGAGACGAACAGCACGTTCTCGAAGCCGCCGGCCACCGGATAGGTGGCGCAGGCCAGGAGCTGAGAGATCACCGACTGAGATGAGAGAGCGAGCTCGCTGGTTAGCTCGAACTGGGAGCCACCGTTCGCGTAGAGCGCGGGAAGCTGAGCCGTGTCGACACCGTTCGGGAACAGGCCTGTGCGTGCGATGAACGCGAGCGACCCGTCGTCGACTGCGGTGCGTCCGCACTCCGTCGACGCGTTCGCGTCCGACTTCTCGTCGCACGTCTCGACTTCGATCGGCCTGCCGATCGCGCACTCGTTGTTCACCGCGTTGAGCGCGGCTTCGATACCGATGTCTGCTTGCGCGGCGAGATCGCCGAAGACCAGCGCGCCCGTGCGGTTGACGATCGTCGTCAGCTTGATCGGCTCGCCGGTGCACTCGGCCGGCGCTTCGGTTGTGGACGTGTCCGACGCAGCGGGATCCTCGTCGTCGTCACCGCATCCGGCCGCTACCAAGGCGAGTGCCGCCAAGGCGACGAACATCTGGCGAACCCAACGTTGACGCGCGAAGTCCATGTGCCCCCCTCGAGGTGATCTCACGTATGTCGCAGTATCCCGGTCGGCCGCGACGCGCCAAGGGTCGACGTACCGCACAGCGGCACGGACGACAGGACGACGCGCATCGTCGACACCTCAGCGCGCGGAGCCCCGTTCGAGAGAGATGCTCTCCAACGCCCTGCGCCACGGCGGCGCGACGTGCACGTGTAGGACGACCAGCGCAGCGAGGGCGAAAATGCCCGTCACGACGAAGGCCACCGAGTACCCGGCGCCCGCAACGACGATTCCCATTAGCGGGCCAGTTACCGCGAGCGACACGTCCATGAACATCGTGAAGGTAGCGAGCGCCGATGCCCGCTCGTGAGGAGGGACACCAATCAGAACTGCAGGGATGAGCGAAGGAGCCTGCAAGGCCATGCCACCAGCGAGAACAGTTGCCGCCAGGAATAGGCCGATCGGTTCGCTCCAGTAAGCGGCAAGCGCCGCGCCGGCGACCGTGACCGCCAGGGCGAGCGTGCCGGCTCGGATCGGGCCCATCGCGTCCGGCGCGCGTCGCAACACGATGCGAGTCGCGGCGATGCTCGCGGATGCCACGGCGAAGACGAGCCCGACACGGCTCATCCCCACCTCACGTGCATAGAGGGGGACAAAGACCGTGAAGGTCGCGAACGCGACGTTGCCGAGCGCCAGCACGCTGCCGGGGAGCAGGCCGCGCGTGTGGATCCAGGGGGCGGGTCCCACCTCTTCATCGAGCGCGGTGGTGCGAAGCATTCGAGCGACCAGGCCGCCCGCCAGCCACAGGCCCGCGAGCACAAGCCACGCGACGTCGAACGACCATGCAGCCTCGATGCGTTCGCCCATGATCGGTCCGAGCGCGAGGCCGAAGTGAAACGAGACGAAGATGTAGCTGGCCGCTTCACCCCTCCGTTCCTCGGGGGCGAGGTCCACGGCCAGGACCGTGGCTCCGGTGCTGACGGCGGCAAGCGCGAGTCCCGCGACCATCCGGGAGACCACCGCCATAGCAGCGGTGGTGCTCACGGCCAGCAGCGCCATGCTCGCTGCCCCGACAAGGCAGCCGGCCATCACGACCAGACGGGCGCCACG
>CAYSAC010000303.1:0-1710 GCA_964428815.1 uncultured Acidimicrobiaceae bacterium | reverse complement strand
TGACGATGCTTCGGTCGGGTGTGCCGGACGCCGGAACGGGCGGCATGGCCGCCACCAGATCAATGTGTTGTGCTGGCCGGACGGTAAGGGCGCGAACCGATCGAGCGCTCGACGGCGCAGCGATCGCGAGCGGAGGCACCGGCTGGGAGTTGGAGGACGTTTTGAGCGACACGACGTGGCCGGTGGCAATCGTCGGATCCGGCAACATCGCTACCGATCTGCTGATCAAGGTGCAGCGGCGATCCCGCCGCCTCACTGTCGCGGCGATGGCCGGGATCGACCCGACCTCAGACGGGCTCGCCCGCGCCCGTCAACTAGGCGTCGCCACGACCTCCGACGGCGCTGAAGGCCTCCTCGCAATGTCGGAGTTCAGCGACGTTCGGGTCGTGTTCGACGCGACATCGGCGCCCGCACACGTCGCCAACTGGCAGCTCCTCGAGGGCACCGGGGTGCACGTCCTCGACCTGACCCCAGCGGCCGTCGGCCCGTACTGCGTCCCCGTCGTCAACCTGGACGATCACCTCGACGCGCCGAACCTGAACATGGTGACCTGCGGCGGACAGGCCACCGTGCCGATCGTCGCCGCTGTTGGCGCCATCGCGCCCGTGTTCTACGCCGAGATCGTTTCGTCCATCGCGTCGCGGTCAGCTGGGCCAGGAACGCGAGCAAACATCGATGAGTTCACGGAGACGACCGCGCGTGCGCTCGAGGTGGTCGGTGGCGCGATCCGTGGCAAGGCCGTGATCGTCCTCAACCCCGCCGAACCACCCCTGCTCATGCGAAACACCGTTTTCTGCCTGGTCGAAGGTGGCTGTGACCACAAGGCAGTCGCGGCCTCGGTCGAGGGCATGGTCCGCGTCGTCCAGGAGTACGTGCCCGGCTACCGGCTGAAGCAGCCCGTCCAGTTCGAGGTGTTCACCCCCGACGAGCCCCTTCACATCCCCGAGACGGGCAAGTTCTGGGGAACCAGGGTGACGGTCCTCCTCGAGGTGACCGGTGCCGCTCACTACCTACCGGAATACGCAGGGAACCTCGACATCATGACCTCGGCAGCGCTGACGACCGCCGAGCGACTCATGGAACGGGTTGAAGGGTTCGCGGAGCCGTCGCGGCTGGAACGAGCAGTTATGGACGCCACGCCGTGAACGCCGACGAGAAGCTGTACATCAGCGACGTCACGTTGCGGGACGGCATGCACGCCATCCGCCACCAGTACACACGGGAACAGGCCGTCGAGATCGCGCTCGCGCTGGACCGGGCCGGGGTCGACTCCATCGAAGTCGCTCACGGTGACGGCCTATCGGGGTCGTCGTGCGTGTACGGGTTCGGTGCCCACACCGACCTGGAGTGGATCTCATCGGTCGCGGAAGCAGTTCGGTCGGCCGCGGTCGCGACTCTGCTGTTGCCGGGCATCGGTACGGTGCGTGACCTCAAAGCGGCGCACGCGGCGGGGGCCACCATCGTACGGATCGCGACCCACTGCACCGAAGCCGACATCTCCGCTCAACACATCGAAGCTGCCCGCGAGCTGGGCATGGACACCGTCGGGTTCCTGATGATGTCGCACATGACCTCGCCGACCGACCTCGCCGCGCAGGCGAAGCTGATGGAGAGCTACGGCGCGACGTGCGTGTACGTGGTCGACTCCGGCGGTGCGCTCACGATGGTCGACACCGCAGAGCGCTTCAAAGCGCTTCGACAGGAGCTGCA
>CAYSAC010000302.1:0-4392 GCA_964428815.1 uncultured Acidimicrobiaceae bacterium | reverse complement strand
GCGCGCCGCTGGCCGCGGGTGCGGCGCCGAAGCCGGTCAGCGCGCCGTCGGCGTTGAGCGTGTAGCCGCCAGCGGGCTGGGACTTGTTGTCAGCCGGCGACCCGGAGGGCGGCGGCGGAGGGGGCGGCGGGGACTCTGGCGGCGGCGGCGTGAACCAGTCCGACCGCAGCACGAAGAGCTGGCGGAACAGGTCACCGGTCACCGTGTAGCTGCCGTTGGAGAAGTCGCCTCTGACGTTCTTCACCCGTCCGCCCTCTGCGCCGAGGCCGTTGCGGCTGGTGACGACCAGGCCCCGGAAGGTGCCGAGATCGGTACCAGCGCGGCTGTCGAAGGTCGACTCGATCGTGGCGGTGGCGATGTCGGCGGTCCACGTGTGGTTCGGGTTGCTGCTGATGTCGTCACCGTCGTCGACGACCGCGGGGAACGCCCCACCCGCCGTCCACCCACCGGTCGAGCTGGAGAACTCGGTTCGGGCGACGGCGCCACCGCCCGTGCGGCGCACGACGTTGGCGGTCTCCGCGACCGCGACATCGGTGGTGGGCGCCTCGAACAGCGTGAAACCCGTCGCGCTCACGAAGCCATGACCGCGGTACACCTGGCAGAAGATGCTGTCGCAGGTGTCCGCGGTCCCCCATCGCGTGTCGCCGGCCACCGCGTAGGAACGGGCGGCGACCGCTTGGGCCCGCAGCGCGTGCATGCCCGTCCCGCCGCCGAGGTTGCCCCAGCTCGACGGCGACTCGGAGGGGACGACGCTGCGCAGGTAGCTCTCGGTCACGACGCGGTTCAGCGTGTGCTGGCGCACCGTGCCGTCGGTCGCGGTCGCGAAGCCGGCAGCGATGATGTCACCGCGCACGTACCGCTTGCCCGTCTCCTCGCAGACCTGAAGGAGCTGGTCGCGGTTCGCCGGGTTGGCGTTCCCGTTGAAGACGCCGAGCTCGGGCGTGGCGAACGAGCCGCGGTCGGTCCACGGCCCGCCGCAGTCGTTGCCCTCCCAGAAGTGGTACTGGTCCGGCCCCTCACGTAGGACCCTGACGGCCTTCCGCGCGCTCGGGCCGCCCGTCATCGTGTTGTCGAGGCTCGACGCGATCCAGCCGCTCTCGAGGTAGACGATCGTCTCCTTGCCGGAGCGACCCCCGAGCAGCACGCGCCGCTCGTACCCCGGCGCGATCGTGCCGGCCGAGGTGCCGCCGTAGAACTGGTCGAGGATCTGCGGCCACGACCGGCCATGGTCGAGGGCGTAGCCCAGCGCCCCGTACTGGCCCATCCCCCGGCCGTGGCCGTAGCCGTGACCCAAGAGGGAGATCGAGGTCGCCGCCCCGGCCGGCAGGGCGCTGGCCAGCGGGAGGAGGGTGAGCAGCAGCGCGATCGCCGCCCCGATGGCGCTCGTGCGTGTCCGGCTCGTGAAGATCACGCGGGACAGTATTGCCCCGTTTGCCCTGGTCGCTTGCGCACCCCCTTTATGGTCAGCGACACAGCGCGGGATCGGCACTTCCCGAGCGAGTGTGGGAGGCAGAATCGCCAGAGTGGCGGAGCGCGCGATCATCCGATCCGGCCTTCCGGACGACCTAGACGGCATGATCGCTGCCGCTCACCGCGCTGTCCCCCGCGCTCGACTTCGGCGTCGGAGGTACGCCGCGACCGCAGCAGCCGCGAAGCCGACTGCGCCAAGCCAGCCAGGAAGGCAACCACCGGCTCCCATGCCGACGACATCGGCCGTCGATGGGCCGCTTGCCTCCAGTCGGGCGTCCTCATCCGCAAGCGACTTCTCATAGCGGTGCTTCCAGCTACCGCGCTCTCCTCCCACGTGCCCAGGTTGGCCCATGGTCACGAGACCAGGCACATATGCGGTACCGATCATCGGTAGGTGATGCAGCGCACCGGTGTTCGGGGGCGCTCGTTCTGGGGCGTTTCGCCGCTCCCTACGCGCCTGGTTCTGTTGGGCTCGTGCCACGAACGCGAAGGACAATCGGCGCCGGCGATATCTGGTGTCCCCGACACTTCGGGGACGCGCCGAGGCGGATGCCATGAGCGTGACCTTCTGCCCAGCGCTGCTGACCGTCCGTCCCTTCGGCGGCTGTGTGCTGCCTATGCGCCAGTACGAACGGCCGGAGCGACACGCTGGTGGCGTGCCGCGCGCTAGATGGACCTGGGATCGAGCTGTCGCGATCGCGGCCGGAGGTGCGGTCGGCGCGAGTTGTCGCTGGTTCGTGGTCGAGGCCTCTGGGAGCCACCGCTTCCCGTGGCCGGTGCTGCTGGTGAATGTCGTGGGGTCGCTGGTCCTTGGTGTGCTGCTCGCCGAGGAGCCCGAGCACCCATGGGCGCACGTCGCCCTGCATGACTTTGGTGCGATCGGGTTCTGCGGCGGGTTGACCACGTTCTCCACGTTCGCGGTCGAGATCGTTGAGCTCATCGACCGCGGTGACGGTGCGTACGCCGCGCTGTACGGGATCGCGTCGGTTGCCGGCGTAGTCGTCGCGGTGCTCGGCGGCGCTGCTCTTCTGCGACGAGTGCGTGCGATCGGGCTCCCCCTCGAGGAGGCGCCGTGATCGTTGCGGCCGCGTTCGTACTCGCGGCGGGCGCAGGCGCGCTCGCACGCGCCGAGGCCGGGCGAAGATGGAACAACCACGACGGATTGGCGTGGGGAACCGTCGTCGTCAACGTCCTCGGATCGTTCGCCCTCGGCGCCCTACACGACGTCGGACCCCCGGCGATCACGATCATCGGAGTCGGTGGACTCGGTGCCTTCACGACGTTCTCAAGCTTCGCCCGCGACACCGTCGCGCTGGCAGAAGCGCGCCAACTCGCGCTGACTGTCATCTACGTCGTCGTCTCCTGCGCGGCGGGCGGCGGCGCGGCGGCCATAGGTATGGCCATCGCGTAGTGGTCCATCGACGAGGACGTATCCCACAACGCCGGTTGGCGACACCCAACAGATGACGACCTGAGCAGATCGAGGCGCGCGCTCCAGATATCCGGCGATAGCTCGCGCCCGCGCGGTGTCCCATATCGCGCGTCGTTCTCATCGCGGCCAATAGCCGACGTGCCGTTCGGGGGCGGAAGACACGTGCGCGGAAATGCCGGATACCGAGCGGCCTGTTGCGTGTGTTCCAGTCACACATCAGCCATGCACGCGACCCATTCAAGGAGGCATCGTCCGAGAATCATCCATGTCGGGTTGACGTTCGGGTCGAACGCCTGTACGTTGGTTCGTACACCTGTTCGCAGGTGCTCGGAGTTCTCGCTCCCCTCGTACGGCCGGCGACAAACAGGTCCGCCGATGTCTGTCGATGTTCTCTTAGCGTTCGAAGGGGTCGATCCGCGGGCGCTGGACGACGACGATCTGAAGCAGCTGCTCTGCGACCTCGGACGGGTGCGCTCCCGCCTCGACGCACTCGAAGCTGGCGCAATCGCTGAGCTCGACGCTCGTGGGTCGTACGTGACCGACGGTGCGGTGAACGCCAAGGCGTGGCTGGCCCACAACACCGCGGTCTCCCGTGTCGTCGCAGGCGCGCGGGTGCTCCTGGCCAAGAAGCTGCGTCGCATGCCCGCGATGGCCGACGCACTCGCCGTCGGCGACGTCACCACAGAGCACGCCCGAGCGCTCGGCCGCGCGCTCACGCCGCGCACGCTCGAAGCCTTCGCGCGCGACGAGGCGATGCTCACCGAGCAGGCGACCGCGCTCGAGGCTGATGTCTTCGACCAGGTGGTCACCGCGTGGCTTGCGGTCAACGACCAGGACGGACCTGATCCCGCGACCGGACCTTCAAGTGAGCTGCACGCCTCCCGCAGCCTCGGGGGCCGGGTACGCATCGACGGCGACCTCGACGTCGAGGACGGCGCCGAGTTCCTCGCCGAGCTCGACGTCATCTACGACCGGCTCTGGCAGGAAGACCAAGCCGCCGACGACAGCGATCCGCTGAAGCGGCGCAGCCACGCCGAGCGCAACGCCGCCGCCCTCACCGAGATGGCGCGGCGCAGCAGCTCGACCCACGATGACGACATCGCCGAGCCCGAGGAGCCCGTCGCCGAGGAGCAGCCAAAGCCGACCCGCGGCACCGGTCGGCCCCGCCGCCGCCAGATCATCGCGGTCGTCGACATCGACCCGCTCACCGGTGAGATGGGACCGACCGGGCGGCTCGACGACGGCTCGCTCCTGCCCCGCGAGGTCCTCGAGCGCTGGATGTGCGACTGCGCCGTCGCCAGGGTGATCATGCGCGGCAGGTCGTTCCCGATCGATCTCGGCCAGCTCACCTACACGCCATCAGCGGCGCAGCGCCGAGCGCTGCTCGCCCGCGACGGCGGCTGCATCATCGACGGCTGCGACCGCAAGGCCCGCTGGTGCGACGCCCACCACGTCGAGCACTTTCCCCACGGCCCGACCAGCCTCGACAA
>CAYSAC010000301.1:0-4399 GCA_964428815.1 uncultured Acidimicrobiaceae bacterium | reverse complement strand
CGCGCTGTGGTCTCTGTACCACCTCGAGCAACCGGAGGTCGCGGTGGCCGAGGCGCACCGTGTGCTGCACCCGGAGGGCCTCTTCGCTGCATGCACGACGAGCCGCGCCGACTCGCCCGAGCTCCACGCCTGGTTCGATCCGCCCGAGCCGACGACGTTCGACGCCGAGGAGGCACCGGCCATCATCGGTTCGATCTTCGGCGACACCGTGGAAGTCGAGGCGTGGGATGGCCCGTTCATCCGCCTGCCGGACCGCGCCGCCGTCGCGGAGTACCTCCTCGGGCGCGGTGCCAGCAGCGATCGCGCCGCCGAGGTGGCGGCCGAGGTGCCGCTGCCCTTCACGATCACGAAGCGAGGCGTCCTCGTGTGGGCGCGCCGGCTGCACTAGTGCCGACCTTTCGCACCGCACGGGTCACCGCGCTCCTGAGCGAGCGGGCCGGGCTGCAGCGGATCGACACGGACCTCGGCCGCGCGTACGCGATCACCCGCCACGTCGGGCCGGTCACCGCCGGTGACCGCGTCGTGCTCAACACGACCGCGGTCGACCTCGGGCTCGGTACGGGCGGTTGGCACGTCGTCCACTGGAACCTCGAGCGGGACGGCTGGCAAGCCGACGGCGACGGGCACATCGTCAAGCTCCGCTACACCAGCCTTCAAGACGCGACCGGCGCGGCCGAAGAGCAGCACCCCGACCTGCCAGAGCACCTCGCCCGGATGCCCGTCGTCGCCTGCTGTCTGCACAGCCAGGTCCCGTGCGTGGCCGCGGCAGCGCACGCTCGGTTGCCAGGCGTTCGGATCGCGTACGTGATGACCGACGGCGCCTCGCTGCCGCTCGCGCTCAGCGATCTCGCCGCCGACATGGTCCGCACTGGTCTCGTCTCGGTCACCATCACCGCGGGACACGCGTTCGGCGGCGACCTCGAGGCCGTCGCCGTCCCCTCCGCGCTGGCGCTGGCCAAGCACGCCGCCGGAGCCGACATGGCGATCGTCGGGATGGGGCCCGGCGTCGTGGGCACGGGCACTCGGCTCGGCACGACGTCGGTCGAGGTCGCGTCGATCCTCGATGCTGCTGCCGCCCTCGCCGCGCACCCGATCCTTGCCGTGCGCGCGAGCAGCGCCGACCCCCGCGATCGTCACCGCGGCGTGAGCCACCACACCCTCACCGCGCTGCAGCTGGTCCGCTCATCGGTCGCCGTCGCGGTGCCGTCCGCCGACCTCTACAGCAGCCCGCGCCATGAGGTCGTGACGATCGACCCGGGTGACGTGCCCGCGGCGCTCGCCGCGCGGGACCTACGGGTGACCTCGATGGGCCGGGGTCCGGAGGAGGATCCGCTCTTCTACGCAGCCGCCGGGTCTGCCGGCGCGCTCGCAGCCGTACGGTGCCGCCGATGAGCGACAAGCTGGAGCGGCTCCTCAACCTCACCGCCGCGCTGCTCGAGACACGGCTCCCGCTCACCGCAGAGGAGATCCGCGCGCGCGTGCCCGGCTACCCGGGACCGGACGAGCGCGACGAGACATTCCGGCGCAGCTTTGAGCGCGACAAGGACGACTTGCGGGAGATGGGCATCCCGCTCGTCGTCGAACCGGTCCCCGGGCGCATCCCCGAGATCGACGGCTACCGCATCCCAAAGGACGAGTACTACCTGCGCGACCCCGGCTTCGAGCCGGACGAGCTTGCCGCGCTCCACCTCGCTGCGTCCGCGGTCCAGCTCGAGGGCATGCCCGCGCTCGGCGGTCTCCTCAAGCTCGGCGGCGTCGTGGGCTCGGACGCGCCCGATCTCGGGTTCGACGTGGCGGTGCCGGCCGACCCGAACCTCGCGGTGCTGTTCGGCGCGGCTGCCGACGCCCGGTCGGTCCGGCTCACCTACAACGACGCGGAGCGCGTGCTCGACCCCTACCGCCTCGACTACCAGCGCGGGCACTGGTACCTCACCGCGTTCGATCACCTCCGCTCTGAGGAGCGCAGCTACCGGCTCGACCGCATCGAGGGCAAGGTCGCGGTCGTACCGGGCTCGAGCTTCGAGCGGCCGACCATGGGCGTGCCCGGCACGCGAGCCGAGCCGTGGCAGCTCGGAGAGGGCGAGCCGGTGCGGGCACGGGTCCGCATCGACGGGCCGCAGGCGTCCTGGGCGGTGCACCACATCGGCGACAGCGCGACCGTCGAGCACGAAGAGCATGGATCGGTCGTGGTCGAGCTGCCGGTGACGAACCCGGCGGCACTGCGCTCGTTCGTCCTGGGGTTCCTCGACCACGCCGAGCTGCTATCGCCCACTGATCTCCGCGACGACCTCATCGCCTGGCTCGAGCAGGTGGGCACGTGACGCGCTCGGCGGGGGAGCGGCTCCAGCGCGTCCTGGCGATGGTGCCTTGGATCGCGTCGCAGGACGGCCCGACCATCGACGACGTCTGCGGCCGATTCGGCATGACGAGACAGCAGGTGCTCGATGACCTGAACGTCGTGTGGCTGGTCGGTCTGCCGCCCTACACGCCGGACGAGCTCGTCGACGTCGTCATCGAGGACGACCGAGTCTGGATCCGATACGCGGACTTCTTCTCCCGTCCGCTGCGCCTGACGCCGGAGCAGGGCCTCGCACTGGTCGCCGCCGGCGCGACTCTGCAGGCGCTGCCCGGCGCCGACCTTGACGGGCCGCTCGCCCGCGGCCTGACCAAGCTGGCGTCGGTTCTCGGCGTTGAGCCCGGCAGCGCGATCGACGTCGATCTCGGCGCCACCCGGCCCGGCGTGCTCGACGCCCTGCAGCAGGCCACTAGGGAGCGACGGCAGGTAACCCTCGACTACTACGCCTACGGCCGCGACGAGCACACCCGGCGAACCGTCGACCCCTACCGCGTCTACGCCGACGAGGGTGCCTGGTACCTGTTGGCCCACTGCCACCAGGCCGGGGGCGAGCGCCTGTTCCGCGTCGACCGCATCGAGAGCCTCGAGCTGCTCGAGACCACCTTCGCCGAACCCCCCGACCGGCCCGCTGGCGACGTGTTCCGGCCCGCACCTGATGACCCGCGCGTCGTGCTCGAGCTGGAGCCGGAGGCGGCATGGGTCGCCGACTACTACCCGATGGAGGATCGCAAGGACCTGGATGACCGGCGGTTGCGAGTCACCCTCGCGGTGGCTGCGACGCCCTGGCTCGAACGGCTGCTGGTGCGGCTCGGACCCACCGCGCGGGTGGTCGCGGCACCGGAGGGATCGGATCTCGGCGCCGCGGGCTCGCGAGCGGCGCGGCGCATCCTCGAGAGGTACGACCGATAGCCTCGGACGATCGTGATGGACTCGCCTGACCAAGCTGGCACCGCCACGCGCGAGCTCCAACCCGGCGACGAGGGCTACACGCCATCGCACCTCGCCAGGGGCAAGCCGTCCCGACGCCACCCCGACGGCGAGCCCATCCAGAAGACGAGCATGCGCTCCTTCCTCGAGTGGGGGGTCGTGATCGTCGGCGCGCTCGTGGTCGCCCTCGTCATCAAGACGTTCCTGTTCCAGGCGTTCTTCATCCCGTCGGAGTCCATGGTGCCGACCTTGAAAGTCGGCGACCGAGTGCTCGTCAACAAGCTCAGCTACGAGGCCCACGACATCAACCGCGGCGACATCGTCGTGTTCGAGCGCCCGCCGGGGGAGGCGCCCGACGAGATCAAAGACCTCATCAAGCGCGTAGTCGGACTTCCGGGCGACGAGATCGAGTCGGTGGACGGCGTCGTTGTGATCAACGGTAAGCGGCTCGAGGAGCCCTACCTCGCGGCCGGCGTGCGCACCGACAGCCCGGCGATCCAGAAGCAGACCGTGCCAGAGGGCACCGTGTTCGTGATGGGCGACAACCGCAGCGACTCCTACGACAGCCGCATGTTCGGGCCCATCGACGCAGACCTCATCGTCGGGAGAGCGTTCATCCGGGTGTTCCCGGTGACCGAGATCTCCGGCCTCTGACACCCGCGTCGCGCGCTCGTGTCCCGAGGAGACTGATGTCACGCCACCCTGACCTCTGCGACGAGCAGACGGTCATCGACCACGCCTACGCGTGCCTCGTCGCCATGCGGTCCCGAACCCGCGGGGTGCTCCAGCACGTCGACCTCGCGGCGACCGAGGTCGATACTGAGGTCGCCCGCTGGCACCTGGAGCGCCGCCTCGCCAGCATCGACGACGACGTCGCGTCGCTCTGCTTCGGGCGCATCGACGAGCACGACGGCGACCGGTGGTACGTCGGCCGCCGCCACGTCGAGGACGGTGACGGCACCGAGGTCGTCGTGGACTGGCGCGCGCCGGTCAGCACGCCGTTCTACCGGGCCACCGTCCAGGACCCGCAGGGCCTGCGGTTGCGGCGCCGCTTCAGCCTGGACGGCAGGACCCTCGTCGACATCCTCGAGGAGGACTTCGACGACCCCGACGCGG
>CAYSAC010000300.1:0-4407 GCA_964428815.1 uncultured Acidimicrobiaceae bacterium | reverse complement strand
GCAAACGTTCGAGAGCGGGTGACGGGAATCGAACCCGCGTTCTCAGCTTGGGAAGCTGATGTTCTGCCGCTGAACTACACCCGCGGAGCGCGTCATCTTAGATTGGCGGCCGATGGCGGGGGACGAAGCGGCGGGGGCTGTGGCCCGGAGCGCGATGCACGATCTGGCAAAGCAGATGAGCATCGGCGGCGAGCTGACCGTCGGTGACGCGCTGGCAGCGACCGTCGCGCTTCGCGACGCGGCCGACGGGCTGGTGTTCGAGCTCGTCGGCTTCGCCCGCGACGCGGGCGCGTCATGGGCGGAGATCGGCGCCGCCTTGGGCGTCACGACGCAGGCTGCGCACCAGCGCTTCGGCCGTCGGGCAGCCGATTAGGGTCGGCGCCCGATGATCCTGTCCGACCGCACGATCCGCGAAGAGCTTGCCGCCGGCCGCATCGTCATCGACCCCTGCGACGAGCGCGACATCCAACCCTCGTCCGTCGATCTGCACATCGACCGCTACTTCAGGGTGTTCCGCAACCACACGATGGGCCACATCGACGTGAAGGAGAACCTCGAGGATCTCACCGAGCTGGTCGAGATCGACCAGGACGGCACGTTCATGCTCCACCCGGGAGAGTTCGTCCTCGGCTCGACTGCGGAGCGGGTCGCGCTGCCGAACGACCTCGTCGCCCGGCTCGAAGGCAAGGCGCTTGCCCTCGACACCCCGGTGCCCACGAAGTGGGGCTGGAGGACGATGGAAGAGATTGAGGTCGGCGACGTCGTCTTCGATCAGGACGGGCAGCAGACGACCGTCGTCGCGGCCACAGAGCCGATGCTCGACCGAACTTGCCTAGAGGTTGTCTTCTCGGATGGGACATCAGTGATCGCCGACGCGGCTCACCAGTGGGAGACGGTGGACAAGAACGGACGGCGGTACGGCAGACGCCGCGCAACAGTTCGCACAACCACGGGTATCAAGGATTCGCTCTTTGTGCGCGGAGAGCGGAACCATCAGGTCGCGCTCTGCGGTCCGGTTGAGTACCCGCACGGGGCGCTCGTGGTCGATCCCTATGTGCTCGGGATCTGGCTCGGCGATGGGACTTCCACGAGCGCAACGGTCACGTGCGCCGATCAGCCGATCCTCGACGAGATCGAGGCCGCGGGCTATCGGGTCGATCACCGAGGCGATCTCCTGTACCGGATCGGCGGCGTGGGACACACGCGCGACCCGAAGACCGGTCGGATGATCGGCAACTCGTCGCTGAACACGACGCTTCGCGAGATGGGGCTGCTCGGTGACAAGCACGTTCCCATCACCTACCTCGAAGGCAGCGTCGATCAGCGAACCGCCTTGCTCCAAGGTCTCATGGACAGCGACGGGCATTGCGACGTCTACGGTCGCTGTGAGTTCACCAACATGAACGAGGGTTTGGCCGACGACGTGGTCGTGCTCGCCGCGAGCCTGGGGTTCCGGCCGTTCAAGACCAAGGGCCGCGCGACGTTGTACGGCGTCGACTGCGGGCCGAAGTACCGCGTGAAGTTCACGCCACATCGACCAGTCTTCCGCCTGCCGCGAAAGCTCGCTCGGCAGAAGCTCGCGGACGCGCGCTACCACCGCTTTAGAGCGATTGTCGACGTGCGAGAGATCGAGTCGGTTCCAGTGAGGTGCATCGAGGTCGCGAACCCGACCGGGATGTTCTTGGTCACCCGTTCGTACATCCCGACGCACAACTCGAGCCTTGGCAGGCTCGGGTTGCTGATCCACTCGACCGCCGGGTTCGTCGACGCCGGCTGGGACGGGCACCTCACCCTCGAGCTGTCGAACGTCGCCAACCTCCCCATCACGCTGTATCCGGGCATGAAGATCGGCCAGATCAGCTTCCTCCGGATGACGACCGAAGCCGAGTTCCCCTACGGCAGCGCCGAGATCGGCTCGAAGTACCAGGGCCAGCGCGGCCCGACCCCGTCCCGCTACTGGGAGAACTTCCACCCCCGAGCCTGATGCGAGCGCGTCAGAACGGGAGGCGGTTGCGGAGCAGCCGCGGTGCAGCGGCCAGGCCGGTGACTGGGTCGAAGCGGTCGGACTCGGCCGTAAGCTCCTCGTCCTCGGCGTCGGTCAGCTCGAGGTCGGCGGCCTCGACGTTGCGCTCGAGCTGCTCGACGCTGCTGGCGCCAGGGATGGCGACGACGTTGGGTCGCCGGATCGCCCACGCGAGCGCGACCTGCGCCGGCGTGGCGTCGTGCGCGGCCGCGATCCGGCGCAACGTCTCGAGCAGCGCGGTGCCGCGCGCGAGGTTCTCCGGCAGGAACATCGCGTTCCCGGCGCGCACGCCGCCGGGCGCGTTGGTCGCGTCGTAGCGAGCGGAGAGGAAGCCCTGCCCGAGCGGGCTGTACGCGATGACGATGCGATCGTTCGCCTGCGCGTAGGGCACGACGTCGCGGTCCGGCTTGCGGGCCACGAGGCTGTACTGCACCTGGTTCGAGATGAGCGGCATGCCGTAGGACCGCTCCGCTGCCTGCCAGCGAGTCAGCGAGTAGTTGCTGACGCCGGCGTGGTGGATGACGCCGCCTTCGTGCAGCCGTCGCAGGCCGTCGACCGCGGGGCCGTCCGGCACGAGCGGGTTGGGCCAGTGCAGCTGGTACAGGTCGATCGTCGCGATCCGGAGCCGATCTCGGCTGCCCCGACCGCGGTTCTCCACGACCGGCGCGAGCGGCATCAGCGGGAAGACCTTCGTTGCCACGAACGCGTCATCGCGCCGACCCTCGATGGCGCGGCCGACGATGCGCTCCGACTCGCCGAACGCGTAGATCTCGGCGGTGTCGATCAGGTTCACGCCGAGGTCGAGGGCGCGCGTCGTGATGCGGATCGCCTCATCGCCCGCGTAGTCCTTGCCGTAGCCCCACTCCCGCGAACCGAACTGCCACGTGCCGAGGCCGATCGCCGACAGCCTGACCCCGGCGGCCTCGACGAACCTCATGACGGTGTCTCCTGCAGCTCGTCGCGACGGTGGCGCGCGCGCTCGTCGTCGGGTCGGTCCACCACGTCGGTCACGTACCGGACGAGCTCATCGGCGTGGAACGGGCGGGTGAGGTAGGCGTCAGCACCTGACTGGAACGAGAAGCTGCGGTTCTTCGTCGAGGTGGCGATGAGCACCGCACGCGCTGAGCTGATGCGACGGTCTTCGTGGGAGCGGATCTGGTCGAGCAGCTTGAGGCTCGTACCGATCCCGCCCGCGCTGAGGTCGAGGACGACGCACCGCGGCATCTGCTGCAACATCAACCCGAGCGCGGCGTTCGCGCTGTGGGCGCCCTCGGCCCGGAAGCCGGCGGCGGAGAGGATGCGCACGAGCAGCTCGCAGGCGTCGGTCTCGTCGTTGACGACGAGCACCTGGGCAGGAGAGCGACGCTCCTTGCCGTCCCATACGTGCTTGCCCTTCTTGTCTCGCGCCACGGCGTGCTCAGTCCTCGAGCGTCTGGAGCTCGGGCTCGGCCGCGCTGCGACGGGCCTCGCCCTTCTCGAGCGCCTCGAGCAGATGCATGGAGATGTCCGCCACCCGCACCTCGTGCTCTTCCTTGCCGGCGGCCTTCACCCCGTCGTCGATCATGATGTAGCAGAACGGGCACGCGGTCGCGATGCGGCTCGCGCCGGTGTCGATGAGCTCGCGAGACCTCTCGTCGTTCACCTTCGTGCCGAGCGTCTCCTCCATCCACATGCGCGCGCCCCCGGCGCCGCAGCACATGCCATTGGTGCCGTTGCGGCCGGCCTCGACGATCTCGACGCCGGCAAGGCTCCCGATGACGTTGCGCGGTGCCATGTAGACGTCGTTGTGGCGCCCGAGGTAGCAGCTGTCGTGGTACACGACCCGCTCGTCGAGCTGCGCCTCGCTCATGTCCAGCTTGCCCTCGGCGATGAGCCACTCGAGGAGCTGGCTGTGGTGGACCACCTCGTAGTGCCCACCGAGCTGGGGGTACTCGTTCATGAGCGTGTTGAAGCAGTGCGGGCACTGCGTGATGATCTTCTTCACGCCCATGCCGTTGAGGACCTCGATGTTCGCCATGGCGAGCATCTGGAAGATGTACTCGTTGCCAGAGCGACGTGCAGGGTCGCCGGTGCAGCTCTCGGACGGACCGAGGATCGCGAAGTCGAGACCGGCGCGCTGCATGAGCTTCGCCATCGCAACCGACACCTTGCGGTTCTTGTCGTCGAACGAGCCGGCGCACCCGACCCAGTAGAGGTACTCGTGGGTGAACGCGTCGCCGGGGTCGATGATCTCGACGCCGTCGAGCTTGCTGGCCCAGTCGCCCCGCTCGGCCTGGCTCATGCCCCACGGGTTGCCGCTGTTCTCCATCGACCGGTACGCGGTTCCGAGCTCGGTGGGGAAGTCCGATTCCATGAGCGACAGGTAGCGCCGCATGTCGAGGATC
>CAYSAC010000299.1:0-4419 GCA_964428815.1 uncultured Acidimicrobiaceae bacterium | reverse complement strand
GACATGAGCCGCGTGGTGATCTCGAGCGCGTCCTCGAGGAGGTCGAAGCGCTCGCTTGTCGACGGGAACGGGATGCCGAGCGCACGATGCTCGTCCTCGAACCACGCCGCGCCCAGGGAGAGCTCGAGACGGCCGTGCGACACGTGGTCGATGGTCAGCGCTTGGGCCGCGAGCACCGACGGGTGCCGGTAGGTGACGCCGGTGACGAGCAGGCCGAGGCGGATGCGCGACGTGATCCCCGCCAGCGCGGCCAACGTCGTCTCCCCTTCGAAGCACTCACCAGGGCCCTCGCCGTACATCGGCTGGAAGTGGTCGAAGCCCCACGCCCCGTCGAAGCCGAGGTCCTCCGCGTACCGCACCCGGCTGACGATCTCGTCCCAGGGCATGCGCTGCTGCGCGACGTCGATCCCGAACCGCATGCCCGCAACCTAGGCCCCCACCCGTTCTGGCGGTGGAACCGCGCCGCGGGTGGTCGGGGTTCACCGCCAGTTCGGGAAGTGGGCTTCGAGGCGGGCTTTGTGCACGAGGTCGACGACGGTCCGGGGGTCATGCCAGACCTGGACGTCCCAGATCGGGACAACGACGAAGCCAGCTGCTCGAAGCGTCTCGAGACGCTCCTCGTCCAACTGGGCGTCGATCAGGGCGGTGTGGTAGCGCTCGCTCTGGATCTCGACGATCACCGGGAGCTCAGCGTCACGGAAGTCGACCCGCCCGACCCATCGGTCGCCGCCAGAGTCGACCTGTCGGCGCATCGGCGGCTCGCCCGCGTCGGCGAGGATCCGCGCGAACCGCGCTTCCAACCCGCTTGCTGGTGGGACGTAGTCATCAGGTCGCTCGTCGAGGTAGGCCCGCAACGCGACCGTTCCGTCGACGCCGCGGCCGCCGACGCGATCGTGGAACGCGCGCAACGACGGGCCGCTCCACAGTCGGCGCGCCCACATCGTTTCGCAGGCCCGCTCCGCTCGCAGGGGGTTCTCGGTGGCGAACAGCTCGAGCGCGAGCCGCTCGGGACGCATCACGGGTACGCCGTGCAGCTCTGTCACGTCCTGAGGCCGGAGCGTCCGCACCTCGTGGATCCGCGCCACGTACCCGGGCTCGCGTGGACCCCGCGGCCGAGTGACCTCGATCGGCTCGAGCGCGAACCCCGGCAGATCCCACCACGCGGCAGCCGTCCGGTGCGAGAGCGCTGCTTGTTGGCCAACGTCGAGCACGGCGATGCTCAGCCGCTGTCCGTCGGTCCGCTCGGAGCCGATGAGGCGCAGCACCCTCGGCGTCGCAAGCTCCCACTCCCCGCGCCGCAGCACCCGGCGAACCTCCGCAGCCGTTGCACCAAGCTGTCGCCACTGCCGGCGTCCGACGACGCCGTGCTGAAGCTCCGACGTTTGAATCAGCTCGTCCGCGAGTCCCATCACACCAGCCTGCCCGGCGGGTGTGACAGCCCCGTTCTGGCGGTGGAACCCGACCACCCGCGGCGCGTTTTCACCGCCAGTTCGATCTCGGCGGCGGTGAGGGGGGTCAGGGCGCGCTGGGCAGACGGTTGAGCGCGTCGATGAGGCCGCGGAGGTGGCCGACCTTGAAGAGGTCGAGGCGCAAGACGATGCGAGGCAGGTCGAGGTGGTCGCGGCCCGACACCTCGGGCGGCAACGGCTTGGTGCGGCTGATCGAGCCGGACATGAGCAGGTCCTTGAACTGCGAGGTGAGCGACGCGAGCTCCTCGTCCGTCGGGGTGGAACGCAGCCGGATGACCAGCCGGTCACCGACGAACCGCAGCGAGTGGTAGTTGCGCCAGAAGCCGGTGATCTCAGCGCAGGCGGCGGCCGGGTCGTCGGTGATGAGGAACAGCTCGCGGTCGGTCGCGGAGATGAGGCCCTTGTCGAGCAGCTCGACCTCCACGAACTCGAGCCAGTGGTGCCAGTAGGTGCCACCGGGCACGTCGAGGAGAACGACGGGGGCGGGCTGGGCCTTGCCGGTCTGCAGCAACGTGAACAGCTCGAGCGTCTCGTCCTGCGTGCCAAAGCCGCCGGGGAGGGCGACGAAGCCAGCGGACTCCTTCATCAGCATGAGCTTGCGGGTGAAGAAGTACTTCATCGCAACGATGTTGCCTTCGGCCAGCAGCTCGTTGGTGCCCTCCTCGAACGGCAGGCGGATGGTCACGCCGATCGATCGGTCGGGGCCGGCGCCCTCGATCCCGGCGGCCATGATGCCGGGGCCCGCGCCGGTCACGACCATCCACCCCTGCTCGGCAAGGGTGCGGGCGACGTCGCGAGCCTGGGCGTAGAGCGGGTCGGAGGTCGAGGTGCGGGCCGACCCGAAGATCGTCGCCTTTGGCACGCCGGTGTAGGGGGCGAACACGCGGAAGGCCGCCCGCATCTCCTTGAGGGCGCTGCTCGTGATCTTGAGGTTGAGCCGGTCGGCCCCGTCGCCGGCCAAGCCGATCGCGGTGCGCAGGATGTCGACCAGCACATCGCGGTTCGCCGTCGCGCCGGCCTCGTCGAGCAGCTGCTGCAGGGAGTCTTCGCGTGCGGTCATGCCGGTCGCCAGACTGGCACGTCTACGCTCGACCTCGTGGACGTCTGCAGCTGCTGCGGCGCGCTGGCCGAGACGCCGGAGGACGGGTTGCCGAGCGGTTGGTCGCTGGCAACCAGCGATCGTGGCCTCGATCGCATCTGCCAGCGCTGCACCCGCGACAACGTCCGCAGCATCGAGGCCAAGCTGCCAGAGGAGTGGTGGGAATGATCAGCCGAGCGCCAGAACCGGCGCGCGCCGCAGCACGCCTGGCACCCGCGCGTAGACGAGCCCGACCGCCGCGCTGGACAGGTGGAGAGCCCGCTTGCGCCGCCCGTCCCACCCGAACCCGTACTGGCGGCGCAGGGGCGTCGGCAGCATGCCGATCGAGATGAAGCGACCCAGCGCCAGCGCGGGCTCGACGACGAACGGCAGCCGGGGGTGGAAGACGGCGTGGGCGATGGCGCGCGCGGTGTCGGTCACCTCGAGCGACCCCACCATCGTGCGGACGTAGTCGCGGAACTCGCGCAGGTCGGCAGGTTGGTCAGCGCGGGGGCAGCCGAGCACCTCTGCGATCACCGTCGACTCCTCGTAGTACCGCTCTCGCTCGACCGGCGTGAGCGGTCCGACGAGGCTCGTGTAGACGCGCAGCGCGGTGTCGGTGAGCGTCGCGTTCACCCAGCAGAGCAGCGCGGGGTCGTTGGCGCGGTATCCGTCGCCGGTCACGCGCTCGTGGACGGCGTGGACGGACGCGGCCGTGCGCGCGACTTCCTCGTCGCTGCCGAAGACGATCGTGTAGGCGGCCTCGAGCGTGCCTCGCAGCCGTCGCAGCGGATCGTTCGCGAAGTCGCTGTGATCAGCGACGCCGCGGGCCACGTCGGGGTGGGCAACCTGCATGAGCAGTGCCCGGCCACCCCCGAGGAGCAGGGCGCCCTCGGCGTCGACCCTGCGGATCACCGCGTCGGCATCGAACAGCGAGCTCATGCGGCAAGGGTAAGGTCCGCGGCACGTGACCGGGAGGATCCAGGGTGCCGACAGTGCTGGTGGTCGACGACGAGGCGGACGTCAGGCTGATCGCCCGGCTCGTGCTCACCGCCGCCGGCTTCGAGGTGATCGAGGCGGAGTCGGGAGAGGTCGCGCTCGATGCCATCAGCGGCGGTCCGCCGCCCGACGTCGTCCTGCTCGACGTCCGCATGCCAGGCATCGACGGGTGGGAGGTGCTGCGGCGCCTGCGGGCCGACCTCGGTCAGGAGAGCCTGCCGGTGGTCGTGTTCACCGCGGACATGACCGCTCGCACCGAGACGCCGGCCGCGCTGCACCCTGACGACCTGTTCATCACCAAGCCGTTCAACACCGACCAGCTGCTCGGGATCGTGCAGGCGGCGATGGGCAGCCCCGCGTAGCACGCCAGGACGAGGCTCAGACGGTCTCGACCCGCCCATAGAGCGTCGTGCGCTGCTCGAGGGTGCGGCCCAGCGGCTCGACGAGCGCCCGGAACCCAGCCTCGTCCATGCCTTGGCCGTGGGTGGCGCCGGCGGCGCGGCTGATGTTCTCATCGATGAGCGTGCCGCCGAGGTCGTTGACGCCGGCCTGCAGCAGCTGGGTCACGCCCCCTCCGCCCATCTTCACCCAGGACACCTGGATGTTGTCGATCCAGCCGCGGTAGGCGATGCGCCCGACGGCGTGCATGAGGAGCGCCTCCCGGAAGGTCGGCCCTCGCCGGCTCTTGCGCTGCAGGTAGATGGGCGCGGCCATGTGCACGAAGGGGAGGGGAACGAACTCGGTGAACCCGCCGGTCTCCTTCTGAAGGTCGCGCGTGCGGACGATGTGGCGCGCCCACGAGCGCGGCTGCTCGATCGAGCCGAACATGATCGTGATGTTGGAGCGCAGCCCGATGCCGTGGGCGGTGCGGTG
>CAYSAC010000298.1:0-4446 GCA_964428815.1 uncultured Acidimicrobiaceae bacterium | reverse complement strand
AAGGCCGCTCCCGCCGCCGCCGCCGCCGTGGTGCGCCGCTTCAACGACGAGCGCACCGTCGGCGAGTCGTTCCGCTCCTGGCTCGACCGCTCCGGCGGGGCCAAGGGCGTGGCCGAGGGCCTCAAGGACTACGGCGTGTTCCCCACGCCCGAGGAGGCCCCCGAGTTCTACGTCGACTACGGCGAGACCGGGCCCTACGTCGCCGAGGTCGGTGAGGGCGAGTGCGCCGCCACCTGATCCACGTCCACATCCCCCCGACCCACCCCCCGCGATCTGAGGCTTCCATCTCATGAGTGCGATCACCGGGCCCGGCATCGGGCCGCTGACCATCCCCGACTTCACCGACGCCGAGCTGGCCGAGCTCAACCAGGAGTTCGAGCGACTGCCCGCCGCCAAGATCATCCAGTGGGCGGTCGACACCTTCGCCCCCCACCTGTGCATGACGGCATCGTTCACTGACGCCGTGCTCATCGACCTGGCCGTCAAGATCGACCCGGGCATCGAGGTCGTCTTCATCGACACCGGCTACCACTTCCCCGAGACCCTCGAGACCGTCGAGGTCGTGCGCCGGCGGTATGGGCTCAACCTGCGAATGATGACCGTGCAGCACCACGACGAGGAGCTGTGGAAGGTCGACCCGGAGAACTGCTGCTCGGCGATCAAGGTCGGCCAGCTCGACCGGGCGCTCGCCGGCAAGGCGGCGTGGATGAGCGGGCTCCGTCGGGTCGAGGCCGCCGCCCGGGAAAGCGCGCCGATCGTCGCCCGTGACTTGCGCGGGCTCGTGAAGGTCAACCCGATTGCGACCTGGACCGATCAGGACGTCGCCGGCTACATCGCCGACCACGACGTCCCCGTGAACCCGCTCACCACGCAGGGCTACCCGTCGATCGGCTGCATGCCGTGCACCAAGCCGGTGGCCGAGGGCGAGGATCCCCGCTCCGGCCGGTGGATCGGCAGCAACAAAACGGAGTGCGGCCTCCACGTCATCTGAGGGATGGCAGGAACGCGGACCACGTTCGGCGAAACTGAACCCCAATGCGCCGCCTCTTCAACCGCCGGACCCTCGAGCCTGGCGATGTGATCCCCCAGGTCTCCGACAACGACTTGCTGTCGTGGGGGCTCGAGCTGCTGACCGTGTCCCCCACCGAGCCGATGGCGCTGCGCACCAGCACCCCCGAGCGGCCGCTCCGCGCGGCGCCACGACGGGTGCGCGTGCGCCCACTGCGCGCCACCGCGGCCGACTGACAACCCGCGTTCTTGCGGCACTTGTGGAGGGTCTTCATCGATAGCTGCCGCAAGAACGCGATCTAGAGGCCGCCGACGGTGGGCGTGAACTGGGCGAGGTAGCTCGTGAGGTGCTGGTAGGCGCCGGTCGTCAGCAGGACGCCGAGCACAATGAGTAGCCCGCCTGCCACGCGCTCGAGCACGGGCGCGGCGCGACGGAGGCGCGCCGCGAGGTCGGGGAAGGACGCGAAACCCAGCGACGCCATCACGAACGGCACGCCGATTCCAAGCGAGTACGACAGGAGCAACACCGCACCCCGCCACGGTTCGGACGACCGGGCCGCGACGACGAGCGCGGCGCCGAGCAACGGTCCGACGCACGGGCTCCACGCCGCGCCGAACGCGACGCCGAGAACGAACGGCCGCGCCGGGCCGACGACGGCCGGCACCGTCGGCAGCAGGCGGCGCTCCCGGGCGAGCGGCCCCCGCAGGACACCGAGCAGCACCAAGCCCATCACGACGACGATGACGCCGCCCACCCGCTGCAGCCCGTCCTGGAACGTCTCGAGCGACGAGCCGAGCGCGCCCGCGGCTGTGCCCAGCGCGGTGAACACCGCTGCGAAGCCGAGCACGAACACCGCGGTCGCGGGGATGGCCTTGGCCGGGTCGGCGGTCTCGGCCGACTCGCCCGCGATCATGCCGAGGTACGCGGGTAGCAGGGGCACGAGGCATGGCGCGAGGAACGAGGCGACGCCCGCACCGAACAGCGCGATCGCGTCGGCAACCATTCAGCTCCCGAACGTGAACGCGTAGCCGCGCAGACCCGGACCGGCGGGTCGGAGCGTGAGCGTGTGGGTGCCGCTCGGGCCTCCGGCGACGAGGGCGTAGAGCCGCGCCTCGCGGACCGACACCGTGCTGCGCGACCCGACCTGGACGACGCCGTCGCCGAACGCGCTCGGGGGCAGCGGCCTGCCGTCGAGCTCGATCACGACCTCGATCGGCACATCGCCGCTGGCGTCCATGACGAGGTTGACCTCCGCGCCGCGGTAGCGGAGGACGATCGCGGTGCCGTCGCCCGCGCTCTGCGCGAACTCGGGGCTGATCTGCCAGGTGCCGTCGAGCGCGAACGCGTCGTCGGGGACCGGGTCAGGAGCCTCGAACGTCGCGGTGCCGTCCTCCAGCGGCTGCGGGGTCGAGCCCGTGCCTCGCAGCGATCCCAGGTAGGTCTCGGCGGTCTGGTCGATCGGGACCGACGGGTCCTCCTCGTCGGTGCCACCGGCGCGGGCTGAGCCTGGGCGGACGCCGAGCAACAACCGCAGCACGTCCTCGGTCTCGTCGTACAGGCCCTCGCCGGGGTGGACGAACCGGAGCCGTCCCTGCCGGTCGGTCACGTACTTGGCCGGCCAGTACTGGTTGTTGAACGCGCTCCAGATCGCCATCTCGTCGTCGAGCGCGACCGGCCACGTCACCCCGAGTTCCTCGACCGCCTGCTCGACATTGTCGTGGTCCTTCTCGAAGTCGAACTCGGGCGAGTGGACGCCCACGATGACGAGCCCGTCGGCCTCGTACCGCTCGTGCCAGGCGCGCAGGTACGGCAGCGTCCGCACGCAGTTCACGCACGAGTACGTCCAGAAGTCGTAGACGACGACCTTGCCAGAGAGGTCGGCATCCTCCAACGGCTCGGTGTTCAGCCAGCCCTTCGCCTGCTCAACGCTGGGCACGGCGTCGGCCAGCACGGGGAGGTCCTCGACGCTGTCCACGTGGGCAACGCCGGCGATGCGCGACGGGTCCGAGCGGCTCGCGAAGACAACAGCGCCGAGCGCGAGCGCGCCGAGGGACACCAGCGCGAGGAGCGAGGTGCGGCGGTTCACCGCTCCATGATCACCTGCGGGAGGCCGCTACTGGCTTCACCAGGTGGCGCGGACGACCGAGATCGCGCTCGAGGCGTAAAGGTCCCGGGTCATCCGCCAGACCATGTCCCTTCCGGACTCGCCGGGCGCAGCGATCTCGTCCTCCGTGACTGACACAAGCACGAAGCCCAGGTGCCTCGGCACCGCCGCGCTGGCGACGTTGGCCTCGTCGCAGTGGATCTCGACGACATCGAGCGCACCGACCTCGAACGCGACCTGGGTGAGCGCCGCCGCGGTGCAGGTCGCGATGCCCTGGCCGGTGTGGCGGTGGTCGACCCAGTAGCCGATCTCGGCGCCACCGGGGCCGATGCGCTCGTGCAGGCCGGTGCCGCCGAGCACCGTCTCGTCGTCGATGCCCAGGATGCCGACCGCACCGTCGCTGTCACGGATCCACTGCTCGCGCCAGGCCGTGTCGTGCGGCTCGTCCGCGATCCAAGGCATCCACGGGCGGAGGTGCTCGAGGTTCTCCAGCACCGCTTCATTCAGCCGCTGCGCGTCGTCGACGCGCCACGGGCGGACGATCAGCCGGTCGTCAACGACGATGCGGTCCGGCCACTCCATCGCCGGAGTGTGATCGACCTCAGGCCAGGTAGTCGACGAATTTCTCGAGCTGGCGGAGGTTGCGGCACTCGAACACGCCGTCGCAGTGCGTTGCGTACTCGCCCACGATCGAGTCGCCGGTGTCCCAGTACGACCGGGGCTCGGGGTTGAGCCAGTAGACGTGGCGGGCGCGGTGCTCGATCTCCTTGACCACCCATGACTGGGAGGCGTGGTAGTTGTTCCGCGCGTCGCCGAGGATCAGGACGGTCGTCTTGGGGCCGACGTCCTTGCCGTAGGTCTGCCAGAAGACCTCGAGCGCGTGGCCGTAGTCCGAGTGCCCGTCGACCCACACGACGTCGGCCTCGGTGTTGACGCGGTGCACTGCCTCGGCGATGTCCTCGACGCCGTCGAAGAAGCGCGTCACCTCGTCGATGCCGTCGATGAAGACGAAGGAGCGGACCTTCGAGAACTGCGCGCCGATCGCGTACACGAGGTGCAGGGTGAACCGCGCGAACGCAGCGACCGAGCCGCTGATGTCGGCGATCACGAAGATCTCCGGCTTTGTGGGGCGCGGGTACTTGAACTTCGGCTCGGCGGGCACGCCGCCGTAGCTCAGCGAGTGACGGATGGTGCTGCGGAAGTCGAGCGGTCCCTTGCGGCCGTGGCGGCGCTTGCGGGCGAGGCGGACCGCGAGCTTGCGCGTCAGCGGGTAGATCGCCTTGCGCAGCATCGCCATCTCCTCGCGGCTGGCGTGCATGAAGTCGACGTCCTC
>CAYSAC010000297.1:0-4449 GCA_964428815.1 uncultured Acidimicrobiaceae bacterium | reverse complement strand
GGTCTGGTACCAGATCCACGCCTCGGGGTTGATGGGCTCGCCGACCGATCCGAGGACCCGCAGCGAGGACAGGTCGTGCTTCTCCGGCTCGTGTGCGCCCCACTTCATGAACGTGCGGATCGCGGTCGGCGCGCAGTACAGGATCGTCACGCCGTAGCGCTCGATGATGTCCCACCACCGGTCGTTGCCCGGGTGGTTGGGCACGCCCTCGTAGAGCACAGACGTCGCGCCGTTGGCGAGCGGGCCGTAGACGATGTAGCTGTGGCCGGTCACCCACCCGATGTCGGCCGCGCACCAGTACACGTCGGTGTCGGGATGGAGGTCGAACACGTAGCGGTGCGAGAACGCGACCTGCGTGAGATAGCCACCGGTCGTGTGCATGATGCCCTTGGGCTTGGCGGTGGTGCCGGAGGTGTACAGCAGGTAGAGCAGGTCCTCGCTGTCCATGGGCTCGGGCGCGCAGGTCGCGTCGGCCTCCGCGATGAGGTCGTGGTACCAGTGGTCGCGCCCGTCGACCATCGTCACGTCGTCCTTCGTGCGCTGCACCACGACGACGTGCTCGATGGACGGGGCGCCAGCGATGGCGGTGTCGACAGCCGGCTTGAGCGGTGCGGCGGCACCGCGCCGGTAGCCGCCATCCGCGGTGATGAGCACCTTGCACTCGGCGTCGTTGATGCGATCGGTCAGCGCGTCGGCCGAGAAGCCGCCGAACACGACCGAGTGGGCGGCGCCGATGCGCGTGCACGCGAGCATGGCGACCGGAAGCTCGAGGACCATCGGCATGTAGATGGCAACGCGGTCGCCCTTGCGGACGCCGAGGCCCTTGAGGGCGTTGGCGAACCGCTGCACCTCGTCGAGCAGGTCCGCGTAGGTGAGCGTGCGGGTGTCGCCTGGCTCGCCCTCCCAGTGGTAGGCGACCCTGTCGCCGCGACCGGCAGCCACGTGGCGATCGAGGCAGTTGGCCGACACGTTGAGCTTGCCGCCGATGAACCACTTGGCGAACGGGAGGTCCCACTCGAGCACGGTCTTCCACGGCTCGATCCAGTCGACGAGCTCACTCGCCTGGCGGGCCCAGAAGGCCTCGGGGTCGGCGTCGGCCTCGTCGTACATCGACCGGTCGGTGACGAGCGCGGTGGCGACGACCCCGGACGGCGGCGGGAAGCTCCGGTCCTCGACGAAGTAGTCCTCGATCGCGGCGGCGGGTGCCTGCTCGTCGCTCATGGATCCCCCTGTGGTGCGCCGGTCCTGGGCGTCGGCGAGCCTACCCAGCGGCGGGCAGACTGCCGGCTGTGCCCCTCGTCCTGGTCGACAAGCCACAACCCCACACGACCGTCGTCACGTTGAACCGGCCCGACCGGCTCAACGCCATGTCGATCGACCTCGTCATCGAGCTGCACGACGTCCTCGACGAGGTGGCCGAGGACAACGACACGTGGGTGGTCGTGCTCACGGGCGCGGGCCGCGCGTTCTGCTCCGGGCTCGACCTCAAGGACTATGGCGTCATCCCGAACATCGACGGGCTGCAGGTCGGCCGGATCGCGCAGCGGTCGATGCGTTACTACTCGCGGCTCATCCCTCGTATGCGGCGCATGCCACAACCGATCATCGCTGCAGTCAACGGTCCCGCGTACGGAGGCGGGCTGTGCCTTTCGCTCGGTGCCGAGCTGCGCATCGCCGGTGCGTCGGCGGTGTTCAACAGCACCGGCATCGTGAACGGGCTGACCAGCACCGAGCTGGGCGTGAGCTTCCTGCTCCCCCGCCTCATCGGTGCCGCCCACAGCAACGACATCCTCCTGACCGGCCGGCGCGTCGACGCCGCCGACGCGCTGCGCATCGGCCTCGTGTCCCAGGTCGTGCCCGACGACGAGGTGCGAACGGTCGCGCTGGCGATGGCCGAGCGCATGTGCGGGTTCAGCCCCTACGGGTTGGCCATGACCAAGGACGTGCTCTGGACCAACCTCGAGGTCGCCAGCCTCGAGGCAGCCATCGAAGTCGAGGATCGCAACCAGCTGCTGCTCGGCTTCACCGAGAACCTGCCGGAAGCGATCCGCGCCTTCGACCAGGGCCGCGAGCCCACCTACACCGACGAGCCGCGCCGCGACATCTTCGGCTGAACCTGAGGCAATAGCGAGCGCATCCGTTCGTTATTGCCTCAGGTCGTGGATCCGACAGGTATTGCCTCGGATCAGACCTGCCAGACCAGCACTCGGAACGCGCCCAGCCCTGTCGGGTCGCACAGCGCGTCGGCCTCGGTCGCGCGGCTGCGGCCCCGCACCGCCTCGAGGTCGCCGAGGTGCGCCCGCGCCTCCCAGCTTCGCTTGCCCTCCTCGACCAGCTCGGCGATGCCGTGGACGCGCAGCCAGTCCGCTTGTGAGGTCTCGGTGTCGGGCGGGCGGAGTCGGGCGAGCTGGTCGGTGGCGACGAGGCAGGTGACGTCTTGGTTGCCGAGCTCGTCGAGCCACGCTCGCCCTGGCGCATGGGCCTTGTAGGTCCGCAGCCATTCGCCGCCGGCCAGCGCGGGCGTCGTCGTCGCGTAGTCGAGGACGATGACCTCACCCGCGGTCAGCAGGCCGAGCGCGGCGCGGAGCCAGTCGACCGCGGGCTGCTGAAGCGGGATGCGCGCGCCGACGGCGGCGTCAGGCACCAGCCGCTCGGCGGACGCGGCGAGGTCGCCACGCGCCGGGACCGCGTGCTCGACGAAGGGCAGATCGTCACCGGTCAGGCCGACCAGGACCTCGAGCCAACCGTCCCGACCGCGCTCGAGGATGCGGAACGGGAGGTTGTCGAGCAGCTCGTTGGCCAGCACGACGCCGGGCACGCGGATGGCGGGCAGGTCGGACAGGCTCACGGCGATCGGCCCCTCGGCCGGTCCCGCGATCGACTCGCCCTCCTCGTCGGGGTCGGCGGGTGGCCATGCGAACGCGGCGTCCTCGAGCGGGAGGTGGTCGCCGTGCAGGGCGCGTTGCGCAGCTGACCGCTCCACCAGCAGGTAGCGGAGCGCCGACCCGCACGCCGGCTGCGCGGCAAGGACGGTGCGGGCGAGCGTGCCAGGGCCCGCACCCGCCTCGACCACGACGAAGGGATCGGGTTGGCCGAGCCGGTCCCAAGCCGCGTCGATGGCGCGGGCGACCACCGCGCCGAACAGCGGACCGACCTCGGGGCTGGTGATGAAGTCACCGCCGGCGCGGCCCGCGTGTCCGCCACCGCCGGCGTAGAACCCGTGCTCGAGGTCGTACAGGGCGAGCTCGACGACCTCGTCGACCGGGATCGGCCCCCGCCGCCTGATGATCCCCGCCACCCGCTCGTCGAGCGGGGTGGTCACCTCGCGGTGGCGACGATGAAGTTGGCGACGTCACCGAAACGGGTCGCCAGGTTCGACACACCGAAGGCGATCGTCACCACGACCGAGATGGCCATCGCCGCGACCAACGAGACCGGCACCCACACGGGAGCGGTGTCGCCATCCGGCACCGGTGCCATCCACATCTCTCTGGCGATGTTCGCGTAGTAGTAGAGCGAGATCACCGAGTTCACGGCGATGACGACGGCGAGGACGTAGGCCGACGCGGTGCCGGCGTCGATGACGGCCTGGAAGACGACGAACTTGGCGAGCCAGCCGCCGAGCGGCGGGATGCCGGCGAGCGAGAAGAGGAACACCGACATGAGCACGGTCAGCCCCGGCGCGTACTCGAACAGGCCCCCGAACGACGTGATCTCGCCACTGCGGGTCTTGCGGGCGACGGCGAGCACGACCGCGAACGCGCCCAGGTTCATCGCCGCGTAGATGAGGAGGTAGGTGACGACCGCGTGCACGGCGCCATCGGGGTTGTCGCCGACGACCGCGAGCGGGGCGAGGATGAAGCCGGCCTGGGCCACGCCCGAGTAGGCCAGCAGCCGGATCACGTTGGTCTGGCGCAGGGCGATCAGGTTGCCGACCGTCATGGTCGCCACCGCGAGGACCCACATCAGCGGCTCGACCACGTCGCTGCGGCTGGCGAAGGAGATGAGGATCAGCTGCAGCAGCGCGACGAAGCCGGCCGTCTTCGACGCGACCGCGAGGAACGCCGTCACTGGTGTCGGCGCGCCCTCGTAGGTGTCGGGCGCCCAGAGGTGGAAGGGGACGGCGGACACCTTGAACGCGAAGCCGACGATGACGAACACGATCGCGAGCGTGACGACAGGTGTGGACGACGCCGTCTGCATCGCCGGGCTGGCGGCGATGTCGCTCAGCAGCGTGCTGCCACCGGACACCCCGAACAGCAGCGACATGCCGTACAGCATCACGGCCGACGCGAACACGCCCATCAGGTAGTACTTCACGCCGGCCTCGTTGCCGCGCAGGTCGCGCTTGCGCCAACCAGCGAGCAGGTAGGCCGGGATCGACAGCAGCTCGAGGGCGATGAAGATCGTCACCAGGTCGCGGGCCGACGCCATGATCGTCATGCCGAG
>CAYSAC010000296.1:0-4482 GCA_964428815.1 uncultured Acidimicrobiaceae bacterium | reverse complement strand
CAAGGGGATGATGGTCCGGGCCGATGGCGGCAAGCGCTACCGGCCCGGTCAGTGGCCGACGGGGCCGCCCAGCCGCGCCAATCCGGTCACCGTGACCGGCGACCAGAACAACCCACCGCATGAGCAAGACGGCCACACCCACAACACCGGCTGCCTCAGCTGCGCCTAGCGAGGGAGCGAAGGCACTGGGAGCCAAGGCGCTGTCGCTCGGCGACGCGGCGCGGGTCTTCGCCACCAAGCCGACTGCGCGCGTGCTCGCGCTCGTCGTCCTCGGCGTGGTCACCGTTCGGCTCGCGCTCGGTGGCTGGACGTGGTCCGATGTGTTCGTCGCCGCCGGCATCCTCGCCTTCGAGCCGTTCACCGAGTGGCTGATCCACGTGCACCTGCTGCACCAACGACCGCGCCTGATCCTTGGACGGGAGGTCGATCTGCTGGTGTCGCGCAAGCACCGCGCCCACCACGCTGACCCGAAGGACCTCGACCTCGTCTTCGTGCCGATGCCGGTCATCGGTCTGGCGCTCGCCATCGGGGCGGTCGCCCCGTTGCTGCTCGCCCCGACCGTTCAGGTTGCGGTCACCGCGTCGTTGACTTCGTTCGCGATGCTGCTCACCTATGAGTGGACGCACTACCTCATCCACTCCCTCTACCGACCGAGGCGCTCGCTGTTCCGGCGGCTGTGGCGGACCCATCGCTGGCACCACTACCGCAACGAGCACTACTGGTTCGGCGTGACGATGCACACCGGCGACCGCGTGCTGCGCACCTATCCCGACCGCGACGACGTCGAGCTGTCGCCCACGGCTCGCACGCTCGCGGTCGATGCCTGAGCGGGCGGTGCGCCGGACCCTCGCGCTGCTGGGAGCGCTCCTGCTGTTCGCCGCGTCGGGAACGGCACCGTCGCTCGCCGCGCCCGGACCGCCGATCGACGTCGGTCAGGTGATGCGCTCGCCGGCCGGCGTGCGAGCTGCGGGACCTCGCGCCAACGGCACCGCGGTACTGCCAGACGGTCGGGTCGTGACCCCGGTCGGTCGCACCATCGGCGTCGACCTGCTCCCGCTCGCCGCGGTGCTGTCCCACGACGGCCGCCGGCTCTACGTCAGCTCCGAGGGCGGCGACGACGAGCCCACCCACGACGACATCTACAACCGCTTCATCAGCGTCGTCGACACCGCCACCATGCAGGTGAGCAGGGTGCAGGACGATTCATTGCAGTACGGGTTGGCGGAGACACCCGACGGGGGCGAGGTCTACGTCAGCGAGGGCGACACCGGCACGGTCGGCGTGTTCGCGGTGGCCGGCGCGACGCTGTCCAAGCAGGCCACCGTCGACCTCGACCCGCAGGACTTCCCCTGGGGGCTCGCCATCGCCCCAGACGGTCGCCACGCGTACGTCGCCGGCTTCCGCGGCAACTCGCTGTCGGTGATCGACACCGCGAGCCGCCAGCGGGTTGGTCGCGTTGCAACAGGCCAGTTCCCCTACGGCGTCGCCATCTCGCCGGACGGGACACGCGCCTACGTGTCGAACTGGGGGCTGTTCAACCCCTCGGCGGACGAGGTCCAGTCCAACTTCACGGTCGTCGACACCCCACCGTTCACCCTCGGGGGCTACAACACCGACGAGTCCAGCTCGGTGTGGTTCTACGACCTCACCGCTCCGGCCAACCCGACGGTGACGGCCAAGGTGCGCGTCGGCCCCGATCTGGACGGGTTCGAGATCGTCTCCGGGAGCCTGCCGTCGAGCCTCACCGTCTCTCCGGACGGAAGCCTGCTCGCGGTCACGACCTCGAACGCCGACGAGGTGCAGCTGCTCGACGCGCGCACGGGTGCGCTTGTTCGCACCATCGACCTGCGCGTCTTCGGGGCGGAAGGGCCGACGGGCTCCCAACCCAACGGGTTGACGTGGTCACCCGACGGCAGCGTCCTCTACGTGGCCGAGGGCGGCCGGAACTCCGTCGCCGTGGTCGACCCGCTCACCGGCGACGTCGCCGTCCGGTTCCCCACGGGGTGGTACCCGTCCGCGGTGGCGGTGACCGCGGACGGCAACCGTCTCTTCGTGGCCAGCGCCAAGGGGCTGGGGGCTGGTCCGAACGGCATCGAGGTCGACGACGGACTGGACCAGGGCGGCAACAACCCTGCCTACATCGGCAACCTGCTCAAGGGCACCGTGCAGTCGATCGACTTGACCAACGTGTGCGGCGCCAACGTCGACGTGCTGTCGGCCACGGTCGACGCGAACAACGGCTTCGTGCCCGTGCCTGCCGCCGCCTCGGTGGACGCGAGCGTGCTGCCGGAGACGTACGGCGCAGGTCCGTCCGACAAGATCAAGCACGTCGTGTTCATCCTGAAGGAGAACCGCACCTACGACCAGATCTTGTCCGACGTCGCTGGCACCGAGCGCGACCTTCGTCTCGGGCTCTTCACCGGACCGGTCACACCGAACCACCACGAGGCGGCCGAGGTCTTCGCCCACGGGGACAACTACTACGACGTCGGCCAGGACAGCTTCGACGGCCACTTCGTCATCGACAGCGGCCACGTCAACGAGTTCGACCAGAAGGTGCACCCGACGGTCTGGAACGCCAACAAGCTCTCGCCGGAGGGCCTCTATGTCTCCGCGCCGGAGAACCTGCCGCTCAACGGCTACATGTGGAACAACCTCTACCGCCACGATGTGAGCTTCCGCATCTACGGCGAGGCGACCTACCTGCTCGGACTCGGCCCGACCGCGCTCGTGCCCCCGAGCGAGGCCAGCACCGACCCGAAGCAGCTGCTGCCCGCGACCTACGCCCTCAACGGCAACTACAGCCTCACCTATCCGAGCCAGATCACCCCGAGTCGTCCCGCGTTCGGCGAGGGCAACACCGATGAGGACCGCGCCGACGACTTCCTCCGGGAGCTGCCGATCCTCGACGCCGCGGGACAGGTGCCGTCGTTCATGTTCCTCTGGATGACCGACGATCACACGCAGGGCGCGACACCGGGCGCCCCGACGCCCGAGTTCGAAGTCGCTCGCAACGACCACGCCATGGGCCGCATCCTCGACGGCCTCACCCACACGAAGGCGTGGGACGAGATGGCGATCTTCGTCACCGAGGACGACCCGCAGGATGGGCAGGACCACGTCGATGCCCACCGGACGATCCAGCTCGTGCTCAGCCCGTATGTGAAGCGAGGCCACGTCTCGTCGGTCATGCACTCCAACATGTCGACGCTGAAGACGATCGACCTGCTGCTCGGCGTGCCTCCCAACTCCATCCAGGAGGCCTCGGCGACACCGCTCACCGACTACTTCACCAACACCTTCCAGCCCGAGCCTCGCTACACCGTCCAGGACCAGCAGGTGCCGCTCACGTTGAACCCGGAGGAGTCGAGCGCGGCCAACGCCGACCTGCGCGCCGCCGCCCGCCTGCAGCGCGAGGTGCCAGCCGGCGTGGACGAGGGCGGCGAGAGCCTCCAGGAGGTGCTGCGGCTCCGCCACGACGGTGCCGTCGCGGCAGGCGAGCCGGGCGTGCCGGTGCTGGCCGACGACCAAGAGCATCGCCTCGACACCTCCTCGCCGGACCCGGTCCAGCTGGCCGCCGAGCCGGGCGGCGCGTGTCCGATTGCCCAGCTCGCGGCGCAGCAAACGGGCGGCGGATCGCTGCCCGCGACGGGGCGACAGGCGTGGCTGCTCGTGCCCGCTGTCCTCTGCCTCGCCCTCAGCCTCGTCGCCCGTCCACGGCGACAGCACGAAGGCCCAGGCGCGTGACCTGGGCCTTCGATGCGCTCGTGTGGCTCGGGGGGGAGGACTCGAACCCCCAACGACTGGACCAGAACCAGCTGTGTTACCGATTACACCACCCCCGAAGGGCGAGGGGTCACGATAGCCGGGCAGGAACCGCCGGCGGAAAGCGATCCCCTCTGCTTCCGGCGGCGGTTTTCGTCGTCTGACGACCGGCGTCACCGCCAGAACGAGCGCTGACTCACGAGGGGGCGACGTCGTCCTTGAGGTTGACGAGCCGGCGGAAGCCGATGATCCGCCCCACCGAGACCGCGGCGGTCTCCCGCAGCAGCGCCTTGAACTTGCCGGCACGCGACAGGCGAGCCGATCCGGTGGGCGAGACGTCGGCGTCGAGGCCGAGTTCATCCGCGATCGCCTCGAGCCGCAGCGCGTGATAGCCATCGGACACGAGTAGCACGTCGGTGACGCCGCGCGCCTGGAGGAACCGCGACGCCGCCTCCAGCGACTCCCATGTGTTGGTGCCCGACACCTCCTTCAAGATCGCGGCGTCGGGCACGCCCCGGTCCCGCAGGTAGTTGTAGCCAGCAGTCGCCTCGGTGAACTGGTCGGCCGGCAGCTTGCCGCCGGTGACGACAATCGTCTCTGCCAGGCCCTGCTGGTATAGCGCGAGCGCGTGGTCGAGCCGCTCCTGCAGCACCGGCGAGGGCCGCCCGTCGTACTGCGCGGCGCCGAGGACGACGATGGCCTGCGCGGGGCGGGCGC
>CAYSAC010000295.1:0-4493 GCA_964428815.1 uncultured Acidimicrobiaceae bacterium | reverse complement strand
AGGCGCTCGGTCCCCGGCAGGAGGCCTACCAGCGCCTGCTGGAGGACGCCATGGACGGCGATCCCCGCCGCTTCGGGCGAGCCGACGGGCTCGACGAGCAGTGGCGGATCGTGGAGGCCGTCCTCGAGGTCCCGCCGCCGGTCAACCTCTACCGCCGCGGCACGTGGGGTCCGAGCGAGGCCGATCGCCTCGCGGCCCCCGCCAACGGCTGGATCGAGCCCCTCGAGTAGCCCTCCAAGATCGTTCTGGCGGTGAGAGCGCGCCGGAAAGCAGCGCGATTCCACCGCCAGAACCGCAGAGGTCAGAATGCGGGCGTGCTCACGGCGATCCCCTATACGACGTTCCCCACCATCGACCTGGGCCCGGTGCAGCTGCGGACGTTCGGGCTCGTCGTCGGCCTCGGCGTGCTCGTCGGCGCATGGCTCGCGGCGCGCTACTCGGAGGGCTACGGAATCGCGCGTGAGGAGACCTACAGCCTCGCGACGCGCATGGTCGTCGGTGGTGTCATCGGCGCGCGCATCACGTGGGTCCTCAGCCACCTGGACGAGCTCGACGGACCGCTCGACGCCATTGCCATCTGGAAGGGCGGGCTGCAGTTCTCCGGCGGGTTCATCGCCGCCGTCATCATCGGTTACCCGACCTACCGCCATTGGGGTCGTCTCAAGCGGTGGCGCAGCCTCGACGGCTACGCGTACGGGTTGACGATCGGACTCGCGTTCGGCCGCGTCGGCTGCACCGCGGTGGGGGAGCACTTCGGCCGGCTGACGTCCTTCCCGCTCGCCGTGCGCTACGAGGGCGGCGACGTGCGCGAGGACCTGCTCGGCTCGATCCGGCTCCAACCCGGCATGGTTTTCCACAACACGTCGATCTACGAGCTGCTCTACCTCGTCGCGCTGTTCGCGTTCCTGACGTGGCTCCTGTACCTCCGGCCGAACCGCCCGCGCACCGGCACCGCGATCGGCATCTTCTGCGCCTACTACGGCGTGACCCGTTTCCTGTCGGACTCGCTGCGCGTGAACGACGAGCGGGTGCTGGGTCTCACCGGCGCGCAGTGGATGTGTGTCGCGCTGCTGCCGACGGCGGCGTGGATCCTGGTCCGGGTGCGCCGCCAGCTCGACGAGGACGTCGCGGCCGAGGCGGCGGCGACGCCGGACCCCACGGCGGCGCCCGACGAGGTCGAGGCGCCCGAGCGCAGCTAGCGAGTCCAGATGTTGTTGCAGCGTTCGCAGACCTCTTTGGGGATCACCCCAGTCCGCATGAGAAGGGCGAAGGCTTTGCAGCCGAGGCAGAAGCCGAGCGCGGCTTCGAGGGCGGCGGCGACCACGAGGAGCCCGAGCACCACCTCGGCAGCGCCGCGCTGGTCGAAGCCGAACGCCAGCACGGCGGCAGTGATCGTGAAGACGGCGCCGATCGCCTGCGCGAATCGCTTTGGCGGTCCGGCCACGTAGCGCGGCGAGATGCCGAGACGCGGCGTGATCACGCGGGTCACGAGCTGGCCGAGCGGGCTCAGCTTCGGGCCGGCCAACACGCGAGCGATGAAGCCGTACGCGAGAACGAGGATCAGCCACGGCTGGTCGAGCGCGATCGCGGCGACGGCCATCAGCACGACTCCGGTGGCGACGAGGCGAGCCGAGACCTCGTTGGCAGGGTTGGGGAACGAGAACAGGTCGCTGAGGGCGTTTCGCTGTGATGCGATCACGGGTGCACTCACATGTGTCTCCTGTCAGTCGGGCTCGAAGACGCCTTCGAGGTGCCAGACGCCCGCAAAGTTGTTGAACGGACCGCCGACGATCTGGCTCGTCCAGTCGAGCGAGTACGCGCCGGTCGCCTCGTCGTAGGTGCCGGTTGGCGCGGTGGTCGCGCCTGGCAGGCCGCCGTCGGGCTTCGGCGCTCCCTGGTTGAAGTGCTGGCCGTTCCAGCTGGCGGCAAGCGCCCCGAGATCGCCGGTGAGGATGGTGCCGTCGCGCGTGATCGTGGGCTCGGCGGCGTCGCTGCCGGTCTGGGGGTCGCGCTGGTTGGTGGCCAGACCAAACGCGACCGCGAACCAGGGCTCGGGCTCGGTGATGACGGCGCTGGCGCTGTTGCCGGCGCCATCGAACGGCGGCTCCAGCTGCGGTTGGTACGCGCCGGTGCGAAGGCCACCATCGGTGCCCGGGGCGAGCGGCGTCCACGTCTTGTCGTCGCACGCACTGTCGCCGTTGGTCACGAAGGGGCCGTCGTCGACGGTGCCGCCAGGTTGCACCATCCTGAACGTCGCACCCGTGGCTCCGTCGGGCGTGCACGCGCCGGCGGTGATCCGGAACAGGCCGACCAGCTCCGCGGGCGCGTCGGCTGCGGTCGTGTCGTCGTCACCGCCGCACCCGGCGGCCAGCAAGGCCAGCGCGGCGAGCCAGGCGATGCGGCGGGTCACGCGACCGTCCTCAGCTCGGACTCTTCTGCGCGCGCCGTCGCGTCGACGAGCCTCGGTTGCCCGGGTCGGGTCGTGATCGCCAGCACCGTGACGAGCCCGCCGGGGAGCACGAAGAACCACGGGAACAGCCAGAACGGCGGCAGCGCGTCGATCCCAGCGAAGCCGCTGACGTTGTCGGACATGGCTCCGATCATCGGTGCCATCCGGTTCGAGATCTGCGGCCACTCGTCCACGAACTGACGCGTCGCCGGCAGCGAGGACGCCTCGGCTCCAGCGATGACCTTCGTGCGCAGCTCGCCCTCGGCGGCGCCGAGGGCGAGGAAGTACTGCTGGACTGTGGTGACCTTGGCTGTCGTCATCAGCGGGCGGAAGTCGTCGATCATGCGCGCACCGCCTGGCGCGCGGCTGAACATCTGGAACGCGGCGGGTGCTGCCAGCACGCCAATGCCGAGCGCGATGAGCGCCCAGCGCAGGCGCGGCCACGGCCGGTCGCGCCGAGCGACTCGCAGGGCGATGGCGGCAACGACCGCCACGAGCGCACCAGGGATGACGAAGAACCATGGAAACAGCGAGAACGGCGGCAGCGCGCCGACGCCGCGGTAGTTGCCGAGGTTCTCGTCCATCGTCGTGAGCATGTCGCCCATGTCGTCATCGATCACCGGCCACTGCTCGCGCCATTGGTCGACGGCGGGCGACGTCGGGTGCTGCTCGGCGGCGGCGGCGTCGATGTCAGCGAGGTAGCCGCGGAAGTCGGTGATCGTCTCCTCGTTCATGAACCGGGCGAAGTCGTCGATCATGTCCGCGCCCGCGGGTGCCCGCGTGAACATCTGGAATATCGCAGGCGCAGCGGCCAGGCCGACGCCGATCAGGAGGATGGCGACCAGCGATCGCCGGCTTCGATCAGCGCGCTGCATCGGATGTCCTCGCCCGGCGAGTGATCGACGACAGCATGAGCGCGGCACAGCCGAAGGCGAACGCGATCGCGATCGTCTGCTCCGGCAGTGCAGGACCGGTCGACGCGAGCGCACCGGTCGATGCCGCGGCCGCTGGGCCGAAGGTCGTAGCCGCCGGATCCGGTTGGGCGCTGCTCGAGGCGGGCGATGCGGCTGCACCGGACGTCGCCGCCCCGACGAACGTGCCCTCGAGGTGCCATTGCCCGGTGAAGTTGTTGAACGGACCGCCGACGATCTGGCTCGTCCACTTGATGGTGAACGCGCCGGTCGCGGCGTCGTAGGTCCCGGTCGGCGCCGCGGTTGCGCCCGGGGTGCTGCCGTCAGGCTTTGGCGCGCCCTGGTTGAAGTGCTGGTTGTTCCACGACGCCGCGAAGGCTCGGAGGTCGCCGCTCAGCGTGCCGCCCGTCGCGTTGATCGTTGGCGCCGGCACCGCGGTGCCCGTCTGCGGGTCGACCGCGTTCGTGGCGGTGCCGAAGTCAACGCCGAAGAAGCGCGCCGGCGCGGTGATGCGACGGGCGAGCGCATGCCCGGTCGTCGAGAAGGCAGGGTTGGGCTGCGGCTGGTACGCGCCGGTGACGAGCCCGCCGTCGGAGCCGGGCGCGAGCGGCGTGTAGCTCGTGTCGGCGCAGGGAGAGTCGCTGTTGGACACGAACGGACCGTCGGCGTCGCCGCCCGGTTGGATCATCCGGAACCACGTGCCCGACACCTCGCCGCCGCAGGTCGCCTTCGTCAGCCGGAAGGTGCCGGTGAGCGGCGTGCCCGCGGCCCGGCTTCCCGCTGCGGTCGCAGCCGGGCCGTCAACCGGGACCTCGACCGGGACGTCGACCGGGAGCGGCGGATCGAGGGCCGGCGGATCGAGGGTCGTCGCGCCGGCGGCGGGGCCGACGAGGAAGCCGGCGGCCGCGATCGCCCAGGGAAGAAGTCGGACATATCGGCGGAACATCGCAGATCACCCTAACGCCTAATCCCGACGTATCCAATCAGGATTAGGGACTAGCGGGCGAGCGGCTCCGGCACGAGCCGGGCGATCCGGGCGACGGCGCGATACGCGGCCTCGGCCGGACCGAGCTCGTCCTCCCGCAGCAGGTTGGCCATGATCCGCAGCACCCACTCCATGAGCGTGCGCGACT
>CAYSAC010000294.1:0-4504 GCA_964428815.1 uncultured Acidimicrobiaceae bacterium | reverse complement strand
GGCCACCAAGCCGCCGAAAGCGACCCACAGAAACCCGCGGAGTCCCCAAGAACGCCGGGTTCACCAGCGGGGGCGGCTCCGGAGCAGCTCGGTGAGGTCCTCGGACGGCATCGGCTTGGCGAACACGTACCCCTGCGCCATGTCGCAGCCCATCTCGCGGAGTCGGGCGAGCTGCCCGGTCGTCTCGACGCCTTCGGCGGTCACCTGCAGGCCGAGGCTGTGGGCCATCGACACGACCGCTCGCACGATGGCGACGTCGCTGGCGTCGTCCTCCAGGCCGTCCACGAACGCGCGGTCGACCTTCAAGAAGTCGACAGGAAAGCGCCGGAGGTAGGCGAGTGACGAGTAGCCGGTGCCGAAGTCGTCGATCGCCAGCTTGAAGCCAAGCTCCTTGAGACCGGCGAACACCTCGGCCGTGGCCTCGACGTCGTGCATCGCGACGCTCTCGGTGATCTCGAGGTCGATGTAGGTCGCATCGGCTCCCGTGCGGTCGAGGATCGCGCGGAGGTCGCTGACCAGACCGGAGTGGTCGAGCTGGCGGCCGGAAAGGTTGACGCACATGTAGAGCGGCCAGAGCTCTGGGATCTCGGCCCGCCACCGCACCGCCTGCCGGCACGCCTGCTCGACGATCCAGGTGCCGATGGGGATGATGAGGCCGGTCTCCTCCGCGATCTGCAGGAACTCCGGTGGCGCGAGCAGCCCGCGCTCGGGGTGCTCCCACCGCAGCAGCGCCTCGGCGCCGACGATCTCGCCCGTGACGAGATCGATCTTGGGTTGGTACGCGACCCGCAGCTCGCGCCGGTCGATCGCCCGCCGGAGCGAGCTCTCGACGTCGAGCCGGTCGACGGCCGTGTGGCGCATCTCCGCGTCGAAGACCTCGAACCTCGCTCGACCCTTGTCCTTGGCGCGGTACATCGCGGCGTCGGCGTCCCGGATCAGCGACTCGCCGTCGGTCTCGCCGCTCGCTGTCGCGAGCCCGGCGCTCACGGTCACGTAGATCTCGGTCTCGTCGAGATGGATCGGCGCAGTGAGCTGCTGCTCCACCCGCTCGGCGATGCCACGGCCGGCGTCATCGCTGCGGACGTCCTCGCACAGGATGACGAACTCGTCGCCACCGAACCGCGCGACGGTGTCACCCGGACGGACGACGGCCTTGAGGCGCTCGGCGATCGCGACCAGGAGCGCGTCGCCCTTGCTGTGGCCGAGGCTGTCGTTGACGACCTTGAAGTGGTCGAGGTCGAGGAACAGCACGCCAACTGTCGCGCCGCTGCGCCCCGATCGGGCCAGCGCCATCTGGAGCCGGTCGAGGAGCAGCAGCCGGTTCGGCAGTCCCGTCAGCGGATCGTGGGTCGCCTGGTGCGCGAGCTGGTCCTCGAACGCCTTCTGCGAGCTGATGTCGCGGGTGATGCTGGAAACGAACTCGAGCCGGCCGTCGTCGTCGCGGTGGGCGATGAACAGCGCGGAGACGGGCACCTCCGTGTCGTCGCGGTAGTACGCAAACTCGCCGCTCCAGATGCCTTGGTCGCGCAGCGCCGGCAGGGTCTCGCTGGTGTAGCGGTCCTGCGCCCAGCGCGGCGTCACCCCCGTGAAGTCGAAGGTCGCCATCGCCGCCTCGTCGACGTCGAAGAAGCGCTGCGCGGCCTCGTTGATGTACAGGAGCACGCCTTCCCGGTCCGTGATGGCGACGAGGTCGCTGGTCGCGCTGAGCACCTCGCTGAGCCGGGCGGTGTCGCGTGCCGCCTCCACTCGGTCGGTGATGTCCTCGACGGTGCCGACGTGACCCGTCAGCCGGCCGTGCTCATCGCGCAGCGGCGACGTGCGGACCGACACCCACGTCGCGCGGCCGTCGTCGCGCCGCAGCCGCGACTGGCCCGCGTATGGCAGCCCGAGGGCACCGGTGCGCTCCCATTCGAGCGTGGCGACGCGGAAGTCGTCGCGGTCGAAGATCCGCATGCCGACGCGCTTCATGTCCTCGATGCCGCTCACACCCGCGATCTCGCAGAACCGCTCGTTGACGTAGTCGAAAGCGAGTTCGGTGTCGATGCGGTAGATGCCGATCGGCGACGAGGCCGCGAGGGTGCGGAACAGCGACTCGGAGCGCTGCAGGGCCTGGAGCGCCTGGCGCGACGCGGTGATGTCGCGGACGTTCGCGACCACCCCGGACACGACCGGATCATCGAGGTGGTTGGTCATGATGCAGTCCACCCACCGGATCGACCCGTCGCGGTGCGGGATCCTCGCCTCGAACCGCACGGGTTGCTCCGGTCCGAGCCGCACGACCTCGTCGAAGTTCGCGAGGACCGACGCGAGGTCATCGGCGTGCACGAAGTGCCCTGCGGTCTGGCCGATGAGCTCGTCCTCGGCGTACCCCGTGAGCCAGGAGATCGCCGGGCTCACGTAGGCGTACGTGCCGTCGCGGTTGATGATCTCGATCGTGTCGCTCGCGTGCTGCACGAGGGCGCGGAACCGGGCCTCGCTCATCCGCAGGCGATCCTCTGCCTGCAGCCGCTCGCTCACGTCGCGGATGTTGACAATGACGCCGTCGACCGACGCCTCGTCGAGCACGTTGGTGCCAGTCAGCTCGAGCCACTTCCACTCCGAGGTGGAGGTACGGGCTCGCACGACGAGGGGGCCGGTCTGGATGCCCTCGAGCAGCGCGCCGAGCCTGTCGTACGCGACCGCGATGTCCTCCTCATGGAGGAGGTCCATCGCGTTGGTGCCCACGATGTCGGTCACGCGGTGGCCGAGCATCCGCTCGATGGCATCGCTCGCGTAACGGATCTCGCCATCCGGTGCGATGACGACGACGGGGTCGTCGCTGCGCTGGACCAGGGTGCGGTAGCGCTCCTCGCTGGCAGCGAGCGCTTCGGCCATCGCCCGAAACTCACTCTCGCTGGCCTGGAGCTTGGCGGCCGCCTCCGTCGTTTCGGTCACGTCGATGAAGATGCTGATCACTCCGGCGACCGACGGGTCGTCGAGCAGGTTGCGCCGCGAGCTGGCGACCGAGCGCCACGTGCCGTCGACGGCGCGCAACCGGCACGTCATGCGGATGCCAGCCCCAGGGCTGGCTCGCATGACGTCGGACAGCCGCTGGACCTCGGGCAGGTCCTCGGGGTGCACGAGGTCCTGCGCCTGCCTTCCGACGAGGTCGCTGGGCTTGTAACCGAGGACCTGGGTGACCGACTCGCTGATGTAGCTGATGGAGCGATCGGCTCCGGACACCATCACGACCACCCCGGGGTGGTCGGCGATGAGCTGGAGGGCGTGCTTGGTCGTCGTCACCTTCACACCTCGCGCCACGCCACGAAGCGGGCGAGGTCGACGAGCGCGCCGCGCGCTTCATCGGTGAGCGCGCTGACCTCGATGGCGGCGATCGCCTCGTGGGTGAGCGCGGCGATCGATGCCTCGATCTCGGTCCTCGCACCCGTGTCGACGAGGACGTGCTGCAGCGCGGTGACCTCGCCCTCGCTGAGGTCGGGCCGGCCGATCCGGTCGAGTACGATCGCCTGCCGGCGATCGGCCCGCTCGGTGGCGACGGCGAGCAGGGGCGTCGGCTTGCCCTCCCGCAGGTCGTCCCCGACGGGCTTGCCGGTGATCTCGCTGTCGCCGAACGCGCCGAGGATGTCGTCGCGCAGCTGGAACGCCTCGCCGAGCGGATCGCCGTACGCGCTGAGGGAGGTCTGCAGCTCGCCGAGGCGGCCGGCCAGCGCGGCGCCGACGTGCAGCGGTCGCTCGATCGTGTACTTGCCGGACTTGTAGCGAGCGATCTTGCGGGCGGCGGCGTGGTCGGTGTCCCCCCTTGCAGTCCCGAGGACGTCGAGGTACTGCCCGACGTTGAGCTCGATGCGCAGCTCGTTCCAGATCTCGATGGCCGCGGCTGGCGCGCCCGAGATCATCAGATCTCCGTACACATGGGCGAGGTCGCCGATGAGGATGGCCACACCCTCGCCGAAACGGCGGGCCTCGCCCCGCCAGACCTCGAGTTGGTGGCGGTCACCGAACTCGAGGTGCGCCGTGCGCGTGCCCCGCCGCGTCGCGGAGCCGTCCATCACGTCGTCGTGCACGAGCGCGAACGCCTGAAGGAACTCGAAGGCGGCGCCGGCGTCGATGACCGCGGGCCCGGCAGGGTCGCCACCCGCGCCGACGAAGCCCCAGTAGCAGAAGGCCGGGCGCAGCCGCTTGCCGCCCGCCATCACCAGCTGCCGCAGCGACTCGAACGGCGCGGACAGGTCGGGGGAGAGGTCGCCCCACCGAGCCGTCTCTCGCGTCAGCACGTCGTCGAGGCGGTGCTCCACCCGCTCGGCCACCGTCAGGAGGCTGGGCGGCACCGGGACAGCGGCATGGGTGGTCATGATCACCCAAGAGGCTAGGTGGGTAGACCGCCGGTCAGTCGGGGTCGGCGTCGGTGGCTAGCTCCGCGACGATCTGCTCGACCTCGAGCCGAGCCGTCCCGATGCGCGAGCGGCAGACGCGGAGGAGCTCGGCCGCGCGCCGGACCCGGTCC
>CAYSAC010000293.1:0-4514 GCA_964428815.1 uncultured Acidimicrobiaceae bacterium | reverse complement strand
GTCATGACGTCCTGCGCCCACTTGTCCCAGCTGTACAGGTGGTAGTCGGTGCCGCAGATACTTGCTGCCTCGACCCTCAGCAGGACCTCGCCGTCACCCGGCGCCGGCACCGGGCGCTCGATCAGCTCGGCACCCGGCTCCGGGCGCGTCTTGGCCAGGGCACGCATGGTGCGTACACCGGTGGCGGGGCTCATCGGCGGAGTATAGGCACCCGATTTGACGGCGCCGCGCTGGCCGGCCGGCGCGGCCGGGTCTACTTCGTGAGCTCGAAGAGCGCGGTGTGCGTCACCCCGTCGCCGATGTCGAGGCTGAGCGTCCTGCAGGAGTTCGCGTACCCCTTCGGCGTCTTCCAGTTGAGCTGGTAGTAGCCGTCACCGAGGTTCTGCAGGCGGGAGCCGCCGGCCGCGGTCTCCTCGATGCGATCCACCGCAGTACCGGCGTTGCACGTGAGTGCGGTGACGCGCACGGCCGCGTCCGTCAGGTCGGTCACGGGGTTGCCTTCCGCGTCCAGGACGCGCCACTTGAGCGGCACCGTCTGTCCCGCCCGCACGACGTTGACGGTCGGGACGTTGTCGACCGGGTCCGCGAAGCCGATGAAGTCCCACGCCTCGAGGACCAGGGCCTCATCGTCGGGCCCGAGGGTGGTCGTGACGCCGTCCACCGAGACTTCGAGTGGCTCTCCGCCAGAGACATGCTCCACCACGAAGCTGCCGTCGTCGTTCTCCCCGACGAGCGCGGTCGTGCCCTCGGGAATCGAGACGACCACCAGGCCGTCACCGAGCGTGATCTGGGCCGACCCGGCGACGACCGTGGCGGTGATGCTCCCGCAGCTCACCACGACCTCGCTGCCCGGTGCGAGCGACAGCGAGAACCCGCACACGACGAACGTGGCGCTCGACGTGCCGCCGCTGACGGTGATCCGGACGCCATCGGGATCGAGCAGGACGAGCACGGCGTTGTCGGCGGCGTCGACGATCGAGCCAGCGGTCCCGGCGCCGTCGTCGAAGGAGCCGCCGCCTGAGCCGATGCGGTCGTCCACGCCGTCGGCATCGGCGTCGATGTCGGTCGCCGAGCCGTCGGTGATGAACCGAGAGGAGTACGAGTCTGCGCACTGGACGGCGCACGCGGCGCCCAGGAAGCTGCTGGCAGTGCCCGAGTCCCGACTGGCGCCATCGGCGGTGAGGATCGTGGCCTCGTACGCGAGCGCGCCGGAGATCGACATGTGGGCGCCCGAGAACGGGCTCCCCTCGGACTGCGTGTCGCAGATCCCGCCGTGGTAGCCGGGGATGAGGAGCGACTTGGTGCCGACCACCCGACCGCTCGGTGAGTCGATGGTGAAGGTCGCGCTGAAGCTCTGGATATCGCCCCACGCGACTTCCTCGCCCGGCAGCACGTACTCGGGGGTCACGGTGAAGGTGCCGGTCTCGGTGAACGTGCCGTCCGGGAAGGGCCCCGGTCGCCAGCTGCGGCCGGTCTCGCCCGACGCCGTGTACGTCACGGTCGAGAGGCCGTCCTCGCGGCAGTCCGTTTCGACGGTGACGACGCCGTTCTCGAACGCGAAGACGTCGGCCGCCTCGAACTCGGCACCGGTGAGCCGTGGATCGCCGGGCAGGACTTCGTAGTGGTGCGTGAGCTCGGTCAGGTTCCCCATGCCGTCGTCGGCAACCAACGTGAAGGAGTGCGGGCCGGGGAACCATGTGTCGATCAGCCCGTCGCCGGAGAGTGGCGAGACGATCTCGCAGTTCAGGAACTCGCCGAAGACGTCGGTGCAGGCTCCATCCGGGAGAAGGGCCTGACCGCGCTCGTACACCCCACCGTTGGCCGGCACGTTGATGGTGAGCATCGGGCCGACGTTGAGCTCGGGAAGCGCCGGGTCGCCCGGCCGCAGGTCGTACGTGGCGTCGAGGGGCGAATCCGCGAAGACCCAGGCCAGGTAGCCGACCACGCCGGCGCGGAACTGCGTCTGGAGCTTCGCCCGCACCCGCGCGGCGCGCTCGTCCAGTCCTACGTCGCGCGGGACCCCGGACTCGCCGACGAAGAGCGGCTTGCCGAGGTCGTGGCAGATGTCGATCCGGGTCTGAAGGCCGTTGTCGTAGCCGTCCTCGTAGACGAAGCTCGGCATGGCCTCCATCGGCGAGTAGTCGTGGAACTCGCAGACGTCGATGGTGGCGACGTCGTGAACGACGCGGTAGAAGTCGCGATGCGGACCGCATTGCGGGCCGCCGAACGTGCCGAGGCTCACGAGGTGGTTGGGATCAATGCCCTTGATGTGCGCCGAGACGTCAGCCGCGAAGTCCTGAAGGACGAAGTGACCGCCGGGCTCGCAGCCGCCCGTGACGGGGTCCTTGGTCTCGGCCTCGTTCATGAGCTGCCACATGAGGATCGTGGGGTCGTCCCGGTAGCGATCGACCACCTCGCCCACGTAGTCGCGGTAGCTGGTCATGTTCCCCGGATCGACGTCGATGTAGCCGGACCGATACCAGTCGGGTGTCTTGACCTCGGTTCCGACCTTCGAGCCGCATTCGCCCCAGTGATCGCTGAGGGTCACGATGACCTTCAGCCCGCGGGCCCGTGCCTCCGCCAACGTGTTGTCAAAAGCCGACCAGTCGCGGGCGCTCGCATCAGCATTCAGGGAGAGCGGCTGGAAGAACCATGCGCGGAACGCGTTGCTCCCCGGGTCGAGGGCATCGAGCGCCGCGCCCAACCGGCCCGGTGAGCGCATCTCGTGCCCGCACCAGCCGTCGCTGTTGGCGTTGTAGATGTTGACGCCGGCAAAGGCGTACGGCTGGTTCTGCAATGAGAGCGACGTTCCGTCTGCGCTGACGAACTCCGCGGGATCCACGGCGGGCGTCGGTGTCGGCGTCGGCGTGGGTGTCACGGCGATGTCCGGCGTGCCTATCGGCGTCGGCACGGGCGTGGGTGAGGGCGGCGGAATCTCCCCGGAGGCCATCGGCGTCGGCATCGGCGTCGGGGCCTCGCCGCTCGGCATGGGCGTCGGGGCCGGCGTCTCGCTTGGCGCGGCTTCGAAGGGGATCGGCCGGGCGACGAGGAAGGCATCCGCGTTCCCGCTCGTGTCGCTGGCGAGGTAGTCATTCGCCAACGACCCGAAGGTGACGAGCTGCCCATCGCCGTTGACGGCGACATACCACACGTCGCCCGATGCCTGGGTCCCATCGGCTCGGACGCTCACGCGCTCGGTGGTCCCAGCAATCGAGTCATGGATGAACGCATCCGGTGAGCCGTTCGTGTCGCCTGGTACCAGGTTGGTGGCATCTGAGATGAAGCCGATGCTCGACCCCCCGCCGCTGGCGCTGATCCCCACGCGCGGGCCGTTGCCGCTGTGCCCGTCGCCCTGCGTGCCATCGGTCGCCACGCTGACCCGGAAGGTGGTCCCGCCAGGCACGTCGTGCGCGAAGACGTCCACCGAGAGGTTCGTATCACCGGGGACGAGGTTGTCCGCGGCCGATGCGAATGCCACGATCGATCCGTCCGCGCTGATGGAAGGATTCATCGACCGATCGTTCGCCTCCGCGCCCGCGGAATCGACACTCACGCGCTCCGTCGAATCAAGGGCGCTGTGGTAGACGAACACGTCCGACCGCCCGTTCGTGTCCCCAAGGGCGATGCCCGGGTCCTCCGACTCGAAGGCCACTCGCGTCCCATCGAAGTTGATGCTCGGCGCACGGATGGGCATGCCGGTCCAGCCCGCGGGCTCGATGGCGGTGGTGACATCCGAGGCGAAGTCCCGCAGGTAGATGGTATTGGCCGGAAGGTCCGTCTGAACGCCTGTGGAGTACGACTCGAACGCCACCACAGGACGGTCCTGGGCGATGACGGGCCATCGGCTTGCGCCCAGCAGCTGCTGGCCCGCGGCGTCGACGCTGATCAGTTCGGTCGTGCCGGTGAGTCGATCGCGCACGAAGATGTCGTCGCCGCCATTCGTGTCCCCGGTGACGAGGTCGCTGGCGTGCGACTCGAAGGCGACGTAGCGGCCGTCCCCGCTCACGCTCGGAAAGTCGCTGTGATCATTCCCCGGAGACCCGCTCGTGCTCACGCTGATGAGCTCCGTGGTGCCGTCCCACACGTCGCGCAGGTAGACCTGCTTGTCCAGGGCATCACCGGTGGCTGGATCGAACTGCTGCGATGTGAACGCCACGAACCGTCCGTCGTTGTCGATGGCGAAGGGGTGGTTCGCCCCACCGAGCTGTGCCTCGTCGCTGTCCACGCTGACGAGCTGGAGGCGAGGCGGATCGGCCGCGTTGGCGGGCGTCGTGGGCCAGAGCATTGGCATGCCCACGATCGCCGCAACGACGACTGCCGGCCAGCGTCTCGGTACGCGTGGCATGGAGCCGGTCCCCTCCGTTTCGACCTCGCGCGCTCGGGCGGGCACGTAGGCCGGCCACGAGCATACAGCCCGGGCGGGGGCGTGGATAGGGGTTCGATGCGGCCCCGAAACCTCAATCCCTGGGCGCGAGCAGCTCCCCGATGCCCGCGGCCAGAGCGTGGTCGGCGAT
>CAYSAC010000292.1:0-4530 GCA_964428815.1 uncultured Acidimicrobiaceae bacterium | reverse complement strand
CCGCCGGCACCGCCGACCTGCCCGTCGCCGACGAGTGCGCGGCCACCCTGGGGGCCCACGGCGTCGTCGTCGAGCGCGTCGCTGACGTCGGCGTGGCCGGCGTGCACCGCCTCCTCGTGGCCGAGGACGCACTGGCCTCGGCCGACGCGGTCGTCGTGATCGCGGGGATGGAGGGCGCGCTCGCCAGCCTGGTCGGCGGGCTCACCGGCGCACCGGTCGTCGCCGTGCCCACCAGCGTGGGCTACGGCGCGAGCCTCGAGGGCGTGACCGCGCTGCTCGCGATGCTCGCGTCGTGCGCCGCAGGGCTGACCGTCGTCGGCATCGACAACGGCTTCGGCGCCGCCTCCGCGGTCGTGCGCGTGCTCAACGCCGGCGCCCGCCGTGGCTGACCGACCAAGCCGGTTTGGACGCCGGAGCCGATCGGTATCCGCCGACGCGACCGCGGTCTGGTTCCACTGCTTCTCCGGCATCGCCGGGGACATGGCCCTCGGCAGCCTGATCGACGCCGGCGCCGACATCGGCGAGGTGCGGGCGCTCTGCGAGCGGCTTCCCGTCCGGGGCTGGACGCTCGAGACCGAGCCCGTGTTGCGCGGCGGCATCGCCGCGACCAAGGTCAACGTGCACGCGGACGAGACGACCGTCGTGCGCACGGCCGGTCACATCACCGGGATGGTCGAGGAGGCTCGCCTGCCCGACCGCGTGCGACGGCGGGCGCTGGCGACCTTTATCGGCTTGGCCGAGGCCGAAGGCCGCCTCCACCGGCGGCCGCCGGAGCAGGTGCACTTCCACGAGGTCGGCGGGATCGACGCCATCATCGACGTCGTCGGGACGTGCGCCGCGCTGGAGGTGCTCGAGGTGGACGAGGTCCACGCCAGCGCGGTCGCCACCGGGACCGGCATGGTGCGCGCCGCGCACGGGCTGCTCCCTATCCCCGCGCCCGCGGTGGTCGAGCTGCTGCGCGACGCGCCCACCTATGGGCTCGACATCGGCGTCGAGCTGACGACCCCGACCGGCGCCGCGCTGCTGGCCGCGCTCGCGTCCGGGTTCGGGCCGCTCCCCCCGATGCGAATCGCGGCCAGCGGGTTCGGCGCGGGCGCGCGCGAGCTCGACGACCGGCCCAACGTCACCCAGGTGGTGCTCGGCACCCGCACCGTCGAGCAGCAGCCGGGCCAACCGCTCGCCCTGCTCGAGGCCAACGTGGACGACGCGACGGGCGAGACGCTCGCGCACGCGATCTCGGTGCTGCTCGAGGCGGGCGCGCACGACGCGTGGATCACCGCGATCGTGATGAAGAAGGGCCGGCCCGCGCACACGGTCAGCGCGCTGGTCGACCCGGTCCTCGTCGGCCAGGTGACCGCGGTGCTGACGGCAGAGACAGGCTCGCTCGGCGTGCGCAGCACGACGCTGGAGCGGTGGCCACAGGCGCGCCACGAGGACGAGGTCGAGGTCGCCGGGCTGCCGGTGCGCATCAAGATCAGCCCCGGGCGCATCAAGGTCGAGCACGACGACGCGGTGCGCGTCGCTCGCCGCGTCGGGATGCCGCTGCGCGAGGTCCTGTCCCTCGCCGAGGAGGCGGGCCGGCGACTGCGGCCCGAGGACGACCCGCCGCCGGTCGCGGGCTGACGTGCAGACTCACGTGGTGCCGGTCGAGACTTGCGAGCAGTGCCGCTTCGACGGAGCCGCCTACACGACGAGGGACGCGATCCGCACCCTGTCGGGCGCGCTTCCACACCTGTGGCGGTACGCGACCGAGGGGATCGATCCAGACGTGCTGCGCCGTCGACCTGCGCCCGAGGTGTGGTCGGCGGTCGAGTACGCGGCCCACAGCCGCGACCAGATCGCAACGATGGGCAAGCTCCTGCACGCGGCGCTGACGATCGACGACCTCCGCCTCGACAGCCCCGACCTCAGCGCGGTGACCCACGAGCACGACGGCGTGATCGACCCGGTCATCGACCAGCTCGGGGCGAACGGGCAGCGGCTCGCGTCCAAGGCGGATGCGGCAGGTGCCGACGGGCTCGCACGGCCCTTCACGGTCGACGGCGAACGGCTCGACGGTGAGTGGGTCCTGCGCCACGCGGTGCACGACACGATGCACCACCTACAAGATGTCGGCCGCGGCCTGCACACCCTCGGCGCGGGCGCGCCCTCGCAAGAGGGACAGGTCGCGCAGCTCAACAGCTCGGGCGGCGGGGTTCCCAAGCTGCCCGTCGACGCGGTCGAGATCGGCCTCCGCGGCCTGCTCGGCGACATCCAGCGCTCGCGCGAGCACCACGGCCGGCAGTGGCAGGCGCTCTCGCTCTGGTCGAGCGAGATCATCGGCGAGCTGCGGGCGGACGGCCACCCGATCGCCGCTGGCAGCGCGGGCGAGAACATCACGATCAGCGGCGTGCAGTGGCCGACGCTCCGCCCCGGCGCGCGCATCCTCATCGGCGAGGTCCTCGCGGAGATCACGTCGTACGCGACGCCGTGCAAGAAGAACGCGCAGTGGTTCAGTGACGGCGACTTCAACCGCATCGCCCACGAGCGCAACCCAGGCACGAGCCGCCTCTACGCCGCGGTCCTCGAGGGCGGCCGGATCCGGACCGGTGACGCGGTGGTCGTCGAGCCCTAGACCAAGGACGGAACTGACGGTGAAAACGCGCCGGAAAGCAGCGCGGTTTCACCGCCAGAACGATCGGTTGTGGTCGTCGAGCCCTAGCCGCCGAAGGCCGGGTCGGCGCGCCAGGTCTCGCCCACGGCGCGAAGTCCCGCGGTCAGCAGCTCGACGCAGCGCTCGTCCTCGGCTGCGTCGCCGACCTCGAGCCACGCGAGCACCCCTTCGACGAGCCACCCGACGAGCGCCTCGGCGGCCCACCGGCTGAACGCGGGGTTGGCCGACTCCTTGCCGAAGAGGACACGGGCGGCCTCCACCGAGGCCTCGCGGTGCTCGCGCGCGTACGCAGCGAACTGCGGCTCGCGTGCGGCGTGGCGCCACAGCAGGACGAACCCGTCCGGGTCCTCGCGTGCGACCGTGAGGAACGTCCGCGCGCCGACGCCGGCCGGTCGCTGCTCGAGGCCGCCGACGAACTCCTCAGCCTGGCGGTCGAACACTCGCTGGAGGACGGCTCGGTACAGCTCCTCCTTGGACTCGAAGTGCCGGTACACGATGAGCTTGGTGATGCCGCAGGCGGAGGCGACGTCTTCCATCGAGGTCGCTGCATAGCCCGAGCGGGCGAACGCCGTGGCCGCGCCGCGCAGGATCGAGGCGTGCCGTTCAGGTGCTGCGAGCAGCTGGCGCGCCGGTGCGCTCATGTGACGGATCTCTCCTTGCCCAGGTGTATACCCGTGAGTATATACTTCGGCTGTCAAGCGACCAGGGGGAATGCCGTGACCACGCTGCAGACCGAGTTCACCGAAGCCGAGCTGCTGGCGAACCACGCCGTGTCCGAGCCGCTCATCGCCGGCGGCGTCCGGTGCCACGGCGGGTTCGCCGAAGACGGCACCTACGTCTCGCCCCGCACGCTGCACCGCGTGCCGGGCATCGAGGCATGGCAGGCGCAGCACCGCGAGCTGTTCGGCACCGAAATCCTGCACGCGCCCCTCGAGATGTGGCCAGAGAACTTCCCCAACGTCGAGCAGGCCCGCTTTCTCATCGAGAAGGGTGCGCCAGAACCGCTCATAGCGACATTGACGCGGATCGGCACGGTCGAGGGCTACGGCGCCAACATCCGCCTGCTCCAGCCGGGCAACATGCAGCGCCTCTTCGTCGAGGACATCCGCGGCACCGCCATCGACCACCTCGGCAAAGGGCTGTTCGAGGCCCACGGCCGCGACGAGGCCGGCTGGGAAGAGGAAGCCGGCCACAAGGACATGTGGTTCGCCGCACGCGACGTCGCCTTCGACAGCGCCCGACCCGACATCGACATCGACGCCATGCTCGCCCGCATGGGCTTCGGCCAGCCTGGGTCCGGCAACCTCGACCTGACCCGCGTGCTGCCCGACGACATCGACCTCAACCTCGAGATGATCGCCAACCTCATGTTGCGAGTGCTGTTCATCGAGATCTCGGCGTTCCACACGTTCAAGTGGGCCGAGACGTGGCTGTCCGACCCGAAGCTCGTCGCCGGTGATGGCGAGGCTGCACGGCTCGTGTCCTACATCCGCGCCGACGAGACGCCCCACGTCGACTACCTGCGCACCGCGCTCACCGAGATGCGCGACCGCACCTGGATCGGCGAGTCCGCCAAGTTGTACCCCGGTACCGAGATGATCCAGAAGCTCTGGGACGCGACGCTCGAGCAGTCGCTGGGCGCAGGTCGCGAGCAGGCCCGCGCCGCGGTTCGCGGCGAGCTCGAGCACTGGATCCTGAAGCACGCGGACGGCAAGGACCTCCTCGCCGAGTTCTACGCGCTGGGTTCCGAGGAGGACGCAGCGGCATGAAGTTCGGCATCTTCTACGAGCATCAGCTCCCCCGTCCGTGGGAGGAAGGCAGCGAGCTCAAGCTGATCCAGGACGCGCTCGAGCAGGTCGAGCTGGCCGACCGGCTCG
>CAYSAC010000291.1:0-4548 GCA_964428815.1 uncultured Acidimicrobiaceae bacterium | reverse complement strand
TGCATCCCGCGATTGTCACACCTCGCTGGGACGATGGCGAGATGACCGCATCCGGTATCGACCGGGCGATCGAGGCGCTTGCCCGCAGACAACACGGCGCCTTCTCAAAGCAGTAGGCACTCCGGCTGGGAGCGACCGCGAGGATGATCCGCGCGCGCTTGGCCAGGTCGGTGTCTTCGCACTCCCTGGTCGAGCTGCCGGCGAGCGAGCTCGAGCGGCCAGAGCGGGCTCATCGTTCGTCGCGGAGGGCGAACGTGACCGAAACGGTCACATCCTGCCTACGCGATGCCGATGTCGTGGCCGAGCGCGCGCCATGCGACGGCCGCCGCGCCCACGAGGGGTGCGTCGGGGCCGAGGGCGGCGGGGACGATGCGCGCGCCCGCGGAGAAGTCGAGGCGGGCGGACTGGTCGAGCTCGGACTGGGCGGCGGCGAAGAAGGTGTCGCCGTAGCCGAGCGCGACCGAGCCGGCGACGACCGCGAGGCGGAGGTCGAGCAGGTTGGCGACGGACGCGACAGCGCGACCGACGAGACGGCCGCACCGCTCGCGCGCCTCGGACGGCGCCTCCGACGCAGCGCCGCCGGTGATCGCAGCGATGGCGGTGCCCGATGCCTCTGCCTCGAGGCAGCCGCGCGCGCCGCACGCGCACTGCCGCCCCGATGGCTCGACGATGACGTGGCCGATGTGGCCGGCGTTTCCGGCGGCCCCGTCGAGCAGCCGGCCATCGAGCACGATGCCGCCGCCCACGCCCGTGGACACGACCATGGCGATGAAGTCGCGCTCCCCCGCCGCCGCGCCCGTCCAGCCCTCGCCCAGCGCCAGCGCCTTGGCGTCGTTGTCGACCCAGGCCGGTACGCCGAGCAGCGCGGTCAGCCGCGCCCGCAGCGGGAACCCGCGCCAGCCGGGGATGTTCAGTGGCGACACCGCTTCGCCGCCCCGGGTCATCGGCCCACCCGACCCGGCGCCGCACGCGACCTCGTCCCCCTGTCGCACGGCCGCGACCGCTGATGAGAGCGCCGAGAACAGGGCTTCCGCGTCGCCGCCGGCGGGCGTCGGCACGACCTCGCGCGCGACCACGTCGCCCGACTCGTTGACACGCCCGGCAGCAAGCTTGGTGCCCCCGATGTCGACGGCGAGCACGGTGTCCATGGGTCGCGGACGCTAGCGACCACATCCGGACATAACCTGGGACGTCCGCATCCGAGATGATCCCGATTCCAGACGACAGGAGAGCTCGCCCGTGGCGACCAGGCAGCAGGCCGCTTCCAGGGGCGGCACCTTCGCCGATTACTTCGGCGAGATCGCCGACAACATCGAGCGCGTCATCCAGGGCAAGCGTGACGTCATCGAGCTCGTGCTGCTCTGCCTCATCTCGGAGGGTCACCTCCTGATCGAGGACGTGCCCGGCGTCGGCAAGACCAGCCTGGCCAAGTCGCTGGCGGCATCGATCGACTGCTCGTTCGGCCGCATGCAGTTCACCCCTGACCTGCTGCCGAGCGACGTCGTCGGCATCACGGTGTGGAACCGCAACACCGGCGAGTTCGAGTTCCGGCCTGGCCCGATCTTCAACAACGTCGTGCTAGCCGATGAGATCAACCGGGCGTCGCCGAAGACGCAGTCGGCGCTGCTGGAGGCGATGGCCGAGGATCAGGTGACCGTGGACGGGACGACGTACCCGCTGGCGCCGCCGTTCATGGTGATCGCGACGCAGAACCCGATCGAGCACGAGGGCACGTACCCGCTCCCGGAGTCGCAGCTGGACCGATTCCTCATGCGCGTCTCGGTCGGGTACCCGGACGCGCAGAGCGAGCTGGAGATCCTCGAGACGCACGGCGACCACGACGCGTTCGCGGACATCGGGTCGGTGCTCACCGCGGCCGAGGTGCAGGGGTTGACCGCCGCGGCCCGCAGCGTGCACCTCGCACCAAGCCTCAAGTCCTACCTGGTCGAGCTCGCGACTGCGTCGCGCCGCAACCCGAACCTCGCGCTCGGCATGTCGCCGCGCGCCACGCTCGCGCTCCAGCGCGTCGCCCGCTCCCGCGCCGCCGCTGAGGGGCGCACCTACGTCATCCCCGACGACATCAAGGCGCTAGCCGAACCCGTGCTCGCCCACCGGCTGCTCGTCACCCCCGAGGCGCAGCTGCAGGGCATCTCCGCTGGTGACGCGCTCCGCGAGGTGCTGCGGGCCGTCCCCGTCCCCAGCAGCAAGAAGTAGCGCGCTTGCTGACGCGGCAGGGCTGGCTCGTCGGCATCGGCGCCGTCGTCCTGATCGCGGTCGGGCGGACCCTCGGCGTCATCGAGCTGTTCGTGCTCGGCGCCGCGGCGGCGGCGCTGCTCCTCGGGTGCGTCATCTTCGTGATGACGAGCCGCCTCGACCTCGAGGTCGGGCGCGACCTGCACCCCGCCCGCGTCTACGCCGGCTCGCCGAGCCGCGTCGAGCTGCGCGTGCTCAACGTCCGCCCGATGCGCACGCCGGTCCTCCGCCTGCGCGACCCCGTGTCGGGCACCCGCGGCGCGGACCTGCTCCTGCCACCGCTCGGCAAGCACGAGGCCGCGACCGCTGCGTACCGGCTTCCGACCGAGCGCCGCGGCATCGTGGGCATCGGGCCGCTCGACGTGATCGTGTCCGACCCGTTCGGGCTGACCTCGGTCGCGACCCCAGCGGCGCCACGAGCCGAGCTCACCGTCTACCCGCGCGTCGACCCCGTCGACCCGGTGCCGTACACGACGGGTCACGACCGCCTGTCGGGCATCCGCCAGCCGAACGCGCTCGGACGCAGCGGTCAGGACTTCTACGCGCTGCGTCCCTATGTCGTCGGCGACGACCTGCGCCGCATCCACTGGCCCTCCTCGGCGCGCCACGACGACCTCCTCGTCCGCCAGAACGAGCTGCCCTGGCAGGGCCGAACCACGGTGCTGGTCGACATCCGTCGCAGCGCCAACAAGGGCGACTCGCTCGAGGTTGCGGTGTCCGCGGCGGCGAGCGTCCTGACCGCGGGCTGGAAGCGCGGAGACCTCATCCGCCTCATCACGACCGACGGCACCGACTCGGACTTCGCGCCCGGCTACGACCACGTCGAGGCGATCATGGAGCACCTCGCCGTCGTGCAGCTGACCGGAGCGGCGTCGCTGCGTGCGGTGGTCGACCTGCTCGGGCGCAGCCCGTCGGGCGGCGCGCTCGTCGCCATCGTCGCGGAGGTGCCGAAGGAGGAGATCGCCGCACTGGCCCAGCTGCGCGCCCGCTTCGGATCGCTGACGATCGTGCAGCTGGACCGGTCGTGCTGGGACCCGTCCGCACCGCCGAGTGACGCGAGGAGTGATGGCACGGTCGTGCGAGTCACGAGCGCGGCGCCGTTCGCGCAGGCGTGGGACGAGGCCGCGCGCAAGCGCTCCGGCCGCCGGCCCACCGTCAACGTCACCGGGCAGTGGGCGACATGACGGAAAAGCGCCTCGTTGTCGCGGCGGAGATCGCGCTCGCGGCCGTGACAGCTGCCGCCGTGTTCGGCATGCAGCGCCTGTTCGACACGTCCAGCTTCGTGGGCACGCTGCTGCTGCACACCGCCCTCGCGCACGTGACCGTCACAGCCGTCCGGCGGCACGGGCTGGCGCTCCTGCCGGCAAGTGTTCTCACCGCGATCGCCGCGCTCCTTGCCACGACCTGGATCAGCTACGGCGACACGACCACCGCCGGGATCCCGACTGGTCGCACGCTCACAGCGCTCGGCGATGACCTCGACGCCGCGTGGCAGCTCTTCCAGCGCGTGGTCGCGCCGGCACCGGTCGAGACGGGGTTCGTCGTCGCGACAGCGCTCGCGATCTGGTTCGTCGCGTTCGTTGCGGACTGGGCCGCGTTCCGGCTCTGGGTCCCGTTCGAGGCGACCCTGCCTGCTAGCACGCTGTTCCTCTTCGCGTCGCTGCTGGGCTCGGATCGCTACCGCAGCATGTCCACGCTGCTGTTCGCCGCCAGCGTGGTGGCGTTCATGCTCGTCCACCGTGTCGTGCGCCAGGGCGGCATCGCGCACTGGGTAACCGAGCACCGCGCCAGAGGTCACCGAGCGCTGCTTGTCGTCGGAGCGGTGTTGGGCGGGATCGCGGTCGTCGCCGCGACCGCGTTCGGTCCCTCGCTGCCAGGTGCCGACAGCGCGCCGCTCATCGAATGGCGCGACATCACCGACGGCCCCTCGTCGCGCGTGACGGTGAGCCCGCTCGTCGACATCAAGACCCGGCTGGTGGACCAGGCGCCGGTCGAGGTGTTCACCGTCCAAGCCACCGAGCGCGCCTATTGGCGGCTCACCGCGCTCGACCGCTTCGACGGGCGCATCTGGTCATCGAGCGGCTCCTACGGCAAGGCCGACGGCGAGCTGCCGAGGGGTGACGAGATCGCACCGACCGTCGAAACCATGGAACAGGTCTTCACCATCTCCCAGCTCGCCGCCATCTGGCTGCCGGCGGCGTTCGAGCCGCGAGCCATCGAGGTCGTGGGCGCCGACGTTCGCTACGACGAGCGGTCCTCGACGCTGATCGTGGACACGGAGTACGAGAACAGCGA
>CAYSAC010000290.1:0-4562 GCA_964428815.1 uncultured Acidimicrobiaceae bacterium | reverse complement strand
CGCCACCGAGATCCCGGACGTCCTCGGACGTCACGTAGCCGTACTGGCCTGAGGCAACCTCGAACAACTCGGAGTACCACCGGCCGGGCATGCAAGAGCCAGTCGTCACGGCGCACCAGACCTGGCCTGCCGAACTTCGCATTGCTTACGGCGACGCGGGCGACGTCACTCCCGCTCGAAGCGTCTCACCGCCGACGAACCGAAGCGGTTCGAGCTCCAGAACGCCCCACGCCTGAAAGTCGCCCTGAATGTCGGCGGCGAGTCCCTCTACCAACACCGAACGCCAAGCAAGCTCACCGTCCTCCTCGACGGGCCACGACAGCTCGTATGTATGGCGTCGGTGCCAGTGCCCGTGAAGCACGAGCTTCGGTTGCGTTGCCTCGGTCGCGGCCCGGACGAGTCGGCGGACTTCGTCGGTCCGCACCTGATCCTCTGCCGGTAGGCGGAAGCCTTCGAGCGGCACACCCTCCGGCGCTTCGTGGGCGACGAGCACGTCGAGACGCCCGTCGCCGAGCGCATCGACGTCGGCCGGAGTGGTGATCTCCTCGGGCCACCAAGACTTGCCGGCTGTGCGGTCGCGCCAGTCGATCGAGAACGCGCCCCCGAGCGCGCCGAATCGCACTCCTCGCCAAGTCCAGCGACGTCCTCGCGGGATGTAGAAGCAGCGATCGGTGACCTCGACGAAGCCCTCCTGTCCCGGCGGGAGCGCGGCGAGCGCCGCGTGGTTCTCGTGGTTGCCGTCGATCCAGTACACGGTCACGTCGACGCGTGCCGCTTGGTGGCTGACGTGTCGCAGGAACCGCGTGCCTTCGGGATGGTGCGGCCAGTAGCCGAAGTCGCCCAGCTGGAGCACGGCGTCGCACTCGTGCGTCCCGGCCAGGTCGCAGAGCGCGCGCATCCATGCGATGTTGCCGTGGACATCGCCGGCGACCAGCAGCCTCGAGGCATTCGACGCGCTCACTCGATCGACGGTAGGAGTGAACGGGCCATCCGTCTCCGCAGTATCGACGGTGTCGCCGAGGCGTTCACTCGCCGGAGCGGGCGTCCGCACGCCCACCAGGATCGGCAGTGTCTGTCGCCGCCGGCGCCCAAATGCCCTTCACTGCCACGATGATGCCGGTCACGACGCCGACGCCGTCGACGGGCCCGACGACGGGCAACAAGCGCATCTGGCGCTCGCCGTCGTCGTGAACGCGCCACCAGCAGCGACGAAGTCCGTGCCACTCACCGTCGGCCAGGCGACGTTCGATCGAGAAGGGCTGCGGGCGAGGACGCCCCTCGCGCGGCAGTCGCTGGTAACGGTCGGCAGTCACGAACCAGATCGAGCTCTCGGTCACGACGCGAACGATGCCGACTGGCTGGAACTCCTCATCCTCGAACGACCCGGCTTCCATGGGGACGACGATACGAAGGGGGTGTGACACAGAGGGCCTGGAGAGGGCTTGCGTCAGATTGGTTCAACAGGGCAGCGCAGCGAGGTCGCAAACCGAGAGTCACGGGGGTCGAGCCCGGCGCCCATTGGGCCCACCTACTCCGGTGCGACCACTCGTCGAGCGATCGTGACGCAGCGTCGCGCTCGCTCGACGGCTCGCTTTGCCTCGGCGAGCGGCACCTGGTCGGGCTCGTACTCCGCCTTCGTCTTCAGTGGCAGCAGGCGCGCAAGGTCCTTCTCCAGCGCTAACCCGTCCTTGCCGGCATCTCGAAGGAGCGGGAGGACCTGCTCGTGGTCTTGTCCGGCGGCGCGTCGCCCGGTGCGGTGCCCGGTGACAGCGTCCGCGGCGTTGATCGCTGCGTGGATGGCGAGGCTCGTCGCGGCAATCGCGCGATTCGCCTCGAGCTCGGTCGTGGCCGCAGCGAGGTATTCCTCCGCCTTGCCCATGTAGCTGCGGACCTGCGCCGCGCTGACCGCTCTCGTTCGGCTCGCCTTAGGCGCCACGCCGGCCCCGGATCTGGTCGATCGTCGGACCATGGATCACCACGCCCTCGCGCTGGATGTCGAGCCAGAGCGGCTTCCGGCTGCGAAGCAGACGGCTGGCCTGCTCTTCGGCCACCTCCAGCAACTCGACTCGATTGCCCGTGAGGCGCTGAGCGTGCTCCACCCACTGGTCGACGCTTGCACGCCATCGACTGTCGTCCTCGTCGACAGCGGACGGTCGCACGAGGGCGACGTCAAGATCGCTCTCACGTTCGGCGTCTCCTCGTGCGAACGAGCCGAACACGATGGTGCTCACGGGCCGCGGTTCGATGTGGCCGGCGCTCTCCCCGAGCTCGCGGAGGACCGTGCGCCGAGCATCTGCGAGCGCGCTCACCGCTCGTGCGGCGATGTTCTCAGGGACATAGCGGAACAGCGCCGACGGCGGGACGTCCCGGCGCTCGAGGATGCCCAGCTCGACAAGTGCTGGCAGAACCCGAGAAGCGTGCGCCACGCTCACGCCGGAGAGGCGGGCAATCGTGCGAAGGTTCAGCTCGGCCGACGTCTCGACGACGACCGCGAGGATCCGGCCCTGTGCTCCGGGCACGACCGCTTCGACGGGGCGTTTGATGTCCACGAGGCAAGGATAGGGCATACAACTCATGAATGGAACACTTGTTCCCTTCATGAGTGATTGACGAGTGCGGCTCACCAGTCTTCGAGGTCGCCGTCCTCGTCGAACCGACAGCCGCAGCTCAGCAACTGGCCACGGCAGAGCGGGGCTCCTCGCAATGTCGCAACCGGGATGGTGCGCTCCCCCGCGTGCCACGCCGCAATCGCCGCACCGCGTCGCATGGTTCAGCGGCAGCGGCACGCGCTGCCCGCACAGACGGAAGGCGGTCACCGAGCAGGACGAAGCGGACGTCATCTCGCGCTCACACCAGGTGCAGATCGCCATCGCCCCCACCTGCTTCCAGCTCCTCGACCGTGACGTCGGGATGGAGCTGCCACGAGCCCTTCGCCGACAGGCCGTGCCGATGCTCCTCGAGGCCGGGCTTCATCCACGGGAGCTCCCAGAGCTCCAAGTGGTCGAGCGCGGCGCGCAGGTCGCGGTGAGCCAGGTAGCGACTTGCTGACCGCGAACCGCGGCGCGTCACGATGAAGCGGTACGCGTGACCGGCGTCGTCGAGGTTGATCGCACGACGCGTGTAGCAGTGCTTGTAGACGTACAGGCTCGGCCGGGGAGGCCGGACAACCCGGTACATCACCATGAAATCCGCTGGGTCGAAGAAGCGGTAGCGCGGCTCGGACTGCACCACTCGTGCGAGTGCAACGAGTGGCGCGAACCAGCTGTGCACACCCTCCTCATCGGGCGGGGACTCGTATCTCACGATCATCTCTCCGTCGTCGGTCTCGGATGAGGCCAGCGACGAAGCCGGCGAGCACCGGAGACATCAACCTCCGGTGATCCACGGGTACGCGCGTCACGTGACAGCTACTCGAGCATGCGGCCGATGCGGTCGGCGGCGTCGTCTCGCACGCTCTCGGTGACGTGGCTGTAGCGGTCGAGGGTCAGCTGCACCGACGCGTGGCCGAGCATGTCGGCGACGACCCGCGGGTGGATGCCAGCCTCGAGCGCGAGGGTGGCGAAGGTGTGGCGCAGGTTGTGGAAGCGCATGTGCGGTAGGCCCGCCCGCTCGAGGATCGGGTGGAGGTCGCGCCGCAGCAGGTTGGCAGGGTTCAGTAACCGGCCCGCTCGGTTCGGGAACACGAGGTCGTCACCGTTCCATCCAGGAGCGTTCGCGTCGCGCTCGTCGAGCTGGAGCGCACGGTGGCGCTGCAGCGCATCGTGCGACTGCGGCGTGAGCGAGACCGGGCGCCGCGACCGGTGGGTCTTGGTCTCGGCGATGGTCCTGCCGGTCTCGGTGATCGCGGCGCCGACCGTGACCCGCAGGAGCCGCCGGTCGAAGTCGATCTGGTGCCAGCGCAGACCGAGCAGCTCACCCTGGCGCAGCCCGTTGGTGACGGCCACGACGAACAGGGCGTGCAGGCGGTCCGAGCGGGAGGCGGCGAGGAACCGTTTGACCTCCTCGGCGCTGAGCGTGCGGATCTCGGTGCGCGACACGCGTGGCGGGTCGACGACCTCCACCACGTTCGCCTCGACGATCCCCTGCCGGGTGGCACGGCGGAGCGCCTTGTGGAGCGTGCGGTGGATGTGCAGCACCGACTGCGGCGACAGCCCGCTCGCCAGACGAGCGGCGTAGAGACACTCGACGTCGTCCGGCGTGAGCCTGTCCAGCGCCAGCGGGCCGAGCACCGGAAGCAGGTGGAGGCGGACGACCTGCTCGTGGCGCAGCCACGTCGAGTAGCGGATCGTCGGCTTGATGACCTCGAGCCATCGGGTCAGGTACGCCTCGACGGTGAGCCCTCGGGGATCCATGTGCCCCTCCTCGGTTCGTTCCGATGGAGGGACCGTGCGCCGATCCCGAGCGACGTCAGTCTGCCCGACTGCGACACTCTTCGGCATGGACGACACCGAGCCGGTCGCTGACTGGGCCGAGGACTGGGATCACACCGACGACGCCTGGGCCAAGGACCCGTTTCCGATCTGGGACGAGCTCCGCTCGAGCTGTCCGATCGCACACACCGA
>CAYSAC010000289.1:0-4565 GCA_964428815.1 uncultured Acidimicrobiaceae bacterium | reverse complement strand
GGACCTCGTGCTCACCGACAGCAACCGGCGCCGCATCCAGAGCTGGTTCTTCTCCCTGCGCGACACGCGCGGCCCGACCGAGCGCGCGGGCCAGACGCTGGTCGACCCGAAGGGCTACGACGTCCGGATCGACCCGCTGCCGCGAGCGGGCGACGACGGCCGCACCGTGGTCGAGCACGAGGGCGGGCAGGTCGACGCCACCCTCGACGGGGGACCCGACCGCCCTGAGGACCGCGCCCTGTACGCCTTCGATGGCGACGTGCGCACGGCTTGGCGGGTGGCCGGGGACGTCGCGGGGCAACGGGTCACGCTGCGAACGAACGAGGGGGTGCGCACCGAGGAGGTCGTTGTCGTGCAAGCGCCCGCTCGCGACGGCAGCCGGGCGCTGCAGTCGGTGCGGATCAGGCTCGACGGCGGTCCGCTCGTCGACGTCGAGCTCGGACCGGAATCGCTGACCGAGGAGGGCCAGCGCGTCCCCGTCTCGGCGACGAGCGCGGAGAGGATCGAGATCGAACTGGTCGCGGCGACGGCGAGCGGGGGCGGCCCCGTCGGCGTGGCCGAGGTGCGCGCTGGCCAGGCGCCGGTGCTCGAGGTCGTGCGGCTGCCGGTCGACCTTCTCCGCCGCGCGGGCGCGCCCGCGGGCCAGCGCGGACTCGATGTCGTCCTCACGCGCCTGCGCTACGACCCTTCCGACATGACGCGACAGGACGAGGAGCTTGCCATCGTGCGCCGCTTCGAGCTCGCCGACGAGCGCGCCTTTGGCCTCACCGGCGCGGTGCGCGGGGCAGACCAGCCCTGCCGCGAGGATCTCGTTGCAGTCGACGGCGCTCCTGTCGCCGTCCGCGTCGCCAGCGGCGCGCTGTCGTCGTGCCAACCGGAGCTCAGGCTTGGCGCCGGCAGCCACCTGCTGACGACGGCCAAGGGGCTCGACACCCGCGTCGAGATCGACCGGCTCGTGCTGTCTTCCTCGCCTGCGGGAGAGGCGGCGCCCGCGGCAGAGCGGGGCGCGCCACGAGCCTCAGCGGGGGCGACGGTGCGCGTCGACCGAGACGCGCCAGACGCGCTCGACCTGATCGTCGACAGCAACGGGGAGCCGTTCTGGCTGGTGCTGGGCCAGAGCCACAGCGACGGCTGGCAGGCAAAGGCGCTGGGCCGGACGCTGGGTCCGCCCCAGCTGGTCGATGGCTACGCCAACGGCTGGCTGATCGACCCCGACGAGCCGGGCACCTACGCGGTGGAGCTGCGATGGACGCCGCAGCGGCTCGTGTGGATCGCGCTGGTCATCTCCGCGGTCGCCGTGCTCGGCTGTCTCGCGATCGTGGTCGTGACGGGCGCGCGCCGGCGACGTCGGGCTGCGCTGGCCGCGGAGCCGTCGCTGCGCACCGTGGCGAGCTGGCCCTCGGAGACGACGTGGGCCGCGCGCGTCCTGCTCGGGGGGGCGGTCGGCGCCGCATCAGCGGTCGTCGCGCCGCTCTGGATCGCGGCGACGAGCGTGGTGCTGACGGTCGCCGGGCTCGCGGTCCCGCGCACGAGGCTCGTGTGGGTGGTGCTGGCGCCGGCCGCGCTGCTCATCGCGCGCGCCGGACATCGGCCGACGCTCGCCTGGCTCGCTCTCGCGCTGGTCGCCGCAGAGGTCGCGTCGACGCGGTTAGAGCAGCGACGGATCACTAGCGACGCGGCGTGATCTCCAGGTTGGCCTCCGGCAGCTTCGACACGCGCTGCCACGCGAGACCGTGCTCTCCGTCATAGGCGCGGCTGACGGCGGTGGGCAGCAGGATCGTGAGGATCTCACCATCCGACCGGTAGTGGATCTGGTGGCGTGCGAACGGCCGGTTCCGAGCCTGCTCCTCGTCGGCGCCGAAGCCGACGGTGACGGTCACCGTCCCGAGGCCCTCGGGCACGTCGGCGGCTCCTAGCGACCAGTAGGCCGTGCCGGCGCCCGTGCGCGTGTTCGTCTGCGTACCGGCGGGCGACTCGAGCTGGAGCGCGGCGACGAGGTGACCTGGCGGTGGCACCAACTGAAGGCCCAGCTCGACCTCGTCGGCCTCGAGGGTTCGGAGCCGGATCACCGAGATGCTCAGTGGATGGGGCCGCTCGCGGGGTTGGAGCTCGTCCGGTACGAGTGAAGCCAGCTCGACGTACGGCTCGCGGTCGCGGTGGGCGAGGAGCACGTCGAGGTTCCGGACGCCTCCGTCGGCGGCGTAGAGCACGTCGCCTTTCAGGTCGGGCCGGTTGGCCGCGAACGGATTCAGGTGGAGGAGGTACGGACCGGAGTCGGCCACGAACACCAGCGCGGGTCCTTCGACCGATCGCGCCGCGTCGAGCCACGGCCGCTGGGCCTCGCTGATGCGCTGGTTCACGCCGAGCCGGCTGACGGCCGCCGGGGTCGTGGCGAGCAGCAGCAATGCGACCAGCGCGATGCCGAGCTGTCGCCGCCGCCTCCACGTCCCGACGATCGCGGCGCCGAGCAGCACCGAGAGGGGCGCATAGGCGGGGATGTAGTAGATCGGCCCGCTGAATCTGGCCGTCAGCGACGAGACGTGCATTCCCCAGAAGAAGAAGTAGCCGGCGGGAAACGTGAGCGCGACGAGCAGGAGCGCGAGCGTGGAGCGCTCGCGGCGCCGGACCCAGAGCGACCACGCGATCACGAATGGGCTGAGGTAGGACCCTGCGAGGAACAGCGGCAGGAGGAGGCCGTTCTTTCCGCTGCTCACGACCGCCTTCCACGGGTCGTACCGCACCCGCTCGAAGCCAGGCATGAGCCGGCGGGTGCCGAACCCGAAGGTGTCCAGCGGGTCGGCGACCGTGATCGGGAACGTCGTCGCGCTGCCAGTGACGCGATGGTTGTAGGCGAGGGTCGCGACGACGAACGGCAGCGCGCCGGCGGAGAGCCACGCGCCAGGTCGGACGAGCCTGCCGATCGAGCGCCGGTTGGTGATCAGCAGGTAGGCGATGGGTGCCGCGCCCCACAGGACGGCGTCGAACGGCCGGGTGAGGACCACGCAGCCGAGGAGCAGCCCGGCGGCGCCGGCGCGGCGGGGGCGGTCGAGCCGCACTGCAGACAGCAGGGTCGTCGTGAACAGGAGCCCGAGCCCGAGCGTGAAGAGGTACGAGAGGTACGCGCCGGCTTGGACGGCGACGATGGGCGAGGCGACGAAGACGGCGCCGGCGACGATGGCGATCGCACGGTCCCGAAGCAGCTCCCACGCGAGCGCGTAGGTACCTGCGACCGCGAGGAGCGCGCCCAGGGCCAGCGCCGCCGCGTGCGTGCCGAACAAGACATCGGCGCCCAAAAGGACCGCGGGCCAGCCGAGCGTGTACTGCGAGTAGATGCGCCCGCCGTCGGCGGCCGTGAGCCATGGTCGGAAAATGTCCGGGAAGCCTCCGTCCGGTGCCGTCAGGTGGCCGCTCCTCAGCACCTCGACCTGCCAGAGGTACACGGGCTCGTCCCGGTTCCAGGAGTAGGTCGGCAGGAGGGCGAGGTGCGCCCAGACCGCTAGCGCGACGGCGACGAGGCAGAGCACGGCGAGCGGCCAGTGCTGGCGGAGCGTGCCCGCCTCGCGGGGACCGGCTGCGGCGCGCACGGGCGTGAACCTAGTGCCGTGTCGTGATGCACCACCGGCCCGCGCGGTCGTGCGATCATCGGCGGATGGCTGAGGATGGTGGGCGCGCGACCGCCCGCCGCCGGCTCGACACCGAGGCACTCGCCGCCGCCCTGCCGGGCTGGATCGTGGCCCGCTTCCTCGTCCTCGCCGGTCTGGTCGTGGCCACGGTGGCCGCCGACCGCCTGGTGCCTGGGGCGAAGCCGGTGCAGCTCGACCAGAAGTTCCTCGCGTGGGACGGCAGCTGGTACGCGGCCATCGCCGACAAGGGCTACGAGGCGCTCCCGCAGGAGGCGATTCGGTTCTTCCCGCTCTACCCCTTGCTCGGCCGGGCGGTCTCGTTGCCGCTGCTCGGCAACGTGGACGTCGCCCTCCTACTGGTATCGAACGGCCTGGCGCTGGTCCTCGGCGCGCTCATCTACCGCCTGGCGCGGGTGGAGGGACTCTCCGACGCCGCCGCGCGCCGCGCAGCGTGGTTCGTCGCGCTCCTGCCGCCAGCGTTCGTGCTCGTCTGGGGCTATTCGGAGGCGGTCATGCTCGTCGCCAGCGTGGCGTGCTTCCTCGCGCTGCGCCGCGAGCAGTGGCTGTGGGCGGCCGTCTTCGGCGCCGCCGCCGCGCTCAGCCGTCCGCTCGGCATCCTCCTCGTCGTGCCCGCGGCCATCGAGGTCGTGCGGGGCATGCGCGCGGCCGGGCTACCGGAGCGGGCCGCGCGCGTGCTCGCGATGGTCGGGCCCGCACTCGGGACCGGTGCGTTCCTGATGTGGTCGAAGGTGGCCTTCGACGACGCGCTCCTGCCGTTCAGCTCGCAGGACGAGTTCCGCGGCTCGGCCAACCCGGTGAGCCGCCTGGCCGACGCAATCGGCGAGCTGCGGGGGGCGGAGGCGCTTGGTGATGGTCTTCACGTGCCGTACGCGCTCGGCCTGCTCGTCCTGCTGTACCTCGCCTTCCGGCGGCTGCCGCTGG
>CAYSAC010000288.1:0-4574 GCA_964428815.1 uncultured Acidimicrobiaceae bacterium | reverse complement strand
GATGATGTTGTGGCCGCAGGCGTGGCCGATGCCGGGCAGCGCGTCGTACTCGCACAGCACGGCGATGGTCGGCCCCTCGCTGCCCGCCCGCGCGATGAACGCGGTGTCGAGGTCGCACGCGCTGCGTTCGACCTCCACCCCGTCGCCTTCGATGAGCGACGTGAGCAGGTCGTGGGCGAAGTGCTCTTCGAAATTCAGCTCGGGGTGAGCGTGGATCTCGTGGCTCGCCTCGATCAGGACGTCGGCCCGCCGCTCCACCTCGGCCCGCAGCCGCTCCTTCACCTGCGCGATGTCCATGCCGCGGAGGCTACGGGTTTCAGACGACGCACAGGAGGGCGTCGGGCTCGACTCGGATCGACAGCGTGCGGAACTCGCCGACCTGCTCACCGTCGAGCCAGACCGGCGTGGGCCGCTCGAGCTCGAGGCTCACGGCCGGCACCCGGCGCTCCTCGATGCCGGGGTGGGGGACATGGGTGCCGGTCCCCAGCCGAGACCGCGCCTGCAACCGCTGCCCCACAGGCATCGTGACGTCCAAGGTGTCGAGCAACCCGTCGTTGGGGTGGCTGCGGGGAGCGACGTCCCAGCGGCCGATGAACTGCGCGTTCATCGCTGCGAACACCCGGCCGCGCAGCCACGATCGGCGCACCACGAGGTGGGCGACGAACCAGTGCAGCCTCCCGTCGAGCAACACCGCGCCGAGGTCGACGGGCAGCTGCGTCGCGGCATCGGACCGCAGCCGCGGCTCGTCGCCGGTGCCGCCCACCGTACGGCAGAGATCGCCGCCGAGCAGGCCGAGGGGCGGGGGCGGCTCCCCGGCGCGGCGGGCCGCCTCGACCAGCCGTCGAGCGTCAGCGTCGGAGGACACCACGACGCCATGCCGCGGTAGCGCCCCTACCTCACCCCACGCCTCACCCTTGCGGATCGTCAATTTCCTCGACACGCCTTCGGCGTCGTCGTTGCGGCTGCTCGCTGGCTAGTCGACACCGTTCGGCACCCGCTGTCGATGTCACCTCGCTCGGGTCGTGCCGAACCCTGTCGATCCCAACGCCGCGGTCGCTGGACGCTGGTGGCGATCCTCACTCCTCGTCGACCTCGATGGCGGAGGACGCGGCGACGACGCCGCGGTAGAGCGCCTCGGCCGCGGCCCGGCCCGCCTCCGCGGTCGCGGCGTTGGGCGCCACCTCCCCGACCTGGCGGAGGAGATCGATGAGCTGCTTGATGTTGCGCACGAAGTCACCGCCGGAGAGCTGCTCGTCGTCGAGGACGGTGTGTAGCGACTCCCCCGCCGCCCAGGCGTGGGCCAGGGCGCAGAACCCGGCGTCGGGTGGCCGGGTGCGGGGAAGCCCCGCGGCCTCCTCGTCGGCGGTGAGCTCGTCGCTCAGGCGCTCGAGCTCGGCGAACCGCGTGCGGACCGTCGTGCTCGGGAACCATGGCGCCGGCGGTGTGCTCGGGCCGCGGTGCTCGTAGGTGAAGCAGGAAACGAGGCCGGCTAGCTGAGCGGGATCGAGGTCGTCGAAGAGGCCGGTGGTCATCGCCTCGGCGACGAGCAGATCGCACTCGTGATACGTGCGGGCGAGCACGCGCCCGCGCTCGGTGAGCGCCCACCCCTCGAGGTAGCCCCACGCCTCGAGCAGCCGCAGCACGCGGTCGAACCGTCGCGCCAGCGACTCGGTCCTGCCCCGCACCTGCCGTTCGATGTCAGCGAGCTCGCGCTCGACGCGATCGGCTTGTGCCGCGGCGCGCAGGTGCGCGTCGCGGTCAGGGCAGTCTGCGACGGGGTGCCCAGCGGCGGCGTTGAACGCGAGGTCCTCGTCGCGGGGCAGGCGCCGGCGAGCGCCGTCGACGCCGTCGGTCTGGATCCGGCGCAGCCGCTGGACGACCTTGGTCTCCCAGCCGCGGTTGTGCGGCAGGTACGGCACGGGCAGGTCGATGCGGCTCACCGGCTCGGGGATGGCGTCGAAGTCCTGCGCACCGAGCTGGATCACCTTCTGGCTCGCGGTCAACGCGCGAACGCGCGTGCTGCCGCCCTTGCGCTGCGACACCGAGAGCACCGCCATCGTGCGGCCGCCTTGGGTGATCACGTCGCCGGGCACGAGCCGGGTGAGCCCGTCCTCGAGGTCGCGCTGCGGCGAGCGTTGACTCCGCTGCTCCGTCTGCGCCTCCGCCCGCAGGCGCCGGTACTCCTCCACGTCGCCGCGCTCGCACCGCGCCTCGTCGCGCAGGCGGTCGAGCCTCGCCTGCTGACGCTCGAGGCGCGACTCCAGGCGCACGACCTCCCGGTCGGCCTGGTACTGGGCGAAGGAGAGGTTGAGAAGGTGGTGGGCCTCAGCCGGCTCGTAGCGGCGGACGAGGTTCGCTGCCATGTTGAACGTCGGTCGGAACGCCGAGCGGAGCGCGTACGTGCGGCTCGATGCGAGCGCGGCGACCTGATCGAAGGGGACGAACGGCGACCAGAGCACTATGGCGTAGCCGACCTCGTCGATCCCCCGCCGGCCGGCACGCCCGGTCAGCTGCGTGTACTCGCCTGGCGTCAGGAACTCGCGCCGCTCGCCGGTGAACTTTGTGAGCCGCTCGATGACCACCGACCGCGCCGGCATGTTGATGCCGAGCGCGAGGGTCTCTGTCGCGAACACCGCCTTGATCAACCCCTCGGCGAAGCAGGCCTCCACGGTCTCCTTGAACGGCGGCACCATGCCGGCGTGGTGCGCCGCCAGGCCGGCCTCCAGACCTGCGAGCCATCTCCCGAAGCCGAGGACGTCCAGGTCGCTGTCAGACAGGTTGGCGGTCCGCTCGTCGACCAGCGCGCGGATGCGGGCGCGCTCGTCCGGCGTCGTCAACCGCAGCCCGCTGTCGAGGCACGACGCGACCGCCTCGTCGCACCCCTTGCGGCTGAACACGAAGCAGATGTTCGGCAGCATCCCCTCCTCAGCCAGCCGCTCGATGACCTCCACCCGCCGGGGCGTGAAGAAGCGCCGGCGCGGACGCCGCTCGGGCCGGCCGCGCACCTGCAGCGACTCGTTGTCGAGGCGGTCAGCCTCCGGGTTGGGCCGCCCGTCGACGAGCGTCGGCAGCAGGTGCAGGTGCTCGCTGTTCTTGTCGCCCACGAGGTAGAGGTTCTCGAGCTCGACCGGCCGGCGCTCCTCGATGACCGTGGCGGTGGGCCCGCGCACGGTGCTGATCCAGTCGGCCAGCTCTTCCGCGTTCGAGACGGTCGCCGACAGGCAGACCAGGCGCACGTCCGGCGGCAGGTGGATCATGACCTCCTCCCACACCGGGCCGCGGTACGCGTCCTGCAAGTAGTGGACCTCGTCGAGCACGACGAACCGCAGGCCGCGCAGCGCAGACGAACCGCTGTAGATCATGTTGCGCAGGACCTCGGTCGTCATGACCACGACCGGCGCGTCGCCGTTGATGCTGTTGTCACCGGTGAGCAACCCCACGCGCTCTGGCCCGTACGCCCGCACCAGATCGCCGTACTTCTGGTTCGACAGTGCCTTGATCGGCGTCGTGTAGAACACCTTGCTGCCAGCGGGGCCGACCAGCGTGATCGCGACCGCGTGCTCTGCGACGACGGTCTTGCCTGAGCCGGTCGGTGCCGCGACGAGCACCGAGTCACCAGCGTCGAGCGCGGCGATGGCGCGCTCCTGGAAGGGGTCGAGGGCGAACTCGTAGGTGGGACCCTCGGCCATCTCAGGTCGCTCCAGCGTCAGCCTTCGCCCGCCGCGCGGTGACGAGCCGGCCGATGAGGATGGACACCTCGTAGAACACGACCATCGGTACTGCGAGCGCGAGCATGCTGATCGGATCGCCGCTCGGCGTGATCACCGCGACCATGACGCAGATGCCGACGATGGCGTAGCGCCGGTACTTCGCCAGGGTCGCGGGCGACAGGACGCCAGCCAGCTCGAGGAATACGAGCAGGACCGGGAACTCGAAGCCGACACCGAACGCCAGCATCATGTAGACGATCAGCTGGAAGTACTTCGCGGGCGAGTAGGCGGTGACGAGCTCGTCGCCGCCGATCGCCTGTAGGAAGTTGATCGCCTGCGGCAGGGTCCAGTACGCGATCGACGCGCCGAGCGCGAACAGCACGAGCGCGCTCATCACGAACGGGATCGCGTAGCGCTTCTCGTTCTTGTAGAGACCGGGCGACACGAAACGCCAGATCTGCCACAGCAGCACCGGCATCGCCAGCGCGATCCCCGAGTAGCTCGAGACCTTCAGCCGGACCGACAAGCCCTCGAGCGGGTCGGTCACGAGCAGCCGGCAGTTCGTCGCGGAATCGTCGCGGCCGCCCTCGCACAGCGTCCTGTACGGACCGATGAGGAACTCGAAGATCACGTCGTAGAGGAGGAAGCCGATCACCGCACCGATGACGACGGCGAGGACGCACTTGATGAGCCGGCCGCGCAGCTCGACGAGGTGCTCGATGAGAGTCATACCCCCATCGGGGCGGTCCTCGGCGGGGATGGCTGCGGTCGTCATCAGATGGGTCGTACGGCGCGACGCGGACGCCCGTACTAGTGCAACCCCGCAGAAGTCTCGCCCATGTCTCGCCGGCCGGATGTCGCCGC
>CAYSAC010000287.1:0-4586 GCA_964428815.1 uncultured Acidimicrobiaceae bacterium | reverse complement strand
TATACCCCTTGACGCCAGACGACAGCGTGAGCAGCAGCGGCAGCGCTTCGTCACCACTCCTCCCCACCAACGCTGGTGGCCGCCAGATCGCGGGGTGCGCTGCAACAACCGAGGAAGCTGACGTGCCCGCCATCCTGGTTCCCGATGCTCGCCTCGTGGGCGCGTCCTTCGGCACTGGCGATGAGCCGGTCCCTGCACCGGACGGACGAACGACTGGCATGCGCGTGGTGCAGGTGTGGCATCGAGCCGAAGCGCTCTTCGGTGTGCGAGGTACGGTGCGTCATGACACAGGGCGAACATCTTCACGATGCGCTGACTGGCCAGCACCTGACCTTCCTGCAGTCCGGCCGCGACACCGCTGGCGAGCTGCTCCAGGTAGAGGTGCGGCTCGATCCTGGGGGTTGGGTCCCGCGTCACGTCCATGCTCGCCAGGACGAGCGGGTCGAGGTTCTGGCCGGAACCTTGACCATGCGAGTGGGGGGCAAGGAACGTCGGCTCGAGGTCGGGGAGGCAGCGCACGTTCATCGTCGGAAGGTGCATGTCGTGCGCAATGCCGGTGCGGATGAGGCGCGCTTCCTGCTTGAGGTACGTCCCGCTCGTCGCATGGAGGGGTTCATGCGCGGGTTGTTCGCGGTCATGAAGCCGCTTCGACCCGTCGCTCGCTTGCGTCCTCCGAAGGGCAGGGCATAAGTCCCGCCCGACGCGACCGACGTCGCCTAGCGCCTAGCGCCGGACTGGGGCTGGTCGCGACCGCCAGACCGGCTGCCGTGTCGCGTTCGCCCTGGTGGCGGGCCTGAAGGGTCGGTAACAGTCACGGGGTAGCGCCTCCGGATTCCGGGTCACCGCTGACGTTGACGATGACGGGTGTGGCGACAGCTGCCTTATGATCAGAAGACAGCGGGTTCGAGGCGGATGCCTCTGCCTTGACGAGACCGAAGCCACATGTTGCCGTGCTCAGTTCGCCTACGACGACACTGCGTAGAGATTCCACTCGTCCTCGACACCCTTGAGCGAGTGCACTCCGCGGTCGGAGAATGACAGCCCACTGCCCGCCGTCAGGTCTTTCACCGTCCGAGAGGCGACTACCTCGCCGCTCTCTGCGAGGCCGAGAAGCCGGGCCGCGATGTGCACCGCGATTCCGCCAATGTCGTGACCGCGCAGTTCGATCTCTCCGGTGTGGACGCTCGCGCGCATCTCCAGATCGAGACTGCGCAAGCCATCTCGGATCGCGACGGCGCAGCGCACCGCGCGCCCGGGTCCGTCGAAGGTGGCGAGGAAGCCGTCGCCCGTGCGCTTGATCTCCCGACCCCGATGGCGCCCGAGCTGCCGCCTCACGACCGCGTCGTGCTGATCCAACAGGTCACGCCAACGAGCGTCACCCATCGCGCTCGCGCGCGCCGTGGAATCGGTCAGGTCGGTGAACAGCACGGTGGACAGGATCCGGTCGGGCTCTCGATCCTCGCGATCGCCACTGAGGAAGTCCTCGATGGCGTCGAACATGGCGCCGGCGTCGGGTGGGAGCCACAACGTCTCGCCGGTCGTTTCGACGAACTGAGCGCCCGGGATCGCGGAGGCGAGGTACGTGCTGTGGCCTCGGTCCAACCAGTCGCGCTCGGTCCGGATGACGAGCGTCGGCACCGTGATGGCCGGAAGGACGTCCCGAAGGTCGAGCTCGAACATCACATTCATCACTGCCATGGCTGTGCCCGGGCTCGCCGACATCCGTTCCATGCGGGCCCACCAGGCCACGAAGTCGGGATCGGCTGCCTGGCTTGGTGCGATGAAGTCGACGACAGCGCCCGTGCCCCACGAGGCCTCACCTCCTGGAAGTAGTGGCACACTTCGGCGGCGGTGGCCCGCTCGGACGCTTCGGCAAGCTCGACCGCTTCGGCGTCGTCCCGCTCCACCAGCATTTCGAGATGGCACCTAACGAAGTTCTCGTCGAGACGATCGATCCACGAACGCGGACCCTGACCTCGACACCGCGCAACCTTGCCGACGTACCCGACAGCATCGCCACAACCTGGCAGCTCGGCGTCCCGCTGCCCGAAGTCGTCGCCCGCTGCATCAAGGTGTGTCCAGGGGGCTCGACCCAGGACCACTACGGCTACAAGGTGCACCAGTCGGTGTGAACGCCCTCAGCCGACGTGCTCTCGGTGGCGGAGGCGTCATGTTCCGGCCACGTCCACACGTTCGCATTGGAGCCGACGTTCGGCTCGTGCTGTCGAAGGCGAGGTCGCGGTGATCTGCGCGGTGTGCGATGGGACCGGCGCGTCGGCGCGAGGGGATCTCTGCCGAGCCTGCGGTGGGGCGGGTGTGACCGGCGGAACGTGGCTCTGGGCTCTCACCAGCGAAGCGACGGGTGTGAGGTCTCGGTGGCACGTCACGATCCAACCATGGCCGCCACCCCTCCCGGTCCCGAACATGAGCGGGGCGGACCAGTTCGTCGCCGATGCCGTGATCGCCACCGTGGCATCGGCCTTCGGTGTCGAAGAAGCCGTCGTGACGGGACGGTCGAGAACACGCCAGGCGACGGACGCCCGGCACGCCGCCATGTACTTGTGCCGGCAGCTCACGAACCTGAGCTTCCCGGCCATCGCCCGTGTCTTTGGGAACGTCGACCACACGACGGTCATGGGAGCAGTGCAGCGAGTCGAGAACCGGCTCGCCGACGATGCGTATCGCTCGAAGCTTGCCGCGCTCGAGAACGACGTGAGTGCGCGGCTGCCGGGCCATGCCCCCTGATCCGTCGGACCGCAGCCGGTCGAGCCGGGCGCGTCGATGGAGACGCTGGGCAGCGCCCGTTGGCGCGTCGATCCTGCTGACGTTTCTCGTGACCGACTTCGTTGATGCAGCGGAACGGATCCGCGTCCGGTCAGCCGTCGCCGAGTCAGGCCACGTCGACGCCGGGGATGTCGGCGTCGTGTCCCGCCGCGGTGGGTACCCGCACGCCGCGGTGCTCGTCGAGTTCGTCCATGGGCGCCGGGCGTGCGCGGCCTGGTACATCGACGATGCTGCGAGCGCGTGGGTCTGTCTCTCCGGGGCGTACCGAGACGGCTTGCAGACCTACCGGTCCGAGTTGTTGGGCCTCGCTCCGTGGAGCGTGGACAACTACGGCATCCGCGCCGGAGACCTCCCCGTCCCGGCGGTCGCCGGCTTCGACGAGGTGCCATGACAACTTCAGGATGGCGGCGGTGGTCGCATAACTCCGACCTGCAGGATCGCTGGTGGATGGTGGGCCTGGGCAGCGCCTCCGGCGCTGCACGCGGTCTGCGATGTGCTGCGAGACCAGACCACTCCTTTCGCTTGGCTCGCGACCGGGATCGCCGCTCAGCGTTCTCCCACCACGGCCGACCCGTGGGACGCTGATGCCTGGGATGGCGTCGGTGGATGGGTCGACGAACCGCACCGGCGCCACTGGGAGGAGGCGTTGACCTCGGCCGGCTACCGACCGACTCGAACGGTGTCGGAGGTCGTCGCCTTCATGGAGCAGGTCGAGCTCCTCGTCGACGACGAAGCAACGACGGACGACGAGCGCAGAGTTCGCCTCGCAGCTGATCCACCGCTGTTGTGGCACGTGCTGCCGCTGACCGCCGCCCAGCGCTGCGACCTGGAGGCAGACATCGCCGCGCCATACCAAGCCGCCGAGGCCCTACCGGTGCTGGACGCAATTCTCGAACTCGACGGAGCGCGTGTCGAGGACCCGGCGCGACCGGACGTGCTGCACGTGGGCCTTCGCGAGCTCGCACTTCGGCTCGACGAGCCGGACGATGTTGCCCGGTCGATGCTGGCGTCGCTGTTCGCGGTGTATCCCGCCTTCGCCGGCGAGGACCCCGAGGACCCGGCGATCGACTCGCTCGAGGTCGTCATGGACTGGGAGCGCTTCGATCGGGAGTGGATCGTCATGGATGTGAGCCTCGATCTGGGTGAGGAGTGAGGCAGTGGGTCCTCGCGTCGTCGGCGCGGATGATGTATCCCCGTCTAATCGGGCGGTCGCAGTTCGACCGCGGCGTCGCGTCGGTTAGGAGGCGTGAGGGCGGCCGGCACATTCCACAGAACGATCTCGCCCGCCGCTGTTGCGACGACCAGCCGGTCAGCTGACCAGAAGCCCAGGCCAATGACGGGAGCGTCCATCCACCGCAGCACGACGTCGGGATCGGGTCCAGCCGCCGACCGTTCGAGGGAAGGGGGACACGCGGTCCGCCGTAGACGACAGCGGGACAGCGCGGCGTTCGGAGTGTCCTTCAGCGGCTCGCGTCCATGCCTCTATCCGCCGAGAGTCGACACGCCCAGCCGGTGTGGGGGATTAGCGAAGCAGACCCCGGTCGATCGATACCCCTGGTTCAGGATCGAGTCGTCGGGCATCCCTGCGACGGGGTGATCGTCGCGGCGATGCCCTCTACAACACGTAGGGATGCCGTGCGTAAGGCTGTTGTCATGCCCCACGACCTGACGCAGCTACCGCCGGACCTCCCTCAACCCGAGGATGACGGAGCCTGCGACCACCTCCTAGGTGTCCGTCCAGCTCGTTACTCGCGACGCCACGGCGCCTCACGACTCGGTCATCTCGGTTCACGTCGGCGCCG
>CAYSAC010000286.1:0-4594 GCA_964428815.1 uncultured Acidimicrobiaceae bacterium | reverse complement strand
CCTGGAGCTCCTTCTTCGAGCACGCCGAGAACAAGGGGACCTTCGCGAGGTTGTCAAGGTACGACTGGCGGGCCATGACGGCGCACCATACAGACAAAACCGACGTCGTGCCCGGACAGTTCACGGACGTGAAACGAACGGGAAACGAACGGTCCGTACCGTCCCCGACGTGGATGTGGTCCTCCTTCGCTGGCCGCTCGAGTACGGACGACGCGACGAGCTGCGTCGCGCCGGCTGCCCGCGGCTGCTGCTCGTCGAGGACGGCGCCCCTCCGCCCGTCACCACCGAGGACCTCGAGGACTGGATCCGCTTCCCCGCCGACGAGGTCGATCTGCGTGCTCGCGTCGAGGGCCTGCAGCGTCGGGTCGTCGGGCTGGCTCCTCCTGTACCGGAGCTCGACGACGACGGCGTGCTGCGTGCCGGTGACCGCTGGGTCTCATTGCCGCCGGTGGAGGCGCGGCTCACAGCGGCGCTGCTCGACCGGTACGGGGCGGTCGTGAGCCGAGAGAACCTGTCCAAGGCGGGGTGGCCAGCATCAGGCGCACCCGGTCGCAACGCGCTCGACGTCCACGTCCTGCGTCTCCGTCGACGGCTGGCGCCGCTCGAGCTCGCGATCCGGACCGTGCGGTCCCGCGGCTACCTCCTCGAGCTCAACGCACATCACGGCAACGGCGCGAGCGGCTAGCTCTGCTCCCGGCGGAGCGCTCGGAACAGCAGGTACGCGCGCACGAAGGCCGTGAGAGCGATCGCGAACATCAGCGCCTTGACGATCGCGGCGTCGGCGGTGAACGCGAGGCCGACGCACACCAGCACGACCACGCTCACGATCGCGAGCCCCACGCGCACCTTCGTCGGATCGAGCTGTGGTGTCCTCGCATCGGTCATTGCAGCAGTGTTCCAGCCGCTCCCGTGCGCTGCCACAGGCGCGTCAGATTGACGTCAGGCAACGGCCGCGACCCGTTCATGCAGGGGACACGGGCGCGTGACAGCCCCTCCATATGTTCAGCGTCGCGTCAGACAACGACGCCCGGACCAGTCCCGAATCGTCTTGGAAAGGACTTTCACCATGTCCCTTCGCCCTCACCCCGCTTTGGGAGGAGGCGTGTCGTTGCGATGGAAGGCCGCGATCGGTCTCGGCATCGCCGCTACCGCGATCGTGGCCACACCAGGCATCGCATCCGCCCAGGAGGCTGACCCGGTGACGACGCTCGGCCAGCAGGTGAACCTGCTGTGGATCGTGATCGGCGCCGTGCTCGTCATCTTCATGCAGGCGGGCTTTGCGCTGGTCGAGACGGGCTTCTGCCGGGCCAAGCACGCCGCCCACGTCGTGGCCACGAACTTCGCCGTCTTCGGTCTCGGCTTCGTGGCGTTCTTCCTCGTGGGCTACATGTTCATGTTCGGTGGCTACAGCTACCCGCTGCCGGGGGCCGACTGGGGCTACGACCACGCGGTCGGCAAGGCCCTGGTCGGGAGCGGCGATTGGGTGTTCCTGTGGAAGGGCGGTGCCGCCCTCACGGACCTGAAGGGGGTGTACGGCGCCGCCGTGGCCGGCTTCTTCCTCTACATGGTTGCTTTCATGGACACCACCGCGACCATCCCGACCGGTGCGATGGCGGAGCGCTGGAAGTGGAAGGCATTCGTCGGCTGGGGCCTGTTCTGCGGCGCCATCTACTACCCGCTCTTCGGCGCGTGGACCTGGGGCGGCGGCTGGCTGAGCCAGCTCGGCGACAGCCTCGACCTCGGCTACGGCTATGTCGACTTCGCCGGCTCCGGCGTCGTGCACGCCATGGGCGGCGCCGCGGCTCTGGCCGGCGCGATGGTGCTCGGGCCGCGCATCGGCAAGTACAACGCCGACAAGAGCCCGAACACGCTTCCTGGTCACCACATCCCGATGGCGATGCTCGGTACGTTCATCCTGCTGTTCGGTTGGTTCGGCTTCAACGCCGCCTCGACGTTCGCCGCCACCGATGTGCGCTTTGCCGTCGTCGCGGTCAACACCGCGCTCGCGGGAGCGTTCGGTGCTGTCGCCGCCATGTTCTGGTGCATGTACACGGGTGCGAAGAAGCCCGACCCGGGGATGATGGCCAACGGCATGCTCGGCGGATTGGTCGCGATCACCGCGCCATGCGCCTTCGTCGACCCGTATGCGGCAGCGATCATCGGCTCGATCGCCGGTGTGCTCGTCGTCATCTCGTGTGGGTTCGTCGAGCGCCGCGGCATCGATGATCCGGTGGGCGCCATCTCGGTCCACGGCATGGGCGGTGTCTTCGGCGTGCTCTCCGTCGGGCTCTTCGCGAACGGCCAGTACGGCACCGGATGGAACTTCGGCACCGAGACTGACACCACCTGGGCGGCAGCGACGGACGCGGGTCGAGGCGTCACCGGTATCTTCGCCAAGGGCGAAGGGTTCGACATGTTCTCGACGCTGGGGGTCGGGCAGCTTGCCGCCCAGGCCATCGGAGCCGCGACGATCTGCATCGTCATGTTCCTCGTCGCTCTCGCCTTCTTCAAGATCCAGAACGCGATCATGAAGGGCGGCATCCGCCCGACGGCCGAGGTCGAGATCGCTGGCCTCGATATTCCGGAGATGGGCGTGCTCGCCTATCCCGAGTTCGAGCCGGCCATCGAAACCGCCGACCCGGAGGTTGGCGTCCGGACGACGTGACCGGTCGCCGGATCTAGACGCAACCGGACGGGCACGGTCCCTCGTGCCCGTCCGGCGCGTGTTGCGGGTGGAGGCCCGCTGTCGTGGACATCGCTGAGGTCCTGAGAGACATCCTCATCGTGCTCGTCGCGGCGAAGGCCGCGGCCGAGCTGGCCGAGCGCGCCGGCATCCCCGCCGTGGTCGGCGAGATCGTCGCCGGCGTCCTCATCGGCCCGTCGGTGCTCGGCCTGGTGGGCACCGACCAGGTGCTGCGCACCCTCGGCGAGATCGGGGTCATCCTCCTACTCCTGGAGGTCGGCATCGAGATGGACCTCAAAGAGCTGGGCAAGGTCGGGAAGGCGTCGATGCTCGTGGCGACCGTTGGCGTCGTGACGCCGATGGTGCTGGGGATCGGCGTCATGCAGCTGATCTCCGACGACTTCAACACCGGGCTGTTCGTCGGCGCGGCGCTGACTGCTACGAGCGTTGGCATCACCGCTCGTGTCTTCGGCGACCTGCGCGCCCTCGCGACGGTCGAGGCGCGGACCGTCCTCGGCGCGGCTGTCGCCGACGACGTGATGGGGCTCGTCGTCCTGACCGTCGTCGTGCGCATCGTCACCGAGGGGTCGGTGTCGGTGCTGTCCGTCGTCGGCATCGTCGGCGTCGCGCTCGCCTTCCTCGTCCTCGGCGCCATCGTCGGCCTGCGGATCGCGCCGCCGCTGTTCGGGCTGGTCGAGCGCTTCTCCCGCTCGACAGGCACCCTCGTTGCCATCGCCCTGGCGTTCACGCTTGGCTTCGCGGAGCTGGCGAGCGCCGCGAAGCTGGCGCCCATCATCGGCGCGTTCATCGCCGGCATCGCGTTGTCGCGCAGCGAGCAGTCCGACCGCGTGCGGCGCGAGCTCGCGCCGGTCGGTCACCTCTTCATCCCCGTCTTCTTCCTGCAGATCGGCATCGATGCCGACATCGGCGCGTTCGCGAACGGAGCGGTCCTCCGCGACGCCGGGCTGATCCTCGCGGTCGCCGTCGTGGGCAAGCTCGTCTCACCGCTCGGCGCCATCGGCTCACCTGGCGACAAGACGCTGATCGGCCTCGGCATGCTGCCCCGCGGCGAGGTCGGGTTGATCTTCGCAACGATCGGTCTGCAGAACGGCGTGCTCGACCGCGACCTCTACGCCGCGCTCCTGCTCGTGGTGCTTGTCACCACGTTGGTGACGCCGCAGCTGCTCAAGGTGCGCTACCAGCAGCTCCGGGCCCGGCTCCGGGAGGCGCAGGCGCTGCCCGCTGAGGTGATGCCGCCTGGTGGGTGGCTGCGCGTCGGGGATGGTGAGGTGGTGCTGGCAGCCCAGCCGAGTGACGAGCTCGTGCTGCCGATCGCGCTGCAGGCGGCCATCCGCGTCGGCTGGAACCGGCCGGGCGAGCGGCTCCTCGGGTGGTTGGCGACGCAGCCGGACGACCCCCTCGTTTGGGAGGAGGCGTCCACTGATGCGCTGTTCGCGCTGATCGAGCGGGGCAACGCGCGGTCTTGGCGCTTCCTCGACAACGTCGGCGTGCTCCACCGCGCTCTGCCGGAGATGGCGGATGCGCTCAAGGCACGCGGCGCTGATCCCTTTACCCTCGACCCGCTCGACAGCCACCGCTTCACCGCCCTCGAGCGGCTCCGCCGGCTCAACGCCGGCGACCCGCTCGCGCTCGAGATCGATCAGCTGCGCCACATCGAGCGCCTGCTCCTTGGGCTGCTGCTGGCGGAGGGGCTCGAGTACCACCGCAACCCGCGTGCTGCCGCGGTGTCCACTGCGCGCCGCATCGGCATGAGGCCAGAGGATCAGGTGGCTGTGGGTGACCTCGTGGAGGACCGCGAGCTGCTCTGGGCAGCGGCACACCGGCCCGCCGGACTTGGTGAGCAGGCGGTGCTGCAGCTCGCCTCCCACCTCGACACGCCGGAGCGGGCCC
>CAYSAC010000285.1:0-4609 GCA_964428815.1 uncultured Acidimicrobiaceae bacterium | reverse complement strand
CGACGACGACGCCGTCGGCCGCGGCGCCACGCGCGTGCGCGGCAGGCGCGGCGCCAACAAGCGAGCCGACCGCTATGAGCACAGCCAGCCCGATCGCAGCCAACCGCCTGGTCTGGGCGTTCACGGATCCACCCATCATGTTCTTCTTCCACCCGCGGCGACCTCGACCGGTCCGCGCTGAACCTAACCCGAGTTTCCGGGCTATCGGATTGAGGGTCGTCTGCCTGTCGGGCACATCATGGAGCTGATCAAGTCCTACGAAGCCGGCCGCAGCGTGAGAGACCTCGCCCAGCAGTACCGCATCCACCGCACCACCGTCCTGGCCCACCTCGAGCGCAACGGCATCCGCCGCCGCCCCCACATCCCCAAGCTGATCGATCAGCAAACCGAGGAGGCAGCCCGGCTCTACGAGAGCGGACTGTCACCCAAGAAGGTTGGTGACCGCTTCCAGGCCGACTCGTCGAGGTCAAGCGTCGGTACGACCCCGACAACGTTCCGTCTGAACCAGAACATCGACCCCAACGACTGACGCGCCCCGCGGGGGAACCGTCAGCGTACGGAGTGTGGCCCGGCCGCCACGAGGGCCTCGGCGTCGCCGAGGAAGCTGGCTTGGGCAAGCGACATGAACGCGTGAATACTATGACCTCGTCGCAAGTATGCTACGGTTGTCGCATGTCTGATGTCGCATCCCGCGAGCTGAGGAACCACACCCGCTCCCTGCTCGACCGGGTGGCCGCAGGAGAGACGATCACCATCACGGTGGACGGTCGGCCGGTGGCGCGGCTCGAGCCCGTCGACCGTCGGCCGCGATGGCTGCGCAGCGATGAGCTCGTCCGTGGGCTCGTCCAGGCTGACCCTGGGTTGACCGAGGAGCTCCGGGCGATCGCGGGTGACTCGACCGACGACGCCCCGCTCCGATGACCCTCGGCCTCGCCGACACCTCGGTGTTCATCGCGCGAGAGATCGCCCGACCCCTCGGCGATCTGCCCGACCAGCTCGCCGTCTCCATCATCACGATCGGCGAGCTGCGCGCTGGGGTCCTGACGGCGATCGACGTCGAGACGCGCGACCGAAGGCTGGCCACGCTCACCCTGGCGCTCGGGATGGATCCCGTGCCCGTCGATGACAGTGTTGCCAGCGCGTGGGCTCGGCTGCGGGTCCTCCTGCGCGATTCGAGGCGCCGGATGCCGCTCAACGACTCCTGGATCGCGGCCACGGCCATCGCGCTCGGCGTCCCGATCGTCACCCAGGACGAGGACTACGACGAGGTGCCCGGGCTCGACATCGTCCGGGTCTGATCAGTTCGGCACTTCGCGGGGCTACAAGCGGCCCGCGTCGATCACCCGCTTGAGGAAGGCTTGGGTGCGCTCGTTGCGGGGCTGCGTGAAGATCTCCTCCGGTGGGCCCTCTTCGGCGATGATGCCAGCGTCGAGGAAGCACACACGCGTGGCGAGCTCGCGGGCGAAGCCCATCTCGTGGGTCGCGAGCAGCATCGTCATGCCTTCCGCCGCCATCTCGCGCACGATGTTCAGCACCTCGGCGACGAGCTCTGGGTCGAGCGCGCTCGTGATCTCATCGAGCAGCATGAGCTTGGGCTGCATGGCCAGCGCACGCACGATCGCCACCCGCTGCTGCTGACCGCCAGACAGCCGGTCGGGGTACTCGGTCGCCTTGTCGCGCAGGCCGATTCGGTCGAGCAAGGCGTAGGCCCGCGCCTCGCTCTCGGCCGCGGACAGCTTCAGCACCTTCCGCGGGGCCAGGGTGATGTTGCGCAGCACGGTCATGTGCGGGAACAGGTTGAAGCTCTGGAACACGATGCCGACATCGCGTCGCAGATCGTTGAGGACAAGGTCGGGCCCGGTCAACTGGTGACCCGCGACGCGGATCGTGCCCGCGTGCACCTGCTCCAACCCGTTGATGCAACGCAGCAGCGTCGACTTGCCGCTCCCCGAGGCGCCGATGATGCAGATCACCTCGTGCTCGTGCACCTCGAGGTCGATGCCGCGCAGCACCGGGTTCTTGCCGAAGAGCTTCTCGACGCCGTGCAGCTCGACGAACGGGACCGGCGCGGCACTTGCCTCAGACATTGGCCTGCATGCGGCGCCGGTCGCGCTTGACGAGGTAGTCGACTACGCGGGCCAAGGGGATCGTGATCGCCACGAAGCAGAGCCCGAGGCCCACGATCGGCGACGCGTTGACGAACTTGCTGGCCTGCAGGTTCGCCTGGCGCAGCCCGTCGACGAGACCGATCACCGAGACGAGCGCGGCGTCCTTCTGGAGGCCGATGAAGTCGTTGAGCAATGGGGGAACCACTCGCCGCACGGCCTGGGGGAGGATCACGTGCCGCATCGTCTGCCTGTGGCTGAGGCCGAGCGAGCGCGCAGCGGCCGTCTGGCTCCAATGCACGCTCTCGATGCCAGAGCGATACACCTCGGCGACATACGCGCCGTAGACGAGCACGAGCGCGAAGCAGGCGCGCTCGAAGATCGAGAGGTCGCTGAAGTAGAAGAGGTCGGTCCTCGGGAGTGCGAAGCCGATCAGGTAGATCACAACGATCGCCGGTAGGCCCCGGAACACATCGATGTAGGCGATGGCGAGCCAGCGGAGCGGGGCTGCAGCCCGTCCGGGCAGGAGCCGGACGACCGCCACGAGCAGGGCCCAGACGAGCACGATCGCCTCGGCGATCAGGAAGAGGTCGATGTTGTGCCGGAACCCCTTCCAGATCTGGTGCCGGCTCTCCCACATGATGGAGAAGTCGAAGAACTGCTCAAAGACCTCGCTCATCGCACGCCTCTCGGGCGCTTACGTCGCTCAGGCCTCCCAGAACGGCGCCGCGTCCTCGGTGGCCACTCCGAAGTACTTCGCCTGGAGCTCGGCGAGCGTTCCGTCGTCGATGATCGCCTGCATCGCCTCGTTGACGGCGGTGGTGTTCGCCGAGTCCTTGGGCAGGATCCCGCCGTACTGCTCGCCGGTCTTGAACTGGGCGACGATCTTCGTGTCGCTGATCTGTCCGCCCTTGACGGCACCGAGCAGGATCGGCACGTCGAAGAGAATCGCGTCGATGTCGCCCGCGGCCAGCGCGTTGAACATGTCGACCGTCGTGTCGTAGACCCGCGTCTCCTTGTCGGGCTTCAGCGTGTCATTGAGGAAGTCGAGCCCGGTGGTCTCGGTCTGCACGCCGAACTGCAGCTGCCTGGCCGCGGCGACGTCGGCGACGTCGGTCCCGGTAAGGGTCATCACGCCCTGGTCGGAGTCGAAGTAGGGCGTGGTGAAGTCCCAGTTCGACTTGCGCTCATCGGTGATGGTGATCTGGCTGAACACGAGGTCGCACTCGCACTCGGCACCTGCGTTGACACCGGCGAACGGGTAGTTGACGGCCTTGAACTCGAGGTCGCCCAGCCGCTTGGCGATCTCCTTGGCCAGATCGACCTCGTAGCCGCCGGTCACCGCGTCGTAGTCGTCGCCTTCCCAGAACGGTGGAGCGGGCAGCTCGGTGCCGACCGTTAGAACGCCGTCCTCGCGAGGTGCGAACTCAACGGCTCCGCCCGTGGTGCTCGAGCTGCCGGCTGCAGTGTCTTTGTTGTCGTCACCACAACCCGCCAAGCCCACGCTGAGGGCAAGGGCCGCACAGAGAGCTACAAGCTTGCGCACATGCTTCTCCTTGGTAGGCGAACGCCGCCGAGACTACGCGCCTCGCCAGCGCTCGGTACCGGATCGTCAGACCGGGATCAGCTCCACGTACCTGCCAGCGGCCTGGGCGAGATCTCGGAGGTCGTCCGGGTCCGAGGTGAAGATCTCGTCACCATCGTGGGCCAAGAGAACGACCGCAGCGTCGATGACGTCCGCGCTGCGGGCTTTGCCGAGGAGGACACCGGCCTGCCGCCCGAGGGTGTCGTCGATCGCCTGAACGTCGAGTCCGGGCAGCAGGCGAGCGAGGTTCGCCTGCCGTCGCTGACCGCCCCGCCAGACCTGACCGATCACTCCGCCATGGGTGAGTGGCGCACGGTCCTGCTGTCGTTCCCGCTTGATGAGGGCGATCATGTCCCGGTCGCCTCGCTCGACGGCGAGCAGCGCACCCGCATCGAGCACGATGCTCACGCAGCGCCCTGCTTCCGGCGTCGCGGGACCCGAGCGCTCTTCTGAGGTTGCGTACGGACGACAACCGCTCGGGCGCGAGCACGTCGAGTCGCGTCTCGCATCTCGTCCTCGGTGATCTCCTCGTGCTCATCTTCGTACCGGTCCAGGAAGTCATCGAGGGCCTTCATCCGGCGCTCGTGATCGGCTTGCCGTCGGAGCGCCTCGTTCACCCATGCGCTGAGGTTGTCCGCGCGGCCCTCGGACACTGCCGCGCGCCCAGCCTCCAGGAGCTCGGGCTCCACGGTCGCCGACAATCGCTGCCTTGTCATATGATCATGCTACTTCCAAACCACGATCGTGGTCGGGCGCGTTCGGACATCTCCATCAGCCGCTTTCCTCCGTCCAGGTTCCCAGCGAACCGGGAGTGACGGCGACGGGCTCGGCGCTGGCGGTCGCGTCAGCCGGGAGCTGGTCGAGCAGCGCGCGCACCGCACCGGCGAGCGGCGCGGTGAGCGGCTGCGGCAGGCGACCT
>CAYSAC010000284.1:0-4647 GCA_964428815.1 uncultured Acidimicrobiaceae bacterium | reverse complement strand
GTGCTCGACCAGCTGGCGCGGCTCAGCCGCGACCTCGCCGACGTGCTCGACGCCAACCGCAGCCTTCTGCGCAAGGGAGTGACCGAGGGTGGCAAGGGGGTGCAGGTGCTCGCCGACAACAAGGCGAACCTCATCCCCCTCGTCATCGGCCTCCGTCAGTACCTCCAGACGCTCGCCGAGGCCATCCGCATCGACGTGGGCAACGGCACGCTCATGGCCGCGGTCAAGGGTCTCCTCGGCGGTGACGCGTGCGGGGTCGTGCCCTGCCCCAGCGCGGGCGCCGCAGCAACGTGGCCGCCGACGGACGCCGCCGCGGCGACACGCTTGGTGCCGGCGTCCCGCGACCTGATCCCGCCGCTCGCGACCTCTGGCACGCTGAGTGAGCTGCTGAGCGCGGTGGTGCGACGGTGATCCGCACCGCGCTCAAGTTCGGGGGCTTCGTCGCGATCTGCCTCGCGTTCACGGTCTGGCTCGCGTTCACGATCGGCAACCTCAAGGTCAACGAGCTTGTCGGTTCGCACCGCTACGAGCTGAGCGCCACCTTCGACAACATCACGGGCCTGCTGGTCAACGACAACGTGAAGGTCGCCGGCGTCGTCGTGGGGAAGGTCACCGACATCACTGTCGTCGACGGGCGCGCACGGGTGACCTTCAACGTCAAGAACGACGTCGATCTGCCGATGAGCACGACCGCCGCAGTGAGGTGGCGCAACCTGATCGGCCAGCGCTACCTCTACCTCTATCCCGGTAGGTCGACCCCGACGAAGCTCACGAACGGCGGCGTGATCGCGGAGACCCGGTCGGTGATCGACCTCGGCGAGCTGTTCAACCGGCTCGGCCCGATCGTCAGCGCCATCGACCCGAAGCAGGTCAACGACTTCCTGGACACCGTGACCCAGGCGCTCGAGGGGCGGGAGGACAAGGTCGGCAAGGCGCTCGACGACCTCGCCGTGCTGGCCAAGGGCTTGGGCGAACGGGACGAGGCGATCGGCCGGCTGGTCGTCAACCTCGACACCGTCGTGTCGACGATCAACGGCCGCGACGAGCAGATCAAGGTGATGCTCGACAACCTCGTGGCCATCTCGGAGACCTTCAGCGCCAACACGGACGTCTTGGACGCAGCGATCACCGAGCTCGGTGGGTTCGGTCGAGACCTCAGCTTCCTCCTCGAGAACAACCAGGCCGAGATCGATCGCCTCGTCTCCAACCTCGCGCTCGTGGTGCAGACCGTCGACGGCCGGATCCCCCAGCTCGAGTCGGCGCTGGCGAACCTCAGCGCCGCCTCGCGCAGCGTCTACCTCTCTGGCCGGTTCGGCGAGTTCCTCAACCAGGTGATCCTCTGCGCCGCCACCGGCCCGCCCGGCACCGACGAGCAATGCGACGCACCCGTCGTCACCGGTCTTGACGCCGCCGGCGCCCAGGCCTACGACGCCGGCGGTGTGCCGGCGCGCACGATTCTCGACGCGCTGACGGGGGGCATGCGATGAGGTCGTTCCGCGATCGCAACCCCTACGCCGTCGGAATCGTCTCGGTGCTGATCATCGGTGCGATCACGGGCTTCGCGTTCCTCATCGGCCTGACCCACCTGCTCGAGAAGACCTACGACATGGCCGGGACGTTCACGGACGCCTCCGGCCTTCGCGTGGGCGACGACGTGAAGCTGGCCGGCGTCAAGGTCGGCCGCGTCACCGACATCTCGCCCGACCGCGAGAACGGCACCGTCATCATCGACTGGGTCATCAACCAAGGCGTCGAGATCCGCGAGGACGCGGGCGCGGACATCGCACTGGAGACGCTGCTCGGCAGCAAGTACATCCGCATCAGCAACCCGACCTCGGGCGGCCGGCTCATGGAGGACCTCGCCGAGCGCGACGCGGCCCGCATCCCGGTCGAACGCACGACGACGCCGTTCGACGTCTTCGAGCTCACCCGCAAAGCCACCGAGGGCATCCAGGCGACCAACACCAAGCAGCTGAACCAGCTCATCCTCCAGCTCGCGCAGCTGACCGAGGGCAAGCAGGCGACCATCCGCGACCTGTCGACCGGCATCGAGCAGGTAGCCGGCGCGATCAACGAGCGCGACGTGCAGCTTCGGTCGCTGCTCGACCAGGCCGACGAGCTCTCCGAGACGCTGGCGGAGAAGGACCAGACGCTCGTCCGTCTCATCGATGCGAGCGCCGGCATCCTCGATCTCATCTCGGACCGTCGCGACGCGCTCGCCGTGGCATTGGGGGAGGGCAGCGACGCGGTGGTTCGGCTCTCACAGGTCGTCTCGGATCACAAGGCCGAGCTCGATGCCATCCTCACGACGCTGCATCGCGCGACCGGTGCCATCGACCGCAACCTCGGCCAGGGCGGCGACCAGGCCCGCTCGATCGACACCGCGCTGGCGTGGATAGGACCAGGCTTTCTCGGCCAGGCCAAGGCCGGTAGCCACGGCCCATGGCAGGACATCTACATCCGCGCGCTCGGCCCGGAGGTCATCGGCGTCCTCGAAGACGTCTACCGCGACGTGCTGGGGATCCCGGTCCCATGAGGCGGCTCGTCATGTGCGCGCTCGCGCTGACGATCGCCGCCGGCGCGCTGCCGGCCTGCTCGTTCCTCCCGGGCGGCGGCGACACCTACGAGGTCATCACCTACTTCCCGCGCGCGGTATCGGTCTTCGAGTCGTCCGACGTCCGCGTGCTCGGCCTGCCCGCCGGAACCGTCACCGACATCGAGGTCCAGGGCGACAAGGTCAAGATCACCCTCGCGATCAACGAGTCCATCCCGATCCCCGCCGATGCGAACGCGCAGATCGTCCCCCTGTCGCTCATCGGCGAGCGCTACATCCAGATCTCGCCGGCATGGCGGCAGGGGCTGGTCAAGGCCGAGGACGGCCATGTGATCGACCTTGACCGCACCATCGTCCCCGTCGAGCCGGACGAAGCGCTCGCCGCCCTCAAGGACTTCCTCGACAGCCTCGACCCCAAGGGCGTGGGCGACCTCGTCGGCAACCTGGCCGAGGACCTCGAAGGCAACGGCGAGAGCCTTGGCGGCGCGCTGGAGGAGCTCAGTGACCTGGTCGCGACCTTCGCCGACAAGGACGAGCAGCTGCTGCGGATCGTCGACAGCTTCGACCGGTTGACGAGCACCCTGACGACGCGCGAGCAGCAGCTGGGCCAGGTGCTCGACGCCTTCGCTGCGGCAACCGGCGTGCTGGCCGACGAGCGCAAGAGCGTCGAGGCGCTGTTGCGCGGCCTGGCCACGCTCTCCGAGGACGGGCTCGACCTCGTGTCCGAACACGCAGCCGCGCTTCGGACCGACATCGACGTCCTGACGCGCACGGTGCGGACCATCGACGTGAACCTGGCCTCGGTCGAGCAGCTGCTCGACTCCGGACCCCTCCTCGTCAAGGGATTGCTGACCGCGTACAACCCAGACGTTCGGGCCATCAACCTCCGCCAGAACTTCTCGCCGCTCGTCTCCAACATCCTCGACCCGCTGCTCGGGGGCATCGGCCTCGACCCCATCTGCATCCCGATCGACGTCGACTGCCCCGGGCTGCCGCTGCTCGGCCAGGCCGCGGGCACCGCGGCACCCGCGGTGCTGACCCCCGTTGGTGCAGCGCCGTCACCGATCGACGGGGTGCTCGAGCTGATCGGCGCGCCGTCAGAGCCCGCGCCGCACGCGTCGGGTCGCTCCGCAGGTGACCGGATCGCCGGCGTGGGTGGCTTCGTCGCCGATGCGGCCAGAACGCTCTTGGGGCTGGGATCGTGATGAAGACGCGACGCGCGGTCGCCGCGCTCACCGTCCTCGCGGGACTGGCGGGCTGCGCCCTGCCAGGAAACGTCACGGGCAGCCGTGAGATCACCGCGACCTTCAGCGACGTGGGCGATCTCGTGAGCGGGCACTCCGTGCAAGTGGCCGACGTCCGCGTCGGGTCGATCAAGCGGATCGAGCTGACCGGTGAGTTCAAGGCCGAGGTGACGATGTCGATCAAGGACGGCGTCGACATCCCTGCTGACAGCGAAGCGGTGCTGCGAACCACGTCGCTGCTGGGGGAGAAGTTCATCGAGCTGCGCCCCGTCGGCGAGCCGACCGAAGGTCCGTTCTTCGCCGATGGCGACGCGATCCCCGAGGACCGCACGCTGCAAGCGCCTGAGCTGGAGTTCGTGGCCGAGCAGGCAGTCGGCGTGCTGGGTGCCGTCACCGCCAGCGACCTCGGCACGCTGATCCAGACCGGTTCGCAGGCCTTCGCCGGGCGGGGCCAAGAGCTCGGCGCGCTGCTCGACAACCTCATCGTGATCAGCGCGACGCTCGCCGACCAGACCGATGAGATCGTGCGGATCATCGACGGTCTCGACCAGGCGACCCAGTCGCTGGCAGGCGGCGCGCCCGACCTCGACCAGCTGCTCGTGAACCTAAGCGAGACGACGACGGTGCTCGCGGACAACCGCGAACGCGCCGTCACCGCTGTGCGCGAGCTCACGCGGCTCGCCAACGTTCAGAACACGGAGGTGTTCGTCCCCTACCGCGCCGCAGTGGATCGCCAGATCAAGCAGCTCGACGCCATCGTGGCCGTCGTCGCCGCCGACCGCGAGGAGGTCGGTGTGCTCGTCGACTGGCTCGACCAGTTCACCCAGAAGATCCCGAAGGGGATCCCCG
>CAYSAC010000283.1:0-4702 GCA_964428815.1 uncultured Acidimicrobiaceae bacterium | reverse complement strand
CGCGGGTCGAGATCGAGTGGATCCAGGCCGAGGAGGTCGAGGGGCTGCTGGCCGATGGCCGCCTCCGCGACCTCGACGGCATGGTCATCCCCGGCGGCTTCGGCGAACGGGGCATCGAGGGGAAGATCGCGGCGGCGACCTACGCCCGCGAGAACGCGATCCCCTGCCTCGGCCTGTGCCTCGGCATGCAGGTGATGACCATCGAATTCGCCCGCAACGTGCTCGGGATGACCGGCGCCAACTCGAGCGAGTTCGACCCCACCTCGCGCTACAAGGTCATCGACCTCATGGACAGCCAGCGGGGCGTCACCGACATGGGCGGCACGATGCGCCTCGGCGCCTACATCGCCAAGCTCGAACCCGGCTCGCAGGTCGCCCGGGCCTACGGCGAGACCGTGATCTCCGAGCGCCACCGGCACCGGTTCGAGTTCAACCCCAAGTATCGCAGCCGGTTCGACGGCACCGCGTTCCGGTGCACCGGCACCTCGCCCGACGATCGCCTGGTCGAGTTCATCGAGCTCGAAGGCCATCCGTTCTGGGTGGGCACCCAAGCCCATCCGGAGTTCAAGAGCCGGCCCAACCGTCCTGCCCCGCTCTTCCGCGAGCTCATCGGCGCCGCGGTGACCCGCAACGAGGGACGGTCGCCGCACCTGTTCCCGGTGGACGAAGACCTGCCGGCGCTGGCCACTGTGGATGACTAACCCGGGGTTCGCGCAGACCGGCGAGCGAATGATCTTCGAGGGCTACGCGATCTCGGTCGCGATCGGGAGCTTCGTCGGCCCCGACGGCTCCACGTTCGAGCGCGACATCGTCCGTCACCCCGGCGCCGTGTCCGTCGTGCCGTTGTACGACGACGGCACCGTGTCCCTCGTCCGGCAGTACCGGGCCGCCATCGACCGCGAGCTGCTCGAGATCCCAGCCGGCATCTGCGACGTGGAGGGCGAGCCGACCGAGGTGACGGCTGGGCGCGAGCTGGCGGAGGAGGTCGGGCTCGTCGCCGACCGGCTCGAGCTGCTCGTCGACTACTTCAGCTCCGCCGGCTACTCGGATTCGCGGAACTGGGTCTACCTGGGCACCGGGTTGCGGGAGTGCGAGACCGACCTGCAGGGCGTCGAGGAGCAGCACATGACCGTCGAGCGCGTGCGCCTCGACGACGTGCCTGGCCTGATCAGCTCCGGCGAGATCGTCGATGCCAAGACGATCATCGGCCTGACGCTCACGCTGCTGCGACGATGATGATCTCCGACCTCCACGCGCTGCCGCTCGAGGTCGAAGAGCTTCTCTCGTGGCTGGCCACGGAGAAGGGGCGGTCGGTCAACACCCTCACCGCCTACCGGCGCGACCTGCGCGCCTACACCGCGTGGCTGGCCGAGCAGGGCGTCGCTCTCGGGACCGTCGACGAGCCTGTCATCACTGCGTACGTACAGGCGCTGCGCGCGTCTGGGCGGGCGCCGGCGTCTGTCGCTCGCGCCCTCGTGTCGGTCCGGTCGCTCCACCGGTTCCTCGCCGACGAGGGTGACGCGGTCACCGACCCGTCCGCCGACGTCGAGCGCCCGCGCGTGCCCATGGGGCTGCCGAAGGCGCTGAGCGAGGACGAGGTCGAGGCGCTGCTCGGCGCCGCGGTGGGGGAGGAGCCCCTCGCCCGGCGCGACCGCGCCATCCTCGAGGTGCTCTACGGGACCGGGTTGCGCATCTCCGAGCTCGTCGGCCTGTCCATGGGTGACCTCGACCTCGACGCCGCGCTGCTGCGGGCGTTCGGCAAGGGCAGCAAGGAGCGGGTCGTGCCCGTCGGGCGGCTCGCGATCGACGCGCTCCGGCGCTGGCTCGGCCCCGGCGGCCGCCCCCTCGTCGAGCCGGAGCGGTGGGCCCGGCGGGGCGACGCCGAGGCGGTGTTCCTCAACACGCGAGGCGGGCGTCTCAGCCGGCAGGGCGCGTGGGGCGTTGTCCGCCGCTACGGCGACCTCGTCGGCCTCCGCGGCAAGTTGAGCCCGCACGTGCTGCGCCATTCGTGCGCGACGCACATGCTCGACCACGGTGCCGACATCCGCTCGGTGCAAGAGCTGCTGGGCCATGCCTCCATCAGCACGACGCAGGTGTACACGCTGGTCTCGACCGAGCGGCTGTGGGCGGTCTACCGCGACGCCCACCCGCGCGCGGTTGTCGCTGGTACCTGAAAAGCCCAGGTCCGCTATCGAGCCCCGCGCCGGAGGCGCCCCCACTCGAGACGGCTGAGGTCGTATGCATCGACGTAGTCGGCGCCGAGCGAAGCGAGCCGGGGAACCCGGATACGACCGCCGACGGCTACCCTGTCGCGGTGCCCGACCAGACGATGCTGTCGACGTTGCGCGCCTCCCTGGAGGAGGAGCGCGACCACCTGTGGCGCACCGTCGATGGGCTGGAGCCGGCGAGCCAGTCCAGCCTCGACTTCGACGAGAACTTCGCAGACTCGGGCCAGGTGGCGGCGGAGCAGGGCGAGAACAAGGTGCTGGCATCGTCGTTGCGCGACCAGCTCCACGAGGTCGAGCGGGCGCTAGCGAAGATGGACGAAAGCACCTACGGGTTGTGCGAGCGGTGCGGCGCGCAGATCGCCGAGGCCCGCCTCGAGGCGATGCCCGCAACGCCTTACTGCATCGACCACGCCTAGCGAGATGGGTGGTTGGGGCCACCTCGCCCGCCGGTTCGTCGGCTCACTGAGGCCAGGCGGACCGGGCCGCGCCGCGGAGGAGTGGGTCGAGCCGCTGCTCTTGCCCGCGGAGCACGCGCTCTGGCGGCGCATGCCTGGTCCCGACCGCCGCCACGCCGCCGGCGTCGCGCGCGATGTCGAGCGGGCGCTCGGCGACGAGGCGAGCCGACCGGTCATGGCGGCGGCGCTGCTGCACGACATCGGCAAGCTCGAGTCTCGCCTCGGCACCTACGGTCGAGTGGTCGCGACCCTGTCGGGCAAGCTCGCCGGTCCCGAGCACGCCCGCCAATGGATGAAGGGCAAGGGCATGACCCGCAGGGTCGGGCTCTACCTGCTGCACGACCGCCTCGGCGGTGACCTCCTCGAGATCGCCGGCAGCGACGCGCTCACGGTGGCATGGGCGAGGGAGCACCACCGACCCGAGTCGGAGTGGTCCGTCCCGCCGCTCGTCGGCCGCGCCCTCAAAGCCGCCGACGACGACTGAGGCGTACTGGCGTGCGGGGCTGGTCGGCAGCGCCAGCCCCGGAGGTTCGGGGCATGGCTAGGAAGTGTTCCTTCGGTGATGGCGGTCGTCCAGCGACCACAACTACCGAAAGAACCGGTCAGCGGGGGAGCAGGCCAACCGCGGTGCGGGCGCGCTCGAGCGTCACCGCGGCGACCGCCTGAGCCTTGGCCGCGCCCTTGGCGAGCAGCGCGGCGGTTCCCCCGGGGTCGCTGGCGATCTCGGCGTACCGTTGCTGGATCGGACGCAGCACCTCGATGACGGCCGCCGCGGTGTCGGCTTTGAGCGGGCCGTACTGGTCATAGGACGCGGCCACGGCGTCGGGCTCGCGGCCGGTGCAGGCGGCGAGGATGGCGAGCAGGTTCGACACGCCGGGCTTGGCGGCGACGTCGTAGCGGACCTCGTTCTCGGTGTCGGTGACGGCTCGCTTGATCTTGCGCTCGATGACGGTCGGATCGTCGAGCACCGCGACGCAGCCTTGGGGTGACTCGTCGGACTTCGACATCTTCTTCGTCGGGTCCTGGAGGTCCATCACGCGAGCGGCGATCTTCGGGATCGCCGCTTCCGGCACGACGAACGTCTCGCCGTAGCGGCGGTTGAACCGGATGGCGACGTCGCGCGTCAGCTCGAGGTGCTGGCGCTGGTCGTCACCCACGGGGACGCGATCGATGTCGTAGAGCAGGATGTCGGCCGCCATCAGCGCGGGATAGGTGAACAGCCCAGCGGACACGAACGAGGAGCCGGGCTCGTCGCGCTTGTCCTTGAACTGGGTCATGCGGGACAGCTCGCCGAACGACGCGTTGCATTCCATCAGCCACGACAGCTCGGCGTGCTCGTGGACGTGGCTCTGCACGAACAGCGTGCAGACGTCGGGGTCGAGCCCGGCGGCCATGAGGACCTGGGCGACCTGCAGCGACCCGGCGCGCAGCTCGTCGGGGTCCTGGGGGATGGTCAGCGCGTGCAGGTCGACGACGCAGAACAGGGAGTCGGCCACGTGCTGGTCCTCGACCCAGAACCGCATGGCGCCGAGGTAGTTGCCGAGTGTGACCTCACCGGTCGGCTTGATGCCGGAGAACACGCGGGGCATGGCGGCGCAGCGTAGGCGCGGCAGCATGGGGCACGAACCGGGTTGGCGCGAATGACACCCGTGCAACTCCTATGCTGGTCCCCATGTCCTACGAGGTGCAGACGCCCGTGTTCGAAGGGCCCTTCGACCTGCTGCTGCACCTGATCCTGCGCGAGCAGGTCGATCTGTACGAGGTGTCGCTGAGCGCCATCGTCGACGCCTACCTGCTCGAGGTCGAGCGCTTCGAGCAGGTGAACCTCGACGTGGCCACCGAGTTCCTGCTCATCGCCGCGACCCTCATCGAGCTCAAGACCCGGCGGCTGCTCCCTGGCGACGACGACCTCGACCTCGACGACGAGCTCGCGCTGTGGGAAGAGCGCGACCTGCTGCTGTCGCGCTTGGTCGAGTGCAAGACGTTCAAGGACGCGGCGATCGCGCTGCAGAGCCTCGC
>CAYSAC010000282.1:0-4704 GCA_964428815.1 uncultured Acidimicrobiaceae bacterium | reverse complement strand
TGCGCGAGGTGCTCGGCATCCTCGAGCAGCAGTACGTCGTCGTGACGCTGCTGCGGGACGTGATCGACCGTGGCCTGCACGTCGCCATCGGGACCGAGACCGGGATGATCCCTCTGAGCGAGTGCGCCCTCGTGGTCGCGCCGTACCAGGTGGAGGGCGAGCCCGCCGGCACCATCGGCGTGCTCGGTCCGACGCGCATGGACTACCAGCAGGCGCTGGCCGCGGTCGCCGTGGTCAGCCGTCGCCTGAGCAACCGCCTCACCGAAGGCTGACGATGGCGAAACTGCCTGAAGGCGTGTCGAGGAAGGCGCACGGCCAACGTCTAGCGGTAGCTCCGCTTGGCGGCCTCCGCGAGTTGGAGGGTCGGCGTCGGGATCGACAGGGTTCGGCACGGCGTCACCGAGGGACAAGGTCCGGCGGGTGCCGAACGGTGTCGACCAGCCAGCGAGCAGCCGACAACGACGACGCCGAAGGCGTGTCGAAGTAATGGATTACTACGAGCTGCTCGGTGTGAGCCGCACGGCCACGGCCGTCGAGATCAAGAGCGCGTACCGCCGACTCGCGCGCGAGCTGCACCCCGACGCCAACCCCGACGACGCCGCTGCCGAGGCCCGGTTCAAGGAAGTCGCGATCGCGTACGAGACGCTCTCGGACCCCGAGAAGCGCCGGCGCTACGACACCCACGGGCCCGACGGCGTCGGCGGCGGCGATCCGTTCGGCGGCGGCGGGATCAACGACATCTTCGAGGCGTTCTTCGGCGGAGGCAGCCCGTTCGGGGGCGGACGGGGCGGTGGCGCCGGCGGCCCGCCGCGCGGCTCCGACCTCGAGGTCGTCGCCGAGATCGCGTTCGAGGAGGCGGTGTTCGGCACGAAGCACCCCGTGAGCGTCCGGACCGCGGTGCCATGCCCGAGCTGCGAGGCGACCGGCGCCGCGCCGGGCACCACGCCGGCCATGTGCGGCGACTGCGGGGGGCTGGGCCAGGTGCGCAGGGTGCGCCAGTCCTTCCTCGGTCAGATGGTCACGACCGCCGCGTGCCAGCGATGCGGCGGGCTGGGCCAGACGATCGAGACCCCGTGCCAGGACTGCAAGGGCGAGGGCCGCACGATCGACGAGCGCACCTACACCGTCGACATCCCGGCCGGCGTCGACTCCGGCTCGACGCTGCGGCTGACCGGGCGCGGTGCCGCGGGCCCCCGTGGCGGTGGGCTCGGCGACCTGTACGTGCACATCCGTGTGCAGCCGCACGAGCGGTTCGAGCGCGCCGGCTACGACTTGGTCCACGTGCTGCACCTCCCTCTCACGCAAGCCGCCCTCGGCGCGCACATCGACTTCGAGACCCTCGACGGCGCCGAGGACCTCGTCATCCCGCGCGGCACGCAGAACGGGCGCGTGTTCCGGTTGCGGGGTCGCGGAGTGCCTCACCTCGAGCGCCGGTCGCGCGGCGACCTCCTCGTTCAGGTCGCCGTCGACGTGCCCGACGACCTCAGCGATGAGGAGGACGAGCTGCTTCGAAGCCTCGCAGAGCTCCGCGGCGAGGCGGTCGCGCCGGCCGACACGGGGTTCTTGTCCAAGATCCGCTCCGCCTTCAAGTAGCCGTGATCTCCGCGCCACTCGTCTTCGTCGAAGACCTCGACGCGCCCCGGCTCGGCCTAGAGGACCGCCACCACCTCGAGCGGGTCCTGCGGCTCGCGCCGGGCGACGAGCTCGTCGTGGCCGATGGTGCCGGCCGGTGGCGGCCGTGCCGGCTCGGACCCGAGTTGGGCGAGCTGGGCGCCGTCGTGCACGAGCCCGCGCCCGCCACCTCGTTGACCGTGGCCTTCGCGTTGATCAGGGGGGAGCGGCCCGAGCTCGTCGTCCAGAAGCTCACCGAGCTCGGGATCGACCGGATCGTCCCATTCGCCGCGTCGCGGTCGGTCGTCCGGTGGGACCGGGAGCGGGCCGACAAGCACGCGAGGCGGTTGCGGGTGACCGCCCGCGCCGCGGCCATGCAGAGCCGCAGGACATGGCTCCCCGAGGTCCTCCCCGTAGCCACCTTCGCCGAGGTCAGCGCCATGGAGGGTGCGGCGCTGGCCGAGCTGGGAGGCGGCCCGATCGCTGCTGGCCACACCACCGTGCTCATCGGACCTGAAGGCGGTTGGGCGCCAGAGGAGCTGGCCTCTGGCCTGCCCACCGTCGGCTTGGGCCCCCACGTGCTGCGTGCTGAGACCGCCGCCATCGCTGCGGGTGCCGTTGTAACCGCGCTCCGTGGGGGTCTTATCGAGACCGGCCACGCTGGGTGATTGTGGACCGGGGCGTTCGCGCGTACTCTGACGGACATCGTCGCCCGCTGGGGACCCGGCGACACGGAAGGGTGAGATGACGACCGACCTCGAAGGCACCGACCAGCGGGGCGCGTACGCGGCGAAGGTCGGCGCCCGCCTCCGGGCCATCCGCCGCCAGAAGCGCCTCTCGCTCCAGGATGTCGAGGCCGCGTCAGACCAGCAGTTCAAGGCCTCGGTGCTCGGCGCGTACGAGCGGGGCGAGCGTGCCATCTCGGTGCCGCGGCTCCAGCGCCTCGCCCGCTTCTACCGGGTACCCGTCGACCAGCTGCTGCCCGCTGACGATGGCCCTGATTTCGGTCCCCGCCCCGGCGACGCCGACGTGCTCATCGACCTCACCGAGGGCACCGTCCCGGTCCGGGATGACCGGCCCATCACCATCGACCTGACGGCGATCGAGCGCATCAGCGGCGAGGAGGGCGAGATGCTCAGCCGCTACCTCCGCATGATCCAGGTGCAGCGGGGCGACTTCAACGGCCGCATGCTCACGGTCCGGCGCGACGATCTGCGCGCGATCGCGTGCATCCTCGATGTGATGCCCGAGCAGGCGGTGTCCCGCCTCGACTCCCTCGGTCTCTGCCTCACCAGCTAGGTCGACGGTGGCGGACGCCTTCGGCGTTTACCTCCACATCCCCTTTTGTGCACGCCGCTGCGACTACTGCGCGTTCGCGACCTGGACCGACCGGCACCACCTCACCGACGCGTACCTCGCTGCCTGTCGCGCCGAGGTCGGGCGGGCCGTCGTCGCCGGCATGCCGGATGCGAGCTCGGTGTTCGTCGGCGGCGGCACACCGTCGCTCGTCCCGCCCGCGCCATTGCTCGACGTGCTCGCCGCGATCCCGACGAGCGCGGGCGCAGAGGTGACGATCGAGTGCAACCCCGACACCGTGACACCGGCCTTGCTCGACGCGTACGCCGGCGGGGGAGTCACGCGCTTGTCCTTCGGCGTGCAGTCGATGGTGCCCGAGGTGCTCACCGCGCTGGGGCGGACCCACGCTCCCGACGCCGTCGCCCGTTCGGTCGACCTTGCCCGCCGCGCCGGCTTTGCCACGTTCAACCTCGACCTCATCTACGGCGGAGCGGGCGAGACGCTCGACCAGTGGCGACGGACGCTCACCGAGGCGATCGCCCTCGACCCGATCCACCTCAGTGCCTACGCCCTCACGGTCGAGCCCGGCACCCCGCTCGCAGCCGACGCCGCGCGCCACCCCGACGACGACGACGACCAAGCCGACAAGTACCTCCTCGCCACCGAGCTGCTGGCCGAAGCCGGGCTGCACTGGTACGAGATCTCGAACTGGGCCCGCCCCGGCCACGAGTGCCGGCACAACCTCCTCTACTGGAGCGGCGGCGAGTACCAGGGCATCGGCTGCGCCGCCCACAGCCACCGCGCCGGACGGCGGTGGTGGAACGTGCGCACCCCTGAGCGCTACATCGCACTGGTCGAGGAGGGCGTGCCGACCGAAGCCGCGGGTGAAGCGCTCGAGCCCGAAGGCCGGCGCCTCGAGTCGCTGCAGCTCGCGCTGCGAACACGCGCCGGCGTCCCTGCCGACGCGCTCCCGACCGACGACCTCGACGGGCTGGTCGAGCGGCGCGGCGATCGCGCGGTGCTCACCGTCCGAGGCCGGTTGCTCGCCAACGAGGTCGCGCTGCGATTGCGATAGTTACCGCGCCGTAGCCACCATGGGGGCGGTGCCCTTTCACCCCGTGATCGAGGAGTGGGACACCGACGTGCGCGCCGGTGACCCGCTCGGGTGGCCGGGTTACGCAGAAATGGTCGCGTCGCTCCCCGACGAGGCGGTGTGGACCGGGCGCACCGAGCACTACGCGTTCGCGGCCGGACGCTTCGACGTCCTCGGTGGGACGATGGGTGCGGCCGCGGGTGAGGCCGTCGTGCGGGCCTACGACCGGGCCATCGACGCGCGGTTGCCGATGGTGGTGGTCACCCGGACCGGCGGCGCGCGGGTGCAGGAGGGCATGGTCGCCCTGGTCCAGTTGGCGCGAACCACCGATGCCGCCTGCCGCCACGCGGCCGCGGGGCTGCTGTCGTTCGCGGTCCACGCCGGCCCCACCACTGGCGGCGTGCTGGCGTCCTACGCGTCCCTCGTCGACCTGCACGCCGCGCACCACGGGGCGACCCTCGGCTTCGCCGGACCGCGCGTCGCCGAGGGCACGCTCGGCTCCGCCCTGCCGCCCGGGTCGCACACCGCGGAGTCAGCGTTCGACCACGGCCTGCTCGACGCGCTCCTCGCGCCGGGGGAAGAGGCAGGGTGGATCGACGCCGCGCTGGGTGTGTGCGAGGCGCCGCTGCCGACCCGCCCGTTGCCAGCGTGGGACGACCCCGGCACCGGCGGCGCGTGGGGGGAGGTGCTGCGCGCCCGCGCAC
>CAYSAC010000281.1:0-4742 GCA_964428815.1 uncultured Acidimicrobiaceae bacterium | reverse complement strand
GCGGCGTAGCGCGCGGTGTCGGTCGTGCGGGCGCTGTCGTAGTCCGTCGGTTCGCGCTCAGTGAAGAAGAGGCCGACGAGCGTGTCGGCGACCGGCACCTGCGCGGTGATGCCGGCACCAGCAAGCGCCTTGGTCAGCACCTCGGCCAGCCGAGCAGCGATGGACCGCAGCCGCGCGTAGAACTCGTCGTCCAGCAGGTCGAGGGCGGCGAGCCCGGCCGCGGTCGCGAGCGGGTTCCCCGACAGGGTGCCTGCCTGGTACACGGGGCCGAGCGGCGCGAGGCAGGACATGACGTCGGCCGGTCCGCCGAACGCGCCGATGTTCAGGCCACCGCCGATGACCTTGCCGAAGCAGGTGAGGTCGGGACGGACGCCGTTCAGCTGCTGCGCGCCGCCGCGGGCGACGCGGAACCCGGTGATCACCTCGTCGAAGATGAGGAGCGCGCCCGTCCGGTCGCACTCGCGGCGCAGCCCGTCGAGGAAGCCGGGCGCCGCAGCGACGAGGCCCATGTTGGCGGCGATCGGCTCGACGATGACGCACGCGACATCGGCGTCGAGCTCTGGCACGACGTTGTAGGGCGCGACGACCGTGTCGGCGACCTGCGCGGCGGTCACGCCGGCTGACCCTGGCAGTCCGAGCGCGGCGACCCCGCTGCCGCTCTCGGCGAGCAGCGCGTCACCGTGGCCGTGGTAGTTGCCGGCGAACTTCACGACCCGGGCCCGACCGGTGACGCCTCGCGCCACGCGTAGCGCGGTCATCGTCGCCTCGGTGCCGCTGCTCACGAGCCGCACCTGCTCGCAGCTCGGCACCCGCTCGACGATCGCCTCCGCGAGTAGCACCTCGCGCTCGGTCGGCGCGCCGTAGGACGTGCCGTCCGCCGCGGCGCGCTGCACGGCGTCGACTATGGCGGGGTGGGCGTGACCGTGGATGATCGCGCCGTAGGACTGGACGAGGTCGATGTACCGCGCGCCCTCGACGTCCCACACGTAGGGCCCCATGGCCCGCTGGACGAAGTAAGGCGTGCCGCCGACCGACCGGAACGCGCGCACGGGGCTGTTGACCCCACCGGGGATGACGCGCTGAGCCCGCTCGAACAGCTCGCCGTTAGTGGACACTCAGCTCCCTCCGCGGAGGAGCTCGGCAACCTCGCGGGCGAGGTACGTGAGGATGATGTCGGCACCCGCGCGCTTGATCGCGGTGAGGTGCTCGACGGCGACGGCGGTGCCGTCGATCCAGCCCCGTTCGGCGGCGGCCTTGATCATGGCGTACTCGCCGGACACGTGATACGCCGCGATCGGCACGTCGAGCTCGGCGCGCGCTCTGGTGATGATGTCGAGGTACGGAAGCGCGGGCTTGACCATCACCATGTCGGCACCCTCGGCGACATCGGTGCGCAGCTCGTCGAGCGCCTCGCGGGCGTTGCGGGGGTCCTGCTGGTACCCCTTGCGGTCACCGCCCCCGGCGATCGTCACGTCGACCGCATCGCGGAACGGGCCGTACAGCGCGGACGCGTACTTGGCCGCGTAGGCGAGGATCGCGACGTCCGCGAAGCCGTCCTCGTCGAGCGCCTCGCGGATGGCGAGCACCTGGCCGTCCATCATCCCGCTGGGGGCGACCACGTCGGCACCCGCGGCCGCTTGGGCGAGCGCGGCCCGGCCGTACAGCTCGATGGTGGCGTCGTTGTCGACCTCACCGCCGGGGCCGAGCACGCCGCAGTGACCGTGGTCGGTGTACTCGTCGAGGCAAAGGTCGGCGAGCAGCACCATCTCGTCGCCGACCTCAGCGCGCAGGTCGGCGAGCGCGAGCTGGACGATGCCGGCGGGGTCCCAGGCGCCGCTGCCCGCCGCATCCTTCGCCGCCGGCACGCCGAAGAGGATCACGCCGGGTATGCCGAGGTCGGCGAGCGCGGCGACCTCCTTGCGGAGCGAGTCGCGCGTGTGCTGGACGACGCCGGGCAGCGAGGCGATCGGCTGGGGCGCGTCGATGCCCTCGCGGACGAACAGCGGAGCGACGAGGTCGTCGACGCCGACGCGGGTCTCGGCGACCAGGCGGCGCAGCGCGGGCGTGCGCCGCAGCCGCCGGAGTCGCCGCTGGGGGAAGCTCACCCGGACAAGGGTAGTGACCCGGCGCCGGATTGCCGGGGCGTCTCGCCGGCCAGAGGCGCCGCTCGCTGCGTCGCTCCTCCTTGAGGTAGGGCAAGGCTACGACTGCGTCGTCGACTCCTTGCGAACATCACCCCTGACTCGGCGGATCCGCCTCGCCAACTCGACGCCAGGCCACTACGCCGTCGAGCCGGTCGACGGTCAGGGCGGCGACCGAGCTGACGACGAGGTCGGCGTGGCTGAAGTCGTTGAAGATCGTGATGCGGCTGGGCACGGCCACGGCGCGCATGCCGGCGGCCCTCGCAGCGGTGACCCCGTGGGCCGAGTCTTCGATGGCAACAGCGCGGGCCGGTGCGGCACCGAGGTCGGCGCAGGCCTTCAGGTAGACGTCGGGCGCGGGCTTGCCGACGCCGCCGACGACGTCGGCGCCCACAATCGTGTCGAAGTGGTCGAGCAGACCGAGCCTGGTGAGGTGCCGGTCGAGCCAGCTCGTGCCGGACGACGATGCGATGCCGATCGGCACGCCCGCAGCGCGCAGCTCGTCGACGAGATCGACCACGCCTGGCAGAGCGGGCAGCGAGTCGCGGTTGGACCGGTCCTGCGCCGCGTACGCGGCGTCGAACTGCTCGTGCGTGATCCGGAGCGCGGCGGCGCTGCGCAGGACGTCGAACCACTCGTCGTCATCGTCGTTGATGCCGACCACGGTCGCCCAGGCCTCGACCGAGAGGTCGTCGCCGTGCGCCGCGCACGCGGCCCGAGCCGTCTCGTAGATGCCCCACTCGCTGTCGATGATGAGGCCGTCGAAGTCGAAGACGGCAGCGGCGAGCCTCATCCGGCGAGGTGGTCGACGATGGCGTCGACGAGCCCCGCGATGGTGTGCACGTCGGCCTCGATGTCGACGGTCAGGCCGCGCTCGCGCGCTGTCGCGGCCGTGATCGGACCGATGCACGCGATGAGGGGTGGGACCGCGTCGGCACCGAGGGCGTCGAGGTAGCGGTCGACGGTCGAGGACGAGGTGAAGGTGACGATGTCGGCCGCGTGCGCGGCGGCGCGCTGGTCCTGTGTGAGCGGCGCAGCGACGGTGCGGTACGCCTCGACGACATCAACCTCCCACCCCTTGGCCCGCAGGCCATCAGGCAGCACGTCGCGGGCGACCGCGGCGCGAGCGACCAGGACGCGTCCCGGTCCGTCGGGGAACGCGTCGAGCAGCGACTCGGCGACGAACCGTTCGGGGACGAGGTCGGCAACGACGTTGCCGGCGGCAAGCGCGTCGGCGGTGCCAGGGCCGATGGCCGCGACCTTGGCCGACCCGAAGGCGCGCGCGTCGCGCACCTCAGCCAGGAGTCGCCGGGCGCCGTTGGCCGACGTCACGACCACCCAGTCAAAGGTGGCGAGGCGGGCGGCCGCGGCCCGCAAGCCGCTGCCACCATCATCGGGGTCCGAGATCTCGATGGCCGGCACCTCGATGGCGTCAGCGCCCAGCGCGCGCAGCTCGGCGACAAGGTCGGAGGCCTGCTCGCGCGCACGCGTCACCACGACCCGCTTGCCGAACAGGGGCCGAGACTCGAACCAGTCGAGATGCTCGCCGGCGACCTCGCCGACGACGATCGTCGACGGCGTCGCGAGGTCGGCGCTGGCGATCGTCGCCAGCGTGGCGCGGGTGGTCTGCTGCTGGGGGCGGGTCCCCCACCGGATGGCGGCGACCGGCGTATCCGGCGAGCGGCCACCGGCCATCAGCGCGTCGGCGATGGCGCCGATGCGCGCCGCGCCCATGAGGATGACGATCGTCCCGCCAACCTGCGCGACCGCGCTCCAGTCGACCGTGCCCTCCTTGCCGGCGGAGGGGTCCTCGTGGCCGGTCACGATCGTCAGCGAGGTGGATGAGTGCCGTCGGGTGACGGGGATGCCGGCGTACGCGGGCACCGCGATCGCCGACGTGATGCCAGGGACGATCTCGAAGGGGACGCCCGCCTCCTGCAGCGCCGCCGCCTCCTCACCGCCGCGCGCGAAGACGAACGGGTCGCCGCCCTTGAGCCGCACGACCGTCTGGCCGGCCTTGCCCCGCTCGACGAGCAAAGCGTTGATGTCCTCCTGCGGGAGCGTCACCTGCCGCGGCGCCTTGCCCACACTGATGCGCTCGGCACCCGCTGGCGCGAGGTCGAGCAGCGCCTCCGCCGACAGCCGGTCGTAGACGACGACGTCGGCCCGCGCCAGCACCTCAGCCCCCCGCAGCGTGAGGAGCCCCGGATCCCCGGGACCGGCGCCGACGAGGTACACGGTCATCTCGCCAGGCTACGGCGACGTGAACTCACCGAAGAAGGTGGCCTCCACGACCCACGTTCTTGACCACATTCGTTCGGGGTGGCCGGTCAGCGGGCGAGGAGGGCGGCGCCGCCGAGGTCGTCGAGGAGGTGGCGAGCGACGGCGCGGCCGACGGCCTCGCCGTCGGCGCCGGTGGCGCGGTGGCGGAGCAAGGTCGAGCCGTCGGCGGCGGCGACGATCTCCTCGACGGTGACGGTGCCCTCGAGCGTCGCGTAGGCGGCGGCCGGGATCGAGCAGTCGCCGCCGAGCTCGGCGAGGAAGGCGCGCTCGGCGTCGACGCGGCGGCGGCTCAGCGGGTCCTCGATGCGCGCCAGCAGC
>CAYSAC010000280.1:0-4748 GCA_964428815.1 uncultured Acidimicrobiaceae bacterium | reverse complement strand
GATGATCGAGACTGCGGCCAACCGGACACGCGACCTCTACGAGATCGCTGGGAGAGCGACGGGCAACCAACGAAGGAGCTGCCATGACGTCCGTGGGTATCCGCCACGTTCATGTCCTTGTCTCGGAGCACGATCGCGCCGTCACCTTCTACAGGGACGCGTTCGGCATGGAAGAGATGTTCCGTGACGGTCCGATCGTCTTCCTCGGCACCCCGGGCGGCGGAGACTCCCTCGCCCTCCATCTGGCCACCACTGCGGAGGAGCGCGCGCGAGTTGGACAACAGGGTGGATACGAACACTTCGGCGTGCATCTCCCCGATCGATCATCCGATTCGATCGACGAGGCGGTGCGACGGGTGGAGAGCGCCGGCGGCCGACTCGTCGAACGCGGTGAGCACGCTCCTGGCATTGCCTACGCGTACGTCGCCGACGTCGACGGGTACACCATCGAGCTCTGAACCCGGGCGAGCCAGTTCGGCTCCGACGACGAGGCCTACTCTCGTGCGATGGCAGAAGAGATCGAGGTGGGGCTCGCCGCCGAGCTGGTGCCGGGGGTCGTCCGCGGTGCGGGACGGTACGCGGTAGGCAACGCGGATGGTGAGCTGTTCGCGGTGACTCGCCGTTGCCGGCATCTCGGTGCCGATCTTGCCAACGGATCGGTCGACGGGGACGGTTGCTTGGTCTGTCCGTGGCATGGCGCCAGATACGACGTTGCCACTGGGCGGATGACGCGCGGCCCGCAGGGCTTCTTCGCGAAGATCCCCGGTTTCGGCGCGGGCTACCGTCTGATGACAAGGGTGCTGCCACTTGGTCGCGGCGTGCTCGTCGAGCGAGAAGGCAGCGTGTTCGTCCGCTAGGGAGCTAAGGCGCTAGGGAGCTAAGGCGCTAGGGAGCTAAGGCGCTAGGGAGCTAAGGCGCTAGCACTGAGCCTGAGGGAGCAACGATGCCAGTCGCGTTCGATGAGGTCGTGGAGAAGATCACCGACGCGGCGCGTCAGGTAGAAGCAGATGGAGGTGCCTCACCTGTGCTGGTCGCCGTCGTCCGGGAGTTCCAGGCGAAGCTTGCGAAGGCGGAGACGCACGCGACTGATGGCGTACCCGGTCGCGACTCCGTAATGGAGCTGGAGCAGGCCGGCGACAGCGCCAAGGCGGCTGCCGAAGCCGACGCCGGGTTGTCGAGCGATGCCCGAGCGTCGGTGCTCGCCGCTCACCTGGCGATCTGCAAGCTGAAGGCTGGCGCCTGAGATGACCACGTTCGATGCCGATTCGATGCGCACGAAGTACCGCGAGGAGCGGGAGAAGCGGATCCGCGCTGACGGCAACGAGCAGTACATCGAGGTGACGGGTGAGTTCGCTCGCTACGTCGAAGACCCGTACGTCGAGCCGTTCACCAGGGAGCCATTGACAGACGCAATCGACGTCGTCGTGATCGGTGGCGGATTCGGTGGGCTACTGGCCGGCGCGCGTCTCCGCGAGGCCGGCGTCGAGGACGTCCGCGTGATCGAGAAGGGTGGCGACTTCGGCGGGACCTGGTACTGGAACAGGTACCCGGGCGCGATGTGCGACGTCGAGTCCTACATCTACCTTCCGCTCCTCGAGGAGATCGGCTACGTCCCCCAGGAGAAGTACGCCCACGCGCCGGAGATCCTCGCCCACAGTCAAGCGATCGGGAAGCACTACGACCTCTACGCGAACGCGTGCTTCCAGACCGAGGTGACGGAGGTGCGATGGGATGCCGTCAGCGCCCGGTGGATCATCTCGACCAACCGAGGCGACGCGATGCGGGCGCGGTTCGTCTGCATGGCCAACGGACCGCTCCATCGCCCGAAGCTTCCGGGCATCGCCGGGATCGAGACGTTCGAGGGTCACTCGTTCCACACGAGTCGTTGGGACTACGAGTACACCGGCGGCGACTGCGACGGGAGCCTGACCGGTCTCGCCGGCAAGCGGGTCGGCATCATCGGGACTGGCGCCACTGCCGTGCAGTGCGTGCCTCACCTGGGTGAGGCGGCCGAGCACCTCTACGTGTTCCAGAGGACGCCATCCTCCATCGACGTGCGTGCGAATCGGCCGACGGATCCCGAGTGGGCGGCAAGCCTCGAACCGGGCTGGCAGCAGCGACGGATGGACAACTTCAACAACCTCGTCTCCGGAGGCTTCGAGGCCGAAGACCTCGTGAACGACGGGTGGACCGACATCATCGGCAAGCTGCTGGTCATGCTCCGACGCGAGGCAGACGCGGACCTCACGCCGGACGGTGTCGCGGGCACCCTGGAGCTCGCCGACTTCGAGAAGATGGAGCAGATCCGCGCGCGCGTCGACACGATCATCAACGACACCACCACCGCAGCAGCGCTCAAGCCCTACTACCGGCAGTTCTGCAAGCGACCGTGCTTCCACGACGAGTACCTCGACGCGTTCAATCGCCCAAACGTGACGCTCGTCGACACGCAAGGCCGCGGCGTCGAGCGCGTGACCAAAGGCGGCGTCGTCGTCGACGGCATCGAGTACGAGCTCGACTGCCTGATCTACGCGACCGGCTTCGAGGTCGGGACCGACTACACGCGTCGAGCGGGCTACGAGATCATCGGCCGCGACGGGCTGACGCTGACCGAGAAGTGGGCCGACGGTGCGTCGACGTTCCACGGCTTCCATAGCCGCGGCTTCCCGAACTGCTTCGTCATCACAAACATCCAGTCAGGCTTCTCGGTGAACTTCCCGCACATGCTCAACGAGCAGAGCAAGCACCTCGCCTACATCATCAGCTACGCGATGGCCAACGACGTCCGCTCCGTGGAGGCAGCAGAGGAGGCCGAGGCCGGCTGGGTCGAAACGATCATCGAGCTCGCGCAGAACAACCTGCAGTTTCTCGAGTCATGCACGCCCGGCTACTACAACAACGAAGGCAAGCCGGCCGGGCGAAGCGGGCAGAACGGGTTCTACGGTGGTGGCTCCATCGCGTTCATCCAGCTCCTCGAGGATTGGCGCGCCGACGACAGCCTCGCCGGACTGGAGCTGTCCCACAGCGCCTTAGCTCAATAGCGCTCGCGAGCAGCGCTGGAGCAGGACTCGGCGTACGCTGCACAGCTGCCGGTCTCATGAACTCGTCGTATCAGCAGTCGTCCGCCGCCGACCTTCCGGAGCCTGCTCGTCGCTACCGGAGGACGGTCACCGTCTGCGCAGCCTCCGTGATGCTGGTCGTCGCGTCGCTCGGCACGGCCGCCCATGGCCAGGCCGACATCCCCAGCGCCGGGTTCGTCAACGGGACGGCCAACGCCACCGCCATCGTGTCGCGCGTCGCCCCCGGCGTCGGTGCGCTCGAGCTCGGCATGGCCAATGGCGTTGCCGTCTCAGAGGTGATCACCAACCTGGCGCAAGCGCAGGCCGAGACGCTCGACCTCGGACTCGTCGGCACCTCCATCACGGCCGAGCAGTGCGATGGGAGTGCTGGAGTCCCGCCGGAGGATCTGCCGCAGCCGACCCGCACCGACAACCGCAAGGGCGACGCATCGGTATCTCGCGACGAGACTCGAACCCAAGGTTCGCCGTTCGGGGCTGGTCGCATGGAGGTGAGCGCGACCACGCAGCCATTGGCTCGTGCGATCGCGACCACCGCGGGAACCGCGATCGGTCCGGTCGTGACCATCGGCAACGGTCGAGCCGAGGCGCTCACCCAGGTGATCCCGGGCAAGGCGCGCGAGGCGGTCGCCACGGTGTCGGCCGATGTGGACATCGCCGGCGTCGTGAAGCTGCGCAACATGAAGTGGGAGGCGCTGCACCGCACCGGGGCGGACGCCGCCATCGGTGGCACCTTCGATGTGGGCTCTGGCACGGCCGTCGGTGCCCCGCTGCCGGTCGACTCGCTCGGTCCGCTCCAGAGCGCGATCAACACGGCGCTCGCGGCCACGGGCATCACGGTCGAGCTGCCGAGGGTCGAGCACCTGACCACGCCCGTCGACCTCGTGCGGGTCACGCCGATGCGGATCGTGCTCAAGGACTCGCCCGCGGGCGCGACCGTCCTCGGCCCGCCTCTCGCCCTCACCCGAGCGCAGCGCGAGCAGCTGTTCAACGAGATCACCGCCGCGTTCTGCCGGGCGGCGTCGGTGCTGCTCATCGGTGACATCGCGACGTCCGTCGTGTCGGGCACCGGGTTCCTCGCCGTCGAGATCGGCGGCGCGGACGCGACGACCGCAGAGGTCGCCTTCGAGAACCCGTTCGGCAACGACTCTGGCCTCCCGCCCACTGGCGACGTTCCTCCTGTCGCCAGTGGCGTGATCTCGGGATCCCCGGGCCTCCCGGGAACGCCCGGCTCCAACGTCGACGGGGGTGACGGCGGTGGCATCGCCGCGCAACCGACGGGGTCGAACGGTCCCCTCGAGAAGCTGTGCGAGAGCATCCACCCCTTCCACTGGCCATCGTGCTCGAACGGCGCGGCGGTGCCGCTCGGCTTGCTCGGGCTCATGGTGACGGGTGGTGTGGCCGCGCTGGATTGGCGCCACCAGCGCTCGCGTCGCAACCGGCGTGACGTGGTGGCCGTCGCGTGAGCGCGGGCATCGCTGCGAACCCGGTGCGTGGTCTGGCGCGGTCCTATGGCCCGATCGCCGCGGCCGCGCTCGCCTTCCTCCTGGTGGCGGTGACGGTGTCGCCGTTGCCACGCGAGCAGCAGACGATCAGCGGGCCCGGAGTGGCGGGAGGCGTTCCCGGCGCGACAGTCCCGGGTGGCGGGCCGGCCAGCGTCGCTGGAACGCC
>CAYSAC010000279.1:0-4753 GCA_964428815.1 uncultured Acidimicrobiaceae bacterium | reverse complement strand
GTGGCACTGCAGGAAGAACCGGCCCGGGTCGTCCGGCCCTGACGGCATGCGGCGGTGCCACACATCGGAGACGAACAGCGCGACGTCCCCAGCCGACGCCACGATCGGCAGCGCGCAGTTCCCGTCCCACTCCAGCTCCTCGTCATCGACCTCGGCAGCGGGAGGCGGACGGCCTGACGTGTGGCTGCACGGGATCACCGCCGTCGGACCCGCCGCGAGCGGGCAGTCCCAGATGAAGAGGTGCGCCGCGATGGCGAAGACGGGATACGGGATCCGCTCGTTCCACGGCACCGACGGGTCGCGTGGGATGTGCGGCCCACTGTCGATGTGCCAGTAGCGCCCGCCGTGGTCGCTCGCACCGCCCGGCTGGCGCCACGCGGTGTTGGCGATCACGTGGCAATCCTCGCCGAGCAGCGGCTCGATCACCTCGAGGATCGCCGGGTGCCCGATTGCGCGCCGGCTCTCCTCGCTGCGGTTGAGCATCTCGTAGCGATAGGCCTCCCATCGCGCTGGTGGCATCCCAGGCACGCGCTCGTCGGGCGGCAACGTGTCGAAGACCCGCTCGATGTCGGCGCCGAGCGTGGCGACATGGTCGGCATCGAAGACCGCGGGCAGCAAGACATACCCGAGCTGCTGCAGCTCGTTGCTGGCCGCCGGCACCTCGTCGCGCCGTGGCCGCAGGTATCCATGTCGCCGCGTGATCACGCTGAGGACGATCGCGCGTCCGCCGGTCGGTTGCCACCCTGACGTGTCGGAGGGGCGGTCGCTCCCCTGCGGTCACGCATCGAACTGGGTTGAACGCGCCCCTTAAGCGACTCGCGCATTACGTTTCGTCCGCATGCTCTCGGTCAGCAGCTATGCGGACACCTACATCGACGAATGCCGCTCGAAGGTGAAGCTGCAGCTCTCCACCTACGAGGATCTGGTTGCTGCGGCGCGCAACCACGGTGGACGCAACAAGACGCTCGACCTAGCGATCGACGCCTTCGAGCCGCTCTTCTACAACAACCTGCTCTTGCTCCTGGACAGCTACTTCTGTCATCGAAGCAGAGCCATCGAGGGGAAGGATGGCAACCCGCTCAACGAAGTCAGGGTGTTGTGCAACTCAATGCTTCACAACGGTGGCCGAATGAGCGCCGACAAGACCATCAAGTTGAAGCCAAACAAGTCGATCTTGAAGCATCAGGTCGGAGACGAGATCAGGTTGACTGGAGCAGAGTTCTTGCTCGTCTTCGAGGCATTCTTCGCCGAGATCGAGAGCAAGTATCTGTAGAGGTCGTGTCGGACGGCGTTCGCTCCGTTGCGTTACGACGAGACGACGCGCGTTCTCCGTCGGACGGCGGTGAGCAGGCTGACGGCGGCCAACATGACCGCGACGGGAAGCCACGGCTCCGACTGCCCGGTGGCCGGGAGGGTGCCAGTCGGCCCCGACGTGGCGATCTCGTCGAGGCGGCCGAACATGGCGATGTGCTGGGTGGTCGGACGGTTCACCCACTGCATGCTGAGGACCACGGTCGGCAGGAAGAGGATGCGCTCGGCCTGCGCGTCGGCCGGGGCGGCACCCGCGACTCCGGCGAGACTCGCCCAGAGCCGGTCGGCACACGCGGCGAGTGTGCCACTGGTTCCGACCGCGTCGGAGCCGCAGAAGACCTGCGAGGTCGGTGACTTCACGGGATCGCCGAGCACCATGGCGAGATCTGTCCACACCTGGCCGTAGAAGCCGCCCTGGAACGCACTGCCCGTCGAACTGGGAGCGTTGTGGAACCCCTGCGCCGATCGTGACCCGACGTCGCCGACGGCGGGGTCGTACATGGCGCCGATCATCGACTCCCACCATGCGTCCATGATCCCGACTGCCAGGGCCTGGTCGTAGGCCCCGTCGAGGTCGCCGTCGCGGCGCAGCGAACCTGCGGCCACCCACTCGGCCAGCGCGTCACGAGCCGCCGCAGCCTCGGGGGTCGGCGGCGTCCCAGCTTCGAGCACACGGAGGGCGAGCGGCAGGACGTTGGTGCCGCGCAGGTCGGACAGGCCAGCATGCTCCATCATCTGCACCATCTTCACCGGCGTGATCGATCCCGGTCCCTGGCGGAGGATCTGATCCTCGAGCAGGTCGGCCCGGTACAGCGCGGACCACCCCCAGTCGGCGTCTGACGCTGACCAGTCCGGGGCCGGCCGGTTGTTCCACGACACCACGTAGTGGCGACTCGGGTTGATGCCGTGCGGGTGCGTCGCAAGGTACTTGTCTGACCCGTCGGGGTTCTTCGTCCACTCCCACTCGCCGGTGCCCCAGACCGGGAAGTCCGGGTGCACCGTCTCGGGACGGACGGGATAGAGACCACCGTGCACGTAGGCCACGTCGTCCTCGTCGATCCAGGCCCAGTTGGTCGAGAGGTTGTGTGACTCTTCGAAGGTGTCGACGAAGGTCTGGGGGTCCTGCACCTCGTTGCGGTTGAGCTTGAGGATCGACACCCCGGGGTCGAGCTCCTTCAGGTAGGTCGACCGCTTGCGGCTCACTGCCACCGGCTTGACACCGACCCTGCCGCGGCCGACCACGGGGCCGTGGATGGTGCGCTCGACGATGATGTCAGGCAACAGGTCCCGGCCGGGAAGGTCGATCGGCGCGTCGTCGGTCACGGTCCGCACGACCCGTCGATCCATCTCGACGCACGCACCGTCGAAGACGTAGTGATGCGATTCTTCGGTCGGGTCGCTGCCGTCGGGCTCGCACAGCTCCTCGACGTACATGTCGATCATGTCGCTGCCCCCGGCGGTGGGCGACCACGCCGAGTCCAGACCTCGACCGACGATCACGAGCCCGAACGCAGGGAACGTGGCGCCGCGGGTGTGGATGCGATCGCCGTGGATCTCGTTCTCCGAGAGGATCTGCGGGTCGAAGTAGCCGGCCTGGGGGCCGCCGAGCAGGATCGGGTGCCCGGTCGAGCTGAGCGTGCCGTCGACGGCCAGGTAGTTGCTCATGCTGCCGGGGTGCGAGAGGTCGATGCTGCCGAGCGGCGTGTCGAGCACGAGGTTCTCGGTCTTGATCCGGCTCTGCTCGGCGAGGTCGGCCGACTGGCTCGTCGCCTGGGCCATGCCGCCGGGGAAGATGTCGCCGATCTCGGTGAGGATCCCTTCGATGCCAGAGGCGCCACCGCCGTACCCGAACACGGCAGAGGCGGGATCGATCTTGTCGGGCTGGGGGATCTCGTACGGGAACGAGTCGGTCGTGTGCACGAGCCCGTCGAGGTTGAACCGGTTGCGGAAGTCCTCGTAGATGGTGGCGCCCGCGTCGGGACCGAAGTCGGCGATGTCCTGGAGAAAGCGGTTGGCGTTCGAGAGCTCGTTGCCGCCACCGGCACCGAACAGCGCACGCACGATCGACACGATGGCGACGATGTCGGTGCTGCGGAACGGAGCGGGCAGCTCGAGTCCGGCATCGGCCAGGCTCGGCGGCACCGGGACGAGGCCGGACCGCATGTCGGCGACCGCGGCGTTCATGCCCAGGATCAGCCCGTCGAGGAGGTCGACCAGGTCCTGCCCGGTCTGGCCGTAGACCGCAGGGATCCGGTCGATCATCTGCTGGAACTCCGCTTCGGTGTACCCGTAGATGCGGGCGATCTCGGCGTCGGCGAGCCACGACGCGTTGTCGCCGAGCAGCTCGAACGCCTCGGCCCGACCGAGCGCGATCAGCAAGATGATGATCGGCAGCCGGTCCTCGACGGCCACGTACCCGGCCCCGAACGCAGCCGCGTCGTCATCGACGCCGTAGACGTGCGGCACGCCCCACTCGGTGTCGCGCAACACCTTCACATCGGCGCGCGGGAAGTACGCACGACTCACGTCGGTCGGCACGTCGAAGCTGCCGTCCTTGAAGTACTTCGTGGTGATCTCTTCCTCGGTCAGGGTCGGGTAGCCCTGCACCAGTTGGTCGTACGCCTCGAGCTCGGCCTGCTTCTCGAGCAGAGGGATGCCGGGCGGCGTGATGGTGCCGTGCAGCGACGCGTCGTCGATGGCCAGCAGCTCCTCGGTGGTCGGGAAGTCGGGCGCGGTCTGACTCGACGCGCGTACGACGGTTGCCGTGGCCAGACCGGCGACGAGGGCGAGTGTGACGACGATTCGTGATTTCGCCATGCGGCGCGCAACGTACTCGGGTGAGGAACTTCGAGATGCGTCGGGGAAGCGTCGGCGTGCGCCTTCAAGCCGACCCTCGACGGCATTCGTGACCAACTTGTGACCACCGGCCTGGCCCCGAAGATGCGAGAGGCCAGGCCGGTGACCTGGGCTTTCGACCGCAAGATCTCGTGTCGGTCACGACCTCAACGGGCTCCGCCATCGACTCGTCAACGACCACGACTCGGGTCACAGCTGCCTCGTCGGGATCAACCTCGACCCACACGTCCGATCAGAACCCCGATGTCCAGCCGGGCCACATGGCCCTCTCGGCGATCTCCATCGCACGTTCGCGCTCCTGAGGCCTGGTGTCCGCCGAACCGGGGAAAGCTCAAGGTCGCTCGGAAGTTCCCACTCTTCGGTCGGCGCCGTCGGCGTGGAGGTCCTCGGTGAGCACGGCGTCGATCCGTGCGAGGTACGTCGGGTCTTCGGCCGGGTCGTAGCCCGCCACCAGATGCCGGCGGACGAAGAAGGCGGCAACATCGGCCTTCGTGGTAGCGATGCCCGCGGCGCCGTCGTCGGCCGCCTCGCCGAGCAGGCAGGTGGCCTGGACCGCGCGGGTGAGGCGGCCGAGGTGGCGGCGGAA
>CAYSAC010000278.1:0-4765 GCA_964428815.1 uncultured Acidimicrobiaceae bacterium | reverse complement strand
GCCTACGGCCACCAAGCCGCCGAAAGCGACCCACAGAAACCCGCGGAGTCCCCAATTTCGCGAGCGTGCCGACGCGCCCACGCCCCCGTGGCAGGCCGCGATGCGCGATGCGCGGCAGAGGTGAGCCGGACACCCCGAGTTCGTGAACAGGCTCGGCAGCTACGTGCGGTCGGTCCTGCCCCGGCGAAGTCCCACCGCGAGCAACAGCACGAACGGACAATGCCCGATCCATCACGCAGCGGTGCTTGCCGCTGCTCGATCTGGCGTGCGGTCCAGAACCGGCCGCTCTAGAGCTGGTCGGCGTACCTGTCGGTGCCGGGGACCGTAGGGATGAACGGCGCCGCCCACAGCACGCCGTTACGCAGGTCACTCGCCAACCGCGGCCACGCCTCCGCGGGGTCGCGGTCGAGGAACCACAGCTGCATCTGACGTTGGTCGAGGCCGTCCATCCCCGGTTGCGTCACCGGCGCGTCCTCCGGCAGGGGGATCGGGTCGAACGCGAGCGCGAGGTCGATCGGCGAGCCGCCGCCGAGCGGTGGGAGCGGGGTGCCCCGCTCGACGATCACCGCGACCAACCCCGCGTAGGGGTGGTCGAGCGCGAGCTCGGGCGGCACGCCGTCGCCGTCGCGGCGGGCTATGTCGGTGTAGTCGTAGAGCAGCGTGTGGATGTGGTCGCGCTCGCCGAACATCCGACCGTTGGCGTGCAACCACTGCACCTGCTCGAGCGCCCAGGCGAAGTGGTCGTCGTGCTTGCCCTCGAGCACCCAGTACACCGCGAGGTACGACCCGAGCCGCGCGTCGCCGAACAGGTCGGTGCGCGTGCCGGTCCGCAGATCCTTGAGCGGCGCGGTCGCAACCCAGCGCCTGCCGGCGAAGAGCCAGGGGCCCACCATGCACCCCGCGTAGAAGTGATCGCGCTCGTACCAGCGGTTGTAAGCGACCTCGTGGCCGGCGTGGGGTTCCACCAGCGTGAAGAGCATGCTGCCGAGCTTGACCTCGCCGCCGACGTCCATGTCGTGAACCTATCGGAGACCTGACGCACCGTCAGATGGCTGTGTACGCTGGCCCGATGCAGGACTTTCCCAAGATCATCTCGGTCGATGATCACGTGATCGAGCCGCCCAACGTGTGGCAGGACCGCCTGCCGGCCAAGTACCGCGAGGTCGGGCCGCGCTCGGTGCGGGCTCCGATGGGCGAGATGACCTTCGTCGGCGGCAAGTTCAGCTACGCACCTGGCGACGACGGTCCCGCGTGCGACTGGTGGCACTTCGAGGACAAGAAGATCCCGACCACTCGGCTGTCCGCGGCGGTGGGCTTCGATCGCGACGAGGTGAAGATCACCGCGATCACCTACGACGAGATGCGCAAGGGCTGCTGGGATCCGAAGGCCCGTCTCGAAGACATGGACGTGAACCACGTCGAGGCGTCGCTGTGCTTCCCGAGCTTCCCGCGGTTCTGCGGACAGACGTTCCTCGAGGCCAACGACAAGGACCTCGCGAAGCTCTGCGTCGAGGCCTACAACGACTGGATGGTCGACGAGTGGTGCGGCGGGTCCGATGGTCGCCTGATACCGCTCTGCATCGTCCCGCTGTGGGACGCGCAGCTCGCAGCCGACGAGATCCACCGCAACGCCGATCGCGGCGTGCGCGCGGTCACCTTCTCGGAGATCCCGCCGTACCTCGGGCTGCCGTCGATCCACGACGCCGACCGCTACTGGGAGCCGTTCATCCGTGCCTGCGCTGAGACCGGCACGGTCATCAACATGCACATCGGCTCGTCTTCGAAGATGCCGTCGACATCAGCCGACGCGCCGCCCGCAGTGGGCTCGTCGCTCACGTTCGGCAACGCGATGTCCTCGATGGTCGACTGGCTGTTCTCGGGCTGGCTAGAGGAGCTGCCGGACCTCAAGCTCGCGTACAGCGAGGGCCAGATCGGCTGGATCCCCTACATCCTCGAGCGGGCCGACAAGGTCTGGGAGCACAACCGGGCCTGGGCGGGCGTGGCCGACAAGATCCCGATGCCGCCGTCGACCTACTACTACCGGCAGATCTTCGGCTGCTTCTTCGACGATGAGCACGGCCTGGAGGCGCTCGACCGCGTCGGCGTCGACAACATCACCTTCGAGACGGACTACCCGCACTCCGACTCGACGTGGCCGCACAGCAAGGACATGGGCATCAAGCTGATGGGCCACCTGCCGCAGGAGTCGATCCGCAAGATCGTCCGCGGCAACGCCATCCGGATGTTCCAGCTCGACTTCGAGCCCTAGGCCGCCTCGAGGGCGATCAGCACGCCCATCCCGACGACCAGCGTCAGGGCGACATTGCGGGTCCGCCACGCGACGAGCGCCGCGATCACGCCTGCAGCCAGCCGCGGGTGGAGGAGGTCGAGCTCGCCGCCCGATCGGACGAACGCGGGGACCGCGATCGCGGCGAGCGCCGCTGGTGGGATCTGGCGGAGCAGCCGCTGGACGCCGGCCGGGACCTCAGCGAGCCGGTGGGCCGCTGCGAGGAACGACGCGCGCATCGCGAACGTCCCGGCACCAGCGAGGACGATCGCGGTCCAGACGCGGCTCACTGAACGCGCCGCTCGAGGAAGAGCTCCGCGACCGCGCCAGCGGCGATGCCGGTGAGCGCGCCGGCGATGATCGACAGGTGGCCGGCGCCGGTCTCGGCAGCGACTACGGCGGCGCCGCCTCCGGCTGTCGCCGCAATCGCGGCGGGGGCCGTCGTGATCGCCGGGATGAGCAGGACGAGGAAGACGAGCGGGACGGCGAAGTCGAGCGGGATGTCCTCGGGCACCGATGCGCCGATCAGCAGCCCGGCGATCGTGCTGATCTGCCAGCTGACCCAGAGCGCGAGGGCGGCACCGAGGTAGTAGGGCACGCGCCGATCCGGATCGTCCTCCCCCTCCCACCGGGTGATCGACACCGCGTACGCCTGATCGGTGAGCAGGTAGGCCATCACCATCCGACGCGGGAACGACACGTGCGCGAGGTGGGGCGCGAGCGACGCCGAGTACAGCAGGATGCGGAGGTTGATCGTGCACGCCGCGAGCGCGGCGACCAGCGCGGAGCCACCGTCCGCGAGCACGTCGATGGCCGCCAGCTGCGAGGCACCCGCGAACACGATCGTGGAGAACCCGATCGCGGCGCCGCCTCCGAGGTGCTCGGCAACCGGCGTCGCCCCCGCCACGAGCCCAAAGGGGATCACGCCGACGAGCATCGGCGCGACTGCGGCCGCACCGGCCCGGAGCTCAGAGCGCATCGGGGCATCATGGCGGTTGCACCACGCGTTCTTGCGGCAGTTACACGGGTCTTCGTAACGAACTGCCGCAAGAACGCGGTGGTCCGGTCTGGTTGCCGCGTAACTAGAACGTGTTCTAGTCTTGGGCGCATGACGCCGGAGGACGAGTACCGCCTGCGCATCGGCGGTGACGCTGTCCCCGGCGGCGCCGGCAGCTACGACGTCGTCAACCCCGCGACCGAACAGATCGTGGGCCGCGCGCCGGAGGCGACGGTCGCGCAGGTGGAGGACGCCGCCCGCGCCGCGGCCGACGCGTTCCCTGCATGGAGCCGCACCTCGCCGGCCGAGCGGGCCGAGCTGCTCGCGCACGCCGCCGAGCTGCTCCGCAAGCGGACCGACGACCTGATCCCGCTCGTCCAGGCCGAGACCGGCGCCACGATGCGCGTCGCCAAGACGATGCAGGTGCCAACCTGTGTCGACCGGTTGCGGCGCTACTCGCGTGGCGCGCTCGAGCCCACGACGATCCCGCTGCCGCCGGGCGAGATGCCGGCGACCGCGCTCGGTCCCGGTGGGCTCATGGGCGCGATCGCGGTCCGCCAGCCGGTCGGCGTCGTCGCGTGCATCACTCCCTACAACTTCCCGATCGTGAACATGGCCGGCAAGGTCGGCCCCGCGCTGGCGATGGGCAACACGGTTGTCGTGAAGCCGGCGCCGCAGGATCCTCTCGCGGTGCTCCGCTTCGGCGAGATCCTGGACGAGGCCGGCTTCCCGCCGGGCGTCGTGAACGTCGTGACGGGGTCCGGGCCGGAAGCGGGGGAGGCGCTCGTCGCGTCCCGGCACGTCGACATGATCAGCTTCACCGGCTCGACCGCAGTCGGACAGCGCATCGGGGAGGTTGCCGGCCGGGACATGAAGCGCCTGCTGCTCGAGCTCGGCGGCAAGGGCGCCGGCCTCGTCTTCGACGACGCCGACCTCAAGACCGCGATCACCGCCATCACGAGCGCGTGGGCGTTCCACTCCGGTCAGATCTGCACGGCGCCGACCCGCGTCATCGCCCAGCGCGCCGTCTACGAGCCACTGGTCGAGGGGCTCAAGGTCGCAGCCGGGCGGCTCAAGGTCGGCGACCCGCTCGAGGCCGACACCGTCCTGGGTCCTGTCATCACCGGCATGCACCGTGACCGCGTCGAGTCCTACGTGCAGGCGGGACGGGACGAGGGCGGCGAGGTCGTCGCCGGCGGCGAGCGCCCGGCGATGGAGCGTGGCTACTACGTTGCGCCGACGCTGATCGCGGGCTGCCGCGGCGACATGCGCGTCGTGCAGGAGGAGATCTTCGGCCCGGTCGTCGTCGTTGTGCCCTTCGACGACGACGAAGAGGGCGTCGCGCTCGCCAATGGCACCGACTTCGGCCTCTACGACTACGTGTTCTCGGCCGACACGGCGCGAGCGATGCGCGCCGCGAGGATGCTGCGCGCCGGCAACGTCGGCATCAACACCGTCCAGCGCAACCACGAGGCGCCCTT
>CAYSAC010000277.1:0-4771 GCA_964428815.1 uncultured Acidimicrobiaceae bacterium | reverse complement strand
AGCTCGTTCTTCGCGTCCCAGTGGATGGGGGAGTGCTCGCGCAGCCAGCGGTAGGTCTCCCAAGGGTCGTCGTAGGTGCGCGGGTCGAGGGCGTCGATCTCGTGGACATCCATTGGCACGGCCATCGCGCCAGGTTCCATCAAACGTTCGTTTGTGTCAATATGGCGCCATGCGCACCGACATCTGCGACCAGCTCGGCATCGAGTTCCCGATCTTCGCCTTCAGCCACTGCCGTGACGTGGTGGCCGCCGTCTCGAAGGCGGGTGGCCTTGGCGTGCTCGGCGCGCTGGCGTTCAGTCCCGAGGACCTCGAGATCGAGTTGACCTGGCTCGACGAGCACGTCGGCGACAAGCCCTATGGCGTCGACATCGTCATCCCCTCCAAGTACGAGGGGCAGGGCATCGAGGACATGACGCCCGACGAGCTCGAGGCCGAGCTCAAGAAGCACATCCCCCAGGGGCACCGCGACTTCGCGAACAAGATCCTCGCCGACCACGGGGTGCCCGAGCTGCCAGACGGCGGCGCGCAGCACGAGCTGCTCGGCTGGACCTCGACGACTGCGGCACCGCAGGTCGACGTGATCCTGCGCCATGAGAAGGTGAACCTCATCGCCAACGCGCTCGGCACCCCGCCGCCGGAGTTCGTCAGCCAGATCCACGACCACGGCGTGCTCGTCGGCGCGCTGTGCGGCTCGGTGCAGCACGCGCTCAAGCACAAGCAAGCCGGGCTCGACTTCGTCGTGTGCCAAGGCACCGAGGGTGGTGGCCACTGCGGCGAGATCGCGTCAACCGTGCTGTGGCCCCAGGTGATCGACGCGATCGGCGACATGCCGATGCTCGCGGCTGGCGGCATCGGTGACGGCCGTCAGGTCGCCGCCGCGATGGCGATGGGCGCGGCGGGCGTGTGGACCGGCTCGTTGTGGCTCACGGTCGAGGAGGCCGACGTCCCGCCCGCGCAGATGGACACCTACCTGAAGGCGTCGAGCCATGACACGGTGCGGTCGCGCTCGTTCACGGGCAAGCCGGCGCGCATGCTCAAGAACGACTGGACCGAGGCGTGGGAGGCAGAGGACTCGCCTGCCCCTCTCCCGATGCCGCTGCAGATGATGGTCGCGCTCGACGCCGTGCAGCGCGGGCACCGCTACCCGGAGCAGGCCAAGGACGTGAACTTCAACCCGGTCGGTCAGGTGGTCGGGATGATGAACAAGATCGAGCGCAGCGCGGACGTGGTTCAGCGCCTCGTCGAGGAGTACCTCGAGGCCTGCGACCGCCTCAACAAGCTCAACGAGCGCGCGCTGACGTGAGCCGACCGTCGCAGCCGAACGTCCTCCTCGTCGTGTCCGACCAGGAGCGCCAGCGGCGCTGGCTGCCCGACTCGGTGTCGCTGCCGTGGCGGGAGCGGCTGATGACCGAGGGCCAAGAGTGGACCCGCTACTACACGCACTCCTCACCGTGCTCGCCGTCGCGCAGCTCGATGATGACCGGGCAGTACATCGCTCAGCACGGCGTGGTCGACAACTGCATCTTCCCGCACCACACCTCGCTGGACACCGCCATCCCGACGGTCGGATCGCTGCTGCGCGACGCCGGCTACCGCTCGTCCTACATCGGCAAGTGGCACAACACCGTCGGGCCGTACCCGCCGATGGACGCCTACGGCTACAGCGACTGGGAGGGCAATGACCAGCACTTCATGGGCTGGGCCGGCACCGGCGTGCACTTCGACCCGATCATCGCCGAGAACGCGGCGCTGTGGCTCGGTGCCAACGCGACGACGCTCGACCAGCCCTGGTTCCTCACCGTCGCGCTCGTCAACCCGCACGACGTGATGTGGTTCCCGATCGATCAGCCCGACTACCAGGCCCTGCACACCGACGAGGTCGAGCTGGTGCGGGCGCTGCTTGCCGCGTCGCAGTGGAACGACGACGGTGCGGTGCTGCCCGCGTTCCACCGCGACTACCCCGAGGTCGTCGAGCGGCTGCCAGAGAGCTTCGGAGACGATCTGCACACCAAGCCCGGCGCGCACCGCCAGTGGCGCTGGGATCAGCAGCACAGCATGTGGGGCACGATCGACCCGTCCGACACCAAGGCCTGGTTGCGGCACCTCGACTATTACGTGCAGCTGCACCGCATGGCCGACGAGTCGCTCGGCACCGTGCTGTCGGCGCTCGACGCGAGCGGCGCGTGGGACGACACAATCGTGATCTTCACCTCCGACCACGGGGACATGTGCGGCTCGCACGGGCTCCGGTCGAAGGGGCCGTTCGTGTACGAGGAGATCATGAACGTGCCGCTCTACGTGCGCGGTCCCGGCATCGCCGCGGGCGTGCAGACGAGCGCGCTCGGGTCCCACGTCGACCTCGCGTCGTCCATCGCCGCGCTGGCCGGTGTCGCTGAAGCGCCGTCGCTCCGGGGCGCCGACCTGTCACCGGTCTGGTTCGGTGAGCGCGATGCCGCGCGGGACACCGTCTTCTTCGCGCAGGACACCGCGCACACGACCAACCTGCAGAAGACGCGCTACGCGCTGCGCGGCTTCTTCGACGGTCGCTTCAAGTACGCGCGCTACTACGGCGTCGGTGGCGGCAAGCCGTCGGACGACCCGTTCTACGAGCACCCCTCGACCAAGCTCTTCGATGTCGACGCCGACTTCGGTGACCAGGATCACGAGCTGTACGACCTGCAAGAGGATCCGCACGAGCTGGTGAACCTGGCCATGGACCGCGGTCGCCGCGTCGAGCTGCGCGACCGGTTCGAGCAGCTGCTAGCCATCGAGGCCCACGAGCTCGCGCCGCGCTGAGTCCTGTCAGCGAAGGGCGAAGTGGACGGGCTCGCCCGCCAAGACCTCCGCGACGAGCACCATCGCATCGACTCGGTCGGCAGGCACCGCGAAGCAGGCGTTGCCGGTGATCGACTGCCCCTCCGACACCTCGGAGAAGCCGGTGAGCGGATCGGGGATGCGGCCGCAGCTGTACTCGAACGCGAAGAACCGGTTGCCCTCCGCGTCGCGCAGGCTGAGCAGGACATCCTGGGGCTGGCCGAGATAGCCGGGCTCGGTGAAGGTCATCTCGATGCTGATGAGGACGTACGCCTCGTTCGGGCCGGGGGGTTCGTTGAGCGGGCTCTCGGACACGACGAGGTCGCCGGCGTCGTAGAGGACGTCGAGCACCTGGAAGGTCCAGCCCGCGCCGAGGATGTAGCGCTGCCCGATCGGGACGGGGTTCTCGACCGCGCCGGTCTTAGCCCCGGACCCCGCCTGCGGGTCGGTGATGTTCGGCGCGGCGCGGTTCGGACCGATCGTCGGGATGGTCCGCTCGAGTGTGGAACCGGGACCGGGGTCAGCGAGCTGGGCACCGACGACCAACCCGAAGCACATGCCCACGAGCACGCCCAGCACACCGAGGAGCGCGGCCTGCCAAGGCCGCCAGCCATCGCTTTGGCGGTGCCCGACATCATCGGGTGGCAGCGGAACCGGCGGGCCACCCCACCCCGCGGGCGGGCTGGCCGGCAACATCGGCGGTCCGCTGCGGGCGAACCCCGAAGGCGGCGCGCCGGGCGGTGGACCAGCGGGGGAGCGCTGCGGTGGACCGGCGACAGCCATGTTCGGCGAACGGTAGCGACGCGAGGAGCGGAAGGGGCCGCGGACTAGGGTGACCCCTTCACGGCGGCGTGGCCGAGTGGCTTAGGCAAGGGCCTGCAAAGCCCTGTACACCGGTTCGATTCCGGTCGCCGCCTCCAAGTGGTTGACTTGCCTTAACCGCAGTGGCATCTCGTCGTCACGGCGGTGCATCGTTCTCGTTCGTCGACTCGGAGGGACAATGAAGAAGAGCGCAGCTGACCTGGTAGCAGCAGCAAAGGCGCAGATCGAGAACCTCGACGCTGATGCGGTGGAGTCCGAGATCGCCGCTGGCGAGGTGGTGCTGGTCGACATCCGGGACGCTCACGAGCTCGACGCCGCGGGACGGATCCCTGGGTCAGTGCACATTCCTCGAGGGATGCTGGAGTTCCGAGCGGATCCCTCAACGCCGTATCACCAGGAGCCTCTCGACCCCAGCAAGCGGGTCATTCTCCACTGCGCCAGCGGCGGCCGATCGGCCTTAGCGGCTGCGACCCTGAAGGAGATGGGTTACGAGCGCGTCGCACACCTCGACGGAGGCTTCAACGCGTGGAAGGAAGCTGGCAAGCCAACGGAGTAGGCGGATCGGCTGCAAGGTCGCTCCTACGTGCGCGCTCGCGGCGCTTCACGAGGATCTGCGCCTCGCCTCGGGGGCCCACGATCGACAGCGCGATAACCCGTAACCGCGGCCCGGCCGATCGCGACTGATCGGCGCATCGCGCGGCTCACCCGGCGCCGCGGCCGCTGGGGTCGTGTGTCCTCGGGGCTTACCCTCGGTCACGATGGAGGAGGGGATGGAGGAGATCATCGACGGTGACACCGTGTGGCGTTTCGACGTCGAGTTCCTCCGGTCGAATTGGACCTGCATCTTCGGGCGAGGCTGCGTCGGCATCCTGCCCGAGCCTGCCGAGCACCTCGGCCTGGGCCGCTGCTCGATGGGCGCCGACCTCGACGTTGAGAATGAGGGCCGCGAGGGAGAAGTCAAGGAAGGTCCCGCTCTTTGCAGGTTCGGCCCACCGGGCCCCGGTCGTCCAGTTCTGTTTGGAGTTTGATTCATACATCTCAAACGAGAACTTCGAGGCGCTCGCCCAAGGCGCCGCGTTCCGTCTTTTGGCCTTCGCACGCCCCGTAACGGGACCTACCTCAACGGCACTCGCCT
>CAYSAC010000276.1:0-4772 GCA_964428815.1 uncultured Acidimicrobiaceae bacterium | reverse complement strand
CATGGGCTCGGTCCAGCGCCTTAGCTCCCTAGCCGTCGCCACGCAGGACCTCGTCGCGCAGCTCGGGGAAGACCTTCGCCACCTTGCCGAGGAGGTAGGCGCCGTAGGCGCCCGACAGCTGGGTCAGGTCGACGCCGTCCCAGCGCTCCGGGGGCGGCGGCATCGGCTCGCCCGAGAGCACCGGCACCGGCCGGACCTCGGCATCCCACCCCGGGTCGAAGAAGAAGGGGTACGACAGGCGACCGGCTCCCGTGCTGGGCCGAACCCGGTGCGGCGTGGACCGGTAGCGGCCAGCCGTCATGCGCTCGAGCATGTCACCGAGGTTGCACACGTAGGAGCCCGGGACCGGCGGCGCATCGACCCAGCCGCCTGGGGTGCGCACCTCGAGCCCGCCGTTGCGATCCTGCAGCAGGATCGTGAGCAACCCGTAATCGGTGTGCTCGCCGACGCCCCACCCCGGTCCGCCGGGCGACGGGGGATAGTGGAAGATCCTGAACAGCGTCAGCGGCGTCGCGGTCAGGTGCTGCGCGAACCAGTCCTCCTCCACGCCGAGCGCCAGCGCGATGCCCTTCATGAGCACGTGGCCGAGACCGGTCATCGCCGCCATGTGGTCGAGCACCGCGGCGCGCAGCGCAGCGGGCCGCGCCGGGAACAGGTTGGCGCCGTGCAATGGCGTGCTGGCACGGACGCGCGGGTCGGCGTCATCGAGCTCCTCGCCGAAGTAGATACCCTCCTTGTGGTCGGGCACCCCTGACGTCAGCTCGCCGCCCACGGGGAACCAGCCGCGCCACGCCCGCCCGCCGCGTGCCATCGAGATCGCGGCCTTCTCCTCGTCGTCGAGCGCGAAGAACTCGCGCGCTGCAGCGTCGAGGCGCACCTCGAGCCGCGGATCGACGCCGTGGCCGACGACGTAGAAGAACCCGTGCTCCCGGCATGCCGCATCGATCGCCTCCGCGACAGAAGCGCGCGCCGCGCCGCGCTCGATCAGGGGCGCGACGTCGATGACCGGCAGCTCTGCCACGCAGTCAGGGGGTGCGGCCGAGACTTGCGAGGAGACGGGTCTGGGGGTCGGCGCCGTCGGCGACGTCGACGGATCCGTCACCGAACATGCCGCTGCCGGCGAGGAGGTCGTGCTGGGGTTTCACGACCGCGGCGCAGGCGGCGACGAGCTCACGATCGATCGTCGTGTCCTGGCCGGTGGCCTTGGCGAGATCCCACCCGTGGATCAGCACGTCGACGAAGCGGTGGCCGGCGTACACCTCGCCCGGCACTGGTCCGTAGCTCACCGCGCAGGGTGCCTCGAGCGCGCCCGGTCGCTTGAACGCCGCCTCCGCCGCCGTCGCGGACGCGTCGTACGCGGCCACGTGGTCGCCGCCCAACCGGTCACCGTCGAAGCGGTCGCCCACCTCGGGGATGGTCTTCCCGGCGGACAGCTCGGCGGCCCACTCGTTGCCGGAGATGACGTGGTTGAGCAGCTCGCGCACGTCCCACCCCTCGCAGGGCGTCGGCCCGTCGAGCTGGTCGGGGGCGATGCCGATGATGACCCGCCTGGTGTGCGTGAGCGCCTGACCGTGCAGTTCTGCGATGTCCATGGGCTCCTCCTTGTCGGTCGACCATGATGACCCGCTGTGCCTCGAATGTCCCACGCCGCTGCCGTCCGGGCGCTGGCCTGGGTCGATCCTGCCCTCGACGCGCTCCTCGCCCTCGCCGGTCCGGTGCGCATGCGCCCGCGCGATCCAGACGGCCACTTCGGCGCGCTCGTGCAAGCGATCGTCTTCCAGCAGCTCGCGGGCGCGGCGGCGCGTGCCATCCACGGCCGAGTGCGCGCGCTCGTGGACGGGCCGCTGACCGCGACCTCGCTCATCGCGATCAGCGACGAGGAGCTGCGCGGCGCGGGGCTGTCGGCCGCCAAGCTCGCCTCGCTCCGCGACCTGTCGGCGAAGGTCGCTGACGGCACCGTTCCGTTGAGGCGGTTGCCGCGGCTGCCCGATGACGAGGTCGTCGCGGTGCTGAGCCAGGTCCGGGGCATCGGCCGATGGACGGCGGAGATGTTCCTGCTGTTCGAGCTGCGGCGACTCGACGTGTGGCCCGTCGGCGACCTCGCGGTCCGCGCCGGCTACGCCCTCGCCTGGGGCTTGCCCGAGCCGCCGTCGCCGCGCGAGCTCGACACCATCGGTGACCGGTATCGGCCGTACCGCTCGATCGTCGCGTGGTGTTGCTGGGAGGCCATCCACCTGCAGCGGGCCGGCGTGGTCATCGGGCTAGTGACCTGAGTCGCTAGGTTCCCCGCGATGCTGGTGGCGCTCACGGGAGGGACGGGGTTCGTCGGATCGCACGCGACGGCCGCGCTCATCGCCGCCGCCCACCGCCCACGCCTCCTCGTGCGCGACCCGACCAAGGCCAGCCGAACCCTCGCGCTGCTCGGCGTGCAGGACGCGGATGTGGACCTGGTCGTCGGCGACATGCTGGCCGCGGACCGGGTCAGCGAGCTGCTCGACGGGGCGGAGGCGGTCGTGCACGCGGCGGCCGCCATTGGCGTCACCGGGCGCGGTGGCAACCTGCTCGAGCACAACGTCACCGGGACCCGCAACGTCGTCGGCGGCGGCGTCGAGCGCGGCATCGATCCGGTCGTGCACATCTCCACCGTCGCGGTGTTCATCCCGCCGGACGAACCGCGCATCACACCGGAGTCGCGCCTCGCGTCGCCGCGCACGGAGTACGGCCGGTCCAAGCTCGCGGCCGAGCGGTTCGTGCGCGAGCTGCAGGACAATGGCGCGCCGATCACCGTGCTGTACCCGAGCGGCGTCATCGGACCGGGCCAGCCGCAGCTCGACGCGATGATGGAGGGTCTTGCCGGCGCGCTCGGCGCGCCGGTGTGGCCGATGCCTCCCGGCGGCGTCGGCATCGTCGACGTGCGCGACGTGGCGATCGCGATCGCCCGGTGCATCGAACCCGGCCACGGGGCGCGCCGCCTGCTGCTCGGCGGCACGTTCCTGTCGTGGGGCGAGCTGGCCGATCTCTGCGATGAGGTGACGGGCGTGCGGTGCCGCCGCGTGCCCATGCCCGCGCGCGTGCTCACCACCATTGCGACGGTGGTCGACCTGGTGAAGCGGGTGCGTGACTTCGACTACCCGCTCACCCGCGACGCGGCCGAGATCATGGCGACCGCGGTGCCGACCGACGACGGCCCGACGCTCGACGCCCTGGGGCTGTCGTTGCGGCCAGTCAGGGACTCGCTCACCGACGCCGTGCGCATCCTGGCAGAGCAGGGCCATCTCCCGGCCAAGGCTGCGGGGCGTCTCGCGCCGAGCGGGACCTCGTGATGGACACTGCCGACATCGCAACCGCGGTCGCCGCTTGCGGGTTGTTCGACGGCGCCGACGCGGCGACCCGCGCCGCGGTCGTCGCGACCGGACGCCCGTGGACCGCCCGTCCGGGCGAGGTCCTCGTTCGCCAAGGCGATCGCGGTGACGGCTGCTACGTCGTCCTCGAGGGCACCGCCACGGTCGCGGTCGGCGGAATCAATATCGGCACCATCGGGCCTGGCGACTGCGTCGGGGAGATGTCCTTGCTTGACGACGCGCCCCGCTCCGCGACGGTCACCGCGGATGGAGCGATGGAGCTGCTTCGGGTCGCCTCGGCTGATTTCGTCGGGCTGCTCGAGCGCTCACCCGCGGTGCGCGAGCAGCTCACGACCGCACTCGTCCGCCGGCTGCGCACCGCCGACAGCGGGTGGGGCGAGGTCGCAGGCGATCCAGAGGTGCTGCTCGCGGCCCTGCTGGACCTGCAGTCGTCATCGGACCCCGGCATCGCGCAGCGCGCCCGGTCACAGGCCGCGCTGCTCGTCCAGCACGCCGCCGAGGCCGCCGCCGCGACCGCGGTCGATCCTCTCGAACCGCTGACCAAGGCCGAGCGTCGAGTGTGCGAGCAGGTCGCGGAAGGCCTCTCCAACGCCGCGATCGCGGCGCGGCTCCACCTGTCCCGCCACACCATTGAGACCCACCTCAAGCGGGTCTACGCCAAGCTCCACATCTCCTCACGCGTGCAGCTCGCCGCGCTGGTGCTCCGCGGGCGGTGATTACCTGACCCTGGGGATGCGCGCCCCCGCCCAGATCCCGCACAGTGCTCCCATCACTTGAGCAACTGGGGGCACACGATGCGAAGGACCGTTGATTCGAAGGTTTCCCAGCTTGCGGCGGCCGAGCTCTTCTGGCGCTGCACGCCTGGCGAGCTGAAGCGGGTCGCGGCGATCGCCGATCAGGTCGAGATCGAGGCCGGCCGCGTCCTCTGCAAGGAGGGCAAGCACGCCACGGAGTGCTTCGTGCTGGTAGACGGCGAGGCTGAGGTCGTCGCAGGGGGCGAGGTCATCGCGGTGCTGGGCGCCGGCCAGGTCATCGGCGAGCTCAGCGTCATCGACCAGTCCGGCCGATCGGCCACCGTCGTCGCCCGCACGCCGCTCACGATGTTCACCATCCCGTCCAACCGCTTCGACGACCTCGTCGAGCACGCGCCGGGCGTGGCCAAGGGCCTCCTGCGCCAGCTGAGCGCGCGAGTCCGGGCACTGGACCTGCAGGTGGCGGGGCAGGCCAGCTGATCGGCGGGCGACGACAGCCCGGTGGCGCAGGGCGGACTGTGCCACCGGGCCCTGTCGGCGAACTTGACCCGCCGGTCAAGTTTCGGGTCGACTACCTCGTGGAAGCGACCGCCGCACGCTGCACCGCAGCGCCACCCAGGGGGACCGATGGCCGACACCCTCGACCGCACCAGCACCG
>CAYSAC010000275.1:0-4785 GCA_964428815.1 uncultured Acidimicrobiaceae bacterium | reverse complement strand
CCGACTACCAGCCCATGGAGTACTGGTCCTCCGACAAGGAGGAGCAGAACCTCGCCGAGTGGCTGGCCGGGAACTACGAGGCCGGTGCCGACCCCGACATCGTCGACTTCACCCAGATGCCCGGCGAGAGCGAGAACGCCAGCTAGACCCGCGGAGGTACGGCCCGACCCCAAGCGTTCTGCGTGCGCCAACCCGTCTTGTGGACGGGCTCGCGCACGGAGATGGGTTCACGCACGCGGTTCAGGCGGCTCGGCGGCCGCCGAACACGTCCTGCAGCAGCACGCGTAGACGGAGCGCGCTGGGTCGTGTGTCGCCGACATCGGCACGCTCGATCCGCCAGCCGAGCGCTCGGAGCCGGTCCTCTCGTACGAGGTCGTGCGCTGCGTGGCGCGGGTTGTGCCAGCGGAGGCTGTCGTACTCCAGTCCGAGGAGCCGATCCGGCCAGGCCAGGTCGATGGTGCCGACGTGGGTGCCGTCTGGGGCGTGGACGGCGTGCTGGCGAACGGGTGGCGGAAAACCCCAGGCGATGATCCGGCGGACGAGACGCATCTCGGCTGGGCTTCCTGGTCGCACGCCGTCGAGCCACGGCTCGATCGCGGCTCGGAGCTTGGCGCGACCCGGGACGCCGCGCCCGGGCCGGTCGAGGAGCCGCGCGACGGTGGCCACCGAGCAGAGCGGGCGGCACAGCGTGTCGTCGACGAGATCCGCAAGCGCGTCGGGCGTGAGCAGGGTCGCCGCATCGAGCAGCGTCCTGGCCGGTCCGGTACACGCGACGCCGTCGACCGCCACTCGGTCGCTTGGCAGCAGCAGCGACCGGTGGACCTTCGCGATGCGGGTGCGGGCGCTCGCCCCTGGCGGGACTGTGATGTGCGGCAGCAGCGGTGGCGGAGCGAGGCCGAACAGCGCCGCCGCGGTGAGGTGCGAGGCGAGCGCGCCGGGGTGGGCCATCACCGCGGCTCGAGCCGCCTGCCGTGGTGTCACAGGCGCTGCCGCGTAGCGGTAGAGCGCGCGGGTCACCCGCACGAGCTCCCCCCGCCGTGCACGCGCTTCGAGCTGCTCGGGTGACAGCCCGCACCGCCACGCGTCGTCACATGAGAGGAGGCTGTCCTGCCTCGAGGCGAGCGCTCGCGCTCGCTCGTCGAGTGTCCTGGAGGTGGTCATAGCCCGCAATCTTGCTGACGGGGTGTGACGGCCAGCACCGGACCTGCGTGCGCCAACCTATCTCCGAGGGCAAGCCAGTCCAGCAGACGGGTTGACGCACAGGGGATCCGGCGGGCTGTCAGCGGCGGCGGCGGACGGCCCATACCAGGCCGCCGGATAGAAGAAACAGGCCGGGCACGATGCCTATCGTGAGCACCCTCGCGTAGTTGAGGCGCGCGTCGGTGAGGCGCAACGGCCGGTCGCTCGGCAGGTTCGACGAGAGCGCGGCGAGGTCCTCCGACTCGGTGAGCCAGCTGACCGCCTGCAGCAGCAGCCGAGCGTTGCCGGCCTCCGACACGAACGCGTTGCTGGCGAAGTCGACGTCGCCGACGACGACCGCGCGCGTGCGGCGGATGTCTGATCCCTTGATGCGCGAGCGGTCGGCGGCAGCGGCGACCGTCACCGGCCCTGGCCGGTCCTCGTCGGGGTCGAAGGACGGCTCGAGCGGGCGCGTCTCGAGGTAGGACAGCTCGGAGGTGTCGGCCAGCCGGCTCGTCGTGAGGCCAGGCGTCGTGGGCTCGTCATCGACGGTGACCTCCTGCACGCCAGGGAAGTACGTCGGCGGCAGCCGGCGAACGACGGGGCTGGCGGAGGAGTAGCGGCGCACGATCGGTGATGCCTCGTCGCCGGCGACGATCGCCTCCGCGTCGCCCTCGAAGACGACGCCGCGCGCGATGCCGAGGCCCACATCGTCCAGCAGCGGCCCAACGCGCGGGTCGGCGGCGGGGTCGGTGAGCAGCAGCAGGCGACCGTCGTCCGCGAGCCACCGGCTGAGTCCCTCGAGCGCATCGCCGAGGGGCGCCTCGGGACCCGCGAGCAGCAGCGCCGAGCAGCCGGCCGCCACGCCAGGCACGTCCGGACTGGAGAGCAGGTCCACATAGCGCAGCTCGTAGCCGGATGCTTCGAGCAGCGCGGCCGCCGTGCTGAAGCCCTCGGCCGTGGTGCTCGCGAGGTCGCGCTCGCCGTGGCCGGTCGCGGCGCACAGCACCACGTCTCGGCCGCGGAGCAGGCGGGCGAGCGCGGAGGTGAGGTCCTGCTCGGTCGCGGAGGGAGCGATCTCGACCACGTCACCGGACGAGATGGCGACACCCCCGAACGTCGGGTCGATCCCGAGGCGCCGGACCTCACCTGGCGCCTCGTCCGGGTCGACGACGTCGATGTCGATGCGCCGGTTGAGCCGGCGGTAGCGGTCGAGCAGCGTCACTGCCTCGACGCGGCCGGGCTCGCTGCGGCGGAGGAACGCGGTGATGTCGACGTCGCGGTCGACCGCGGCGACGATCGCCCGCGTCTCGGTCGACAGCGACAGCGCGCGCTCAGCGGTGAGGTCGACCAGCAGGCGGTTGGCGTCGGCGTAGGTGACCGCGGCGATGATCGCGACGAGCGCGGCAATCGTGACGATCAGGCGACGCCTCATCGCAGCCGGCGGGCGTCGACCACAAGGGCCGCGAGGACGAGGGCCGAGGCTGCGAGGCATGCGAAGAAGACGACGTCCCCGGTGTCGATGCCACCGCCGGCGAAGAGGCGCAGGCGTTCGCTCAGCGAGAGAGCGGCGAGCAGGCCACGGTCGCCGACCGCGGCATCACCGACGTGGGCGAACCACAGCAGGAGCGTGCCGAAGACCGCGGCCGTCGCCGCGACCGGCTGCGAGGACGTGCACGCCGACGCGAGGACGCCGACGCCGCTGGCGGCACCCGCGAGCAGCGCGAGCCCGAGGAAGCCGCTCACGACCGGCCCGTCGTCGGGTGTGCCCCACATCGCGAGCAGCACCGCGAACAGGAGCGCGGGTGCGAGCACGACGATCGCGGTGAGCCACGCCGCCGCCCACTTGCCGACGACGAGCTGGCGCGACCGCACCGGGACGGCGAGCAGGAGGTCGAGGCTGCCAGACCGGGCCTCCTCGGCGAACGAGCGCATCGTCAGGAGCGGGACCACGAGCAGGAGCAGGAGCCCGGCGATGGGGAAGAGCGGTTGGATGACGGCCTGGTCGCGCACCTGCAGCTGGTCGACCATGAGCGTGCCGAGCACGGCCTGGAACACCGCGCCCACGACGAAGGGCACGGGCGTGGCCCACAGGCCGACGAGGTCCTTTCTGAAGACGGCCAGTGTCATCGGAGCACGGTCGGCGTCGCGAGGCACGAGCAGCCGACAGCTGAGCGGAGCCCGCGGAGCGAAGCCATGTTCGCGGTCATGCCGAGAGCTCGGCCTTGCCGACCAGTCGGAGGAACCGCTCCTCGAGGTCGGCGGCGTCGCCGGGCCGCTCTTCGGCGACGACCTCACCGGCCACGATGACGACGATGCGGTCGCACACCTCCGCGGCCTCGGCCAGCAGGTGGGTCGAGACGAGCACGGCAGCGCCGTCAGTCGCGGCGGCCCGGATGGCGCGGCGCGCGTCGACGACCTGTGACGGGTCGAGGCCGATGGTGGGTTCGTCGAGCACGAGCGACGGTGGCTGTCCGAGGATCGCCTGTGCCAGGCCGACGCGCTGGCGCTGGCCCTTGCTCAGCCGCCCGATCGGACGGCGTGCGAGGTCGGCGAGATCGGCGACCGCGAGTGCGGGCTCGACGGCAGCCGCGGCGTCGAGCGCCTTGGTCCGGCAGCAGAAGCGGAGGTAGCCGGCGACGGTGAGTGCGTCGTAGGGGGCGAACACCTCGGGTAGGTAGCCAACGGGCCGGTCGACCGTCGCGGCGCCGGCCGACGGTCGCAGCAACCCGAGCAGCATGCGCATCGTCGTCGTCTTGCCAGCACCGTTGGGCCCGAGGAAGCCGACGACCTCGCCGGGTGCCACCGTGAAGCTGACCGACCGGACGACCTCCCGGCCGCCGAAGGACCGGGAGAGCCCATCGGCGGCGATCATCGCCTGGACGCTAGTGATGCGGCCACCCCCGCGTTCTGGCGGTGGATTTGAACCACCCGTGGCGCGATTTCACCGCCAGTTCGGTCGGGTTGGCGGTGCGGGATGGCTACGCAGGCCGCGTCGAGGGCGCGGGCGGAGCCTCGGAGAGGTCGACGAGGGTCTCGACGGCCGTGCCTCGCGCTCGCTGTAGGAGACCGGCGAGGCCACCCCGCGTGCGCACGATGACCTCGATGGCGAGGATGCCGGTGCCGATCGGCACGATCCAGCCGTTCTCGAACTTGAGCAGGAACGGGAGACCGAACACGACGAACGCGCCGAGCACCGAGCCCTGCACCGCGCCGAGCCCGCCGATCATCACCATGAGCACGAGGACGAGGGAGAGCTCGGTCGGGAAGTCGGTCGCGTTGACGGTGCCGACCCGCAGGGCGAACACGAGACCGGCCAGCGCGGCGATGCCGCCGCTCACGGCGAACGCCAGCAGCCGCGCGCGGACGAGGTTCACGCCGAGCGTCGCCGCCGCCTTCTCGTTCTCGCGGAGCGCGAAGAAGCTGCGGCCGGTTCGCGACGTCGCGAGGTTGCGGGCGACCCACATCGTCGCGAGCAGGAGCACGAGCGCGAACCCGAACAGCGGCCGGTTGCTGGGGTCGTCGAGGTCGAACGGACCGAGCTTCGGCGCGTGCATCGGCTGGCCGGTCTGGGAGCCGCCGAAGAACGCGCTCTTGAACAGGAAG
>CAYSAC010000274.1:0-4795 GCA_964428815.1 uncultured Acidimicrobiaceae bacterium | reverse complement strand
CGCTGCGGAAACGGTGGACACCGCCTTCGCCGTCGCGCACGAGGCGGTGCGTCGCCAAGTGGGCCTTTCTCTCTACGTCGAGCAGGTGATGGGGGCCCTGGCCATGGCCGCCGATGTCCCCGAGATGGCCGAGGGCGCCACGCCCACGGCGCGGGCGCGCGAGCTGGAGCGCGAGCTGCGGCTCATGGGCCCCATCAACCCGCTGGCCCTGGAGGAGCACGACGCTCTGCGGGAGCGCCACACCTTCCTGCAGGAGCAGCTCGACGACGTGAAGGGCTCTCGCCGCGACCTCGCGAAGGTGATCAGGGCGATCGACGCCGAGATCGTCGTGGTCTTCGCCGGCGCCTACGCCGACGTCTCACAGAACTTCGAGTCGCTGTTCCAGACGCTCTTCCCGGGCGGCCAGGGCCGACTGCGCCTCACCACCCCCGACGACCTGCTCGAGACCGGCATCGAGGTGGAGGCCAAGCCCTCGGGGAAGAACGTGCGCAAGCTCTCCCTGCTCTCGGGCGGCGAGCGGTCGCTCACGGCCCTGGCCTTCCTCTTCGCGGTGTTCCGGAGCCGGCCGTCGCCTTTCTACGTGATGGATGAGGTCGAAGCCGCCCTCGACGACGTCAACCTGCACCGCTTTCTCGACCTCGTTCACGAGTTCCGCCAGGAGGCCCAGCTGCTCATCGTCAGCCACCAGAAGCGCACGATGGAGGCGGCCGACTGCCTGTACGGCGTGACGATGGCGGCGGGCGGCAGCAGCCGCGTCCTCAGCGAACGGGTGAGCGCAGGCGCCTGACCACCCCGAACGGTGGGTGTCCCGGCGTAGGACTCAGACGGGCCCCTTGGTCGTGGTGGTGGTGGTCGGCGCGGTAGTTGTTGTCGTCGGCGGCCTCGTCGTGGTGGTGGTCGGTGGCTTCGTCGTGGTGGTGGTCGGTGGCTTGGTCGTGGTGGTCGGTCCCGCGGTCGTGACGCTCGGTGCCCTGGTCGTGGTGGTCGATGCCTCGGTCGTTGTGGTTCGGTCGTCGGTCGAGGTCGTCGTCTCATCGGTGATGGTGGTCGGCTCGGTCACACCGCTGTCACCGCACGCGGCCAACAGGGCGACGAAGCTCACGCCGACGAGCATCCGCGTCAGGTGCAACGCCAATGTCCTCATTTGTCCCGCTTCCGATGGAACTGTCCAGCTCGATGCGGTCAGATCCATGCCGACGCCCCCTCCGCTCGTCCGACATCGGTTGAGCGATCTGTCTCACCCTAGGTGTCAACCCACCGAAGGGTCCGTGACGAGCACGTAGAGCACACTGTCGGCGTGCTCGGGACCGCGCTTCCGGTGTGGTGGAGGACCCATGTCGTTGAGGTGCGCGACGAGGTCGACGCCGCCGCCGACCCGAACGCCGACCGGGCTCGGGCGACCATCATCCTCGTCACCGCCGCGTCGTGCCTGCTGTTGATCGCGTACCTCGGCCGACCGGCCCAGCCGCAGTGGTTCCTCACCGTGCTGCGGGCGGGGGCGTTCGACGGCCCCGCCGGCCACCTCGACGCAGCCTTCGAGACGTCTGCCCAGGCCGTGCTCTACAGGCTTGGCTTCTGGGGCGCCGTCCGGACCGTCGGGTACATGCTCGTTCCCGTGGCGGTCATCCGGTTCGCCCTCAAGAGTCGACCCTCGGAGCTCGGCTGGCAGGCCGGGGGCTTCATCCGCCACAGCGGCCCATACATGGTGTTGCTGGCGATCGCCGTCCCCTTCGTGATCGCGGCGTCCTTCGGTGAAGCGTTCCAGGCCCGCTACCCCTTCTATGAACCGGTGACCGGCGACGGGCTCTGGCCCTATGTGATCGCTTGGTGGGCCATCTACGCCGTGCAGTTTGTCGGCGTCGAGTTCTTCTTCCGCGGCTTCCTCGTCCTCGGACTCGCCCCTCGGTTCGGGTATTGGGCGGTGCTCGTCGCTGCCGTGCCGTACGTGATGATCCACTTCACCAAGCCGCTGCCCGAGGTGATCGGTGCCGGCTTCACAGCGGTCGCCCTCGGCACGCTGGTGCTGCGCAGCCGGAGCATCTGGTGGGGCGTTGTCATCCACGTCGCCGTCGCGGTCCTGCTCGACGCGCTCGCGTTGCACCACGAGGGGTTCCTGTGAGTCGGGCCTAGCCCACGCCGGAACGTGCGTACCGATAGATGGACACCGGCTGGCCGCGCAGGTCTTCAGTCCTGTCGAACGTCCCGCCGAGGCGCCCGGCGACCTTGATCGACGCCGCGTTGGCGGGGTGGATGACGCTGATGAGCGTCTCTGCGCGCAGGTCGTCGAACGCCCACCGGATGCACGCGGCGCCGGCCTCGGTCGCAAATCCCTTGCCCCACGCGGCGCGGGCGAGCAGCCAGCCGACTTCGAGCCCGGGCCAGCCCTCGGGGTTGTACAGCCCGCCCCGCCCGATCACCGTGCCGGTGGCCCGCTCGACGTAGGCGAACAGGCCGTAGCCCCGCAGCTCCCAGTGACCGATCGCCCCGGCGATCGCCTTCCACGACTCGGCCCTGTCGACCGGCTGGCCGTCGCCGATGTAGCGCATGACCTCGGCGTCGGCGTACATCGCCGCCAGCGCGTCGAGGTCGTCCTCGCCGGGTTGGCGGAGGAGAAGCCGCTCGGTCTCCAGCACCGGCCTCACGCGCACTCGCGCCCGGCGTAGACCTCGATCTGCTCCGACGCCTCGGTGTAGTCGTCGGCCGCGCTCTGGTAACCGAGGGCGTCGACGCGGCTGCCCTCGAACCCGGAGACGCGCAGCAGGTCGCGCAGCTCGGACGATGCGTCCCGATAGCGGTCGGCCGTCGAAGTGATGTCGTCGGGCGCGGCGCCGGCCAGGTCGTCGGCGCGGTCGACGAGCGCGTCGTACCCGGCCTCGATCTCCTCGGGTCCGGCCGCGTCGCCGAACGAGGCGAACGGGTCGTTGGTGCTGAGCTCGTCCACCTCGGCGCAGAACCGGGCGAGATCACGACCGTCGTCGCCACCGCAGGCCGCGACCGCGAAAGCGGCCGCGACGATCAGGGCAGCCGCGCGAACCACAGGAGCGACAGGGTGGCGGTGAAGAGCAGGAGCACGAGCCCGGCGCCGACGAACCACGACGAGATGTCGCGCTTCTCGACGTCGAACCCGATGGACGTGCCGATGTCGTTGTAGACCTGCTCGAGTCCCTCGAGGGAGTCGGCTTCAAAGAAGGCGCCGCCGGTCTGCCGCGCGATGGCACGGAGCGGCTCGGGTTCCACCGGCACTGGCACTGGCGCGGGGTCGTTCTCGACGCGGATCTCACCGAAGGGCGTGCCGAACGCGATCGTCGCGACTGGAACACCTGCCTCTTCAGCGGCCGCGGCGCCGTCCTCGTTGGGCCGGCCAATCGTCGTCTTGCCGTCCGACATCAGCACGATGCTGGCCGGTGCCGGCTTGCCGTCCTCGCCAGGTGGTGCTGCCGCGACAGCGTCCAGGCTGGCGAAGATCGCCTCACCGATAGCGGTGCTGGCGTTGAGCTCGACGGTCTCGATGGCGCTGCGGACGGCCTCGCGGTCGGTCGTCGGCGTGACCCGCAGCCTGGCAACGCCGTCGAAGGTGACGAGGCCGACGTTCATGAACTTGGGCACGACGTCGAGGAAGGCGACGGCCGCCTGCTGCGCGGCCTCGATGCGCGAGGGCGCGACGTCGGTGGCTTCCATCGACAGCGACGTGTCGAGGGCGAGCACGACCGTCGCGCGCTCCTTCGGCACGCGGACGTCGCGCGTCGGTTGCGCGAACGCGACGACGAGCGTGGCCGCGCTCAGCAGGAAGGCGAGCGCGGTTGCATGGCGGCGCCACCCCGGGCGCTTCGGCGCGACGACATCGAGCAGCGCGATGTTGGTGAAGCGCACCTCATACCGCTTGTTGCGCCGCTGCAATGCGGCGTAGACGAGGCCAAGAACGGCGACGACCGGTAGGAGCGCAAGCCGATCAGGAGCGAGGAAGTCGAGCGAGCCCATCAGCGTGCCGCCCGTCGCATGTGGTCTATGCGGTCGCGTCGCAGCGCGACGAACCTGACGAGGTCGAGCAGCCAGTCGCGATCGGTCCGCAGCCGCAGGTGATCGACCCGCGCGCCGCGCAGCGTGGTCGCGATGGCCTCGCGCTGGTCCGCCGCGGCGCGGGCGTAGCGCTCACGAAGCGCGGCGCTCGAGGTCTGCACCTCGCGGTGCTGGCCGGTCTCCGGGTCGACGAGCGAGAGGACGCCGACGGCCGGCAGCTCGAGCTCGCGCGGGTCCACGATCTCGATCGCAAGCGCCTCATGGCGAGCGGAGACGGCGCGCAGCGGCCGCTGCCACCCCTCCGGCGCGAGGAAGTCGGAGATGACGACCGCGAGGCCCCGACGGTGGCTGGGGATGGCAAGACGGCTGATGCCGCCTGAGAGGTCCGTGGCCCCGCCGCCGTCGGTGATCGGCGTCGTGATCAGCCGGTGGAGGATCGCCTGCAGGTGCACCCGGCCGCTGCGCGCGGGTACCGCGCTCATCCGCCCGCCGGCGAGGATCACCGCGCCGACGCGGTTGCCGGTCCTCGCGGTGAGGAAGCCGACGGCCGCAGCGGCGGCGACGGCGAGGTCGCGCTTGGTGCAGGCCGCGGTCCCGAAGTCGAGGCTGGCCGACAGGTCGACCATCAGCCACGTCTCGAGCTCGCGATCGGCGATCGTCTCGCGGACGTGCGTCTGCTGCGTGCGCGCGGTCACGTTCCAGTCGATGCGGCGGACGTCGTCGCCCTCCTGGTACAGCCGGCACTCGCCCGCCTCGCTGCCGTGGCCGGGAACGAGCC
>CAYSAC010000273.1:0-4813 GCA_964428815.1 uncultured Acidimicrobiaceae bacterium | reverse complement strand
GACGAGGCCCTTGAGCGTGCCCTACTTGAGCTCGTCCTCGATCTGCAGGCGCTGCTCGCGCGACAGCGAGCCGTGGTGGGCCTTGACCAGCTCGCGGCCGGCGCCAGGCGAGGTGCCGACCGCCTCCGCGCCGGTGTGGTCGCCCGCCTCCTCGTGCAGCTCGTTGAGCCGCGTCGCCAGCCGCTCCGCGAGGCGGCGGGCGTTGACGAAGATCAGCGTCGACCGGTGCTGCTCGACCAGCTCGAGCAGTCGCGGGTGCATCGCGGGCCAGATCGATCGGCGAACCGGCCTTGCCGGTGCAGGTCCGCTGGCGGGCTCGTCGATGATCTCGCCCAGGTCGCCCATGTCGTCGACGGGGACGATGACCTCGATGTCCATCTGCTTGCTGATGCCGGCGTCGACCACCGTGACCGGCCGCCACGCGCGCTCGTCCTGCTTGCCGCCGAGGAACCGGGCGATCTCCTCGAGCGGGCGCTGCGTCGCGGACAGGCCGATCCGCTGCGGCGGTACATCGCACCACGCCGTCAGGCGTTCGAGCGTGAGCGCCATGTGCGCGCCGCGCTTGGTCGCAGCAACCGCGTGGATCTCGTCGACGATGACGGCTTCGACGCCCCGCAGCGTCTCCCGCGCCTGGGAGGTCAGCATCAGGTAGAGCGACTCTGGCGTGGTGATGAGGATGTCGGGCGGGTTGCGGACGAGCTGGCGGCGAACGTTGGCGGGCGTGTCGCCCGTACGCATGCCGACGGTCGGCTCGTAGAGGTCGTGGCCCAGCCGCTCAGCGGCCAGCCGGATGCCCTGCAGCGGCGCGCGCAGGTTCTTCTCGACGTCGACCGCCAGCGCTCGAAGCGGCGACAGGTAGACGACGCGGGTGCGGCGCTCCTTCTCAGGCGGCGGCGCGCTGACGAGCCGGTCGATGCCCCACAGGAAGGCCGAGAGCGTCTTGCCCGATCCCGTCGGGGCGAGGATCAGCGCGTGCTCGCCCGACGCGATCGCGGGCCAGCCCTGCTCCTGCGCGGGAGTGGGCGCGGGGAACGACGACTCGAACCAGGCCCGCACCGGCGGGGAGAAGCGGTCGAGCGCAGCCACCGTTGGAGGCTACCGACGAGCCGTGACCGCGGGGGTGGGGCTATTCGACAGCGAGCACCAACACCATGTTCGGGTGCAGGTCGCAGATGACCTCGTACTCGCCGGGCTCGTCGATCGTGACGGTGAGCGACTGCGTGGACGTGCCCTCGGCCAGATCGGTCGCCGCAGAGCCGGCCGCGTCGGTGATGTGGATGTTGTGGTTGACGCCCTCGTCGCGGTTCTCGATGGCAAGGGTGATCTCGCCCGCGGCGACCTCGACGCGAGCGGGAAGGAAGCGCAGGTCCTCGGCGACGATGACCGCGTCCGCGCCCTCGTCGCCACCACAGGTCATCAGCACGAGCAGGGCGCAGAGGAGCGGAAGGCGCACCGGCCGACCCTAGGAGACTGCTGAGCAAGCCCTGCGCACCTCGCCGGATGCACGCACGGCTCGCTCAGCAGGCTCCTAGAGTCGACCCCTTGACCGACCTGCTCACCGCGCTCGCGGTCGTCTTCCTCGCCGAGCTCGGGGACAAGACCCAGCTCGTCGTCGTGACCGCCGGGGCAAAGCAGTCTGCGTGGCGGCTGCTGCTCGCGCTCAGCGTCGTCATCGCCGCGATGCAGGGCCTGTCGGTGACGATCGGCGCCGCCGTCGGCGAGATGGTCGGCGATCGGGCCGCGGCCATCGGCAGCGGCGTCCTGTTCTGCGCGTTCGCGGTGTGGACCTGGCGCGAGGCCGGTCGTGACCAGGGCGGCGACGCAGTGGCGCGGGGAGGGCTGGCGGCCGTCGTCGGCGCCTTCGTGCTGGCCGAGCTGGGCGACAAGTCGACGCTCGCGTCGGCATCGCTCGCCGCCGATCGCGGGGTCCTCGCCGTATGGATCGGCGGGACGATCGGCTTCATAGGCGCGACCTCGGTCGCGCTCACGGCAGGCCGGCTGCTCACGCGCCGGGTGTCGGCCCGGACGCTCGCCCGCGCCGGCGCGGTGGCGTTTGCGGTGGTCGGGGTCGTGAGGCTCGTCGCGGCCGTAGGCTCGTCCGGGTGAGCGCGGACCCGCGGGACTGGCGGTGTGCGGACTACGCCCGCAGCATCCACCTCGATCCTGTCGGCACCGCTGGCGAGCACGACGCCTTCCTGCTCGTCGAGACCCCGCTGCCCTGGCCGGCGGACGTCAAGACCGCGCCGCTGCTAGCGCCGCTCGGACCGCTGCTCGCCGATGCACTGGCCGGCGGGCTCGACGTGCGAGTCGTCGCGGTGGCGCCGCACAACGACAGCGGTCCCCTCCGCGTCGTGTACCGCCGGCGCGTCGCGACGGCAGACTTCACCGGCACCGACCACCTCGTCGAAGCCGACGGTCTCGTCGCGCTGGTCGAGGACCTGCTCGCCGGTCGCGATCATCCGAGCACCGTCGGGCCGTCGCCGCCCGAGCTGCTGGTGTGCACCCACGGGCGACGCGACGTCTGCTGCGGGAGCGCCGGGACGCTGCTGCACGCGCAGGTCGAGCACCGCTGGCCGGGTGTGCGCGTGTGGCGCTGCAGCCACACGGGCGGCCACCGCTTCGCGCCGACCGGCATCACGTTGCCCGACGGTCGCTTCTGGGCCGGCCTCGACGTCGAGGTCCTCGACGCGGTGGTCAATCGCGGCGGTGACGCGACGCCGTTGCGCGAGCACTACCGCGGGCTGGCCGGGCTTGACCCGTGGCAGCAGGCCGCCGAGCGCGAGCTGTTCGTCGAGCACGGCTGGCAATGGCTCGACGTGACGCTCGAGGCCGAGACCGTGCGCGAGACGCCAGATGGCGCGGAGGTGGAGCTGCGCTGGCAGGACGAGCAGGGCCAGCACCGTGCCGTCGCCGACGTGGCCGTGAGCCGCCGGGTGCCGGCGCTGGAATGCGGCTCACCGCCTGATGAGCACACCAGGACCCGCGCGGAGCTCGAGGTCGTTCGCATGACCCGGCTATAGGTTGGGACCCGTGCCGGAGTACCAGACGCCCGAGTTCCACCCCGCGTTCGAGGAGTACTGCGAGGCGATCTTCGAGCTTCGGGAGGATGACCTCGATGTAATCCAGGCGCGCATCGCCGACCGGCTCGGCGTTTCGCGACCTGCGGTCTCGGAGATGATCAAGCGGATGGAGGCGCAGGGCCTCGTCTCCTCTGGCGGCGCCATCGGGCTGACGGCCGATGGCATCCGCCTCGCCGAGCGGGTCGTCCGCCGGCACCGGCTCGCCGAGCGGCTCCTCACCGACATCCTCGGGCTGTCGTGGGCCGACGCCCACAAGGAGGCGGGCAAGTGGGAGCACGTGATCTCCGAACCCGTCGAGCAGGCGATCAGCCGCGTCCTCGGTGAGCCGACCACCTGCCCTCATGGCAACCCCATCCCGGGATCCGACTACACCGCGCCCGCCGCCATCCCCCTTTCCGAGGTCGAGGTCGGGACCGAGTTCACGGTGAGCCGCATCCCCGAAGAGCTCGAGTTCACGCCGGGCCTCCTCGAGTACCTCGAGGAGGCCGACGTGCTGCCGGGTCGCGCCGGCACGATCACCGCAGCGTCGCCCGACGGCACGACGACGGTCGTGATCGACGGCCACCACGTCGGCATCGGCGCCTTCGCCAGCGCGCGCATCCTGGTGACGACCTGAGGCAATAACGATCGAACGACGCTCTCGAGGCAATAACGTGCGCATGCGTTCGTTATTGCCTCGAGTCCTGGATTCGACAGGTATTGCCTCGGGTCACTCCACCGAGAACGCGGCGATCATGCCCTCGGCGACGTGGGCCTCCTTCTGGCCTTCGTGGTCCTCGACGATGTTGCACAGCAGCGTGTAGTCGCCGGCCTCGAGCTCGAAGGCACCGGCGCAGGTCTCGCCCGCGGGGAACGGCTCGATCTCGCCGATGAGCGCGCCGTCGGCCAGCTTTGACTCGTCGAGCGCGCCGGCGTCATCGAGCGGCAGGCTGTCGGGCGCGCCCGCGACCACGACGAGCTCGTGGGCGTGATCGCCGGAGATCGTCGCCTCGAACGCGACGGCGCCAGCAGGCGCAGATGCCGGAGACGGCGTCACCTCGTACTCGGTGAGGTCGACCTCGACCGTGGTGTCGGCCGGCGAGGGATCCCCGACCGTCTCGCACTCGAGCGCGGCGGTCGACGCGCTGCCGGACGCACTGCCGCTGTCGCGCACGGCGGTGCCATCGTCCTTGCCACACGCGACGAGCCCGATGGCAAGGACAGGCACGGTGGCGAGGAGGAGTCGATCACGCAGGGACATGGGAGGGGATCCTTTCGGTTGGGGTGACTGGTGTTGGCGCAACGCTGTGCCAGCCGACGAGAGCGAGAGCGGCGATGGCCACCACCCAAACGAGCACGAGCACCGGCGTCGCCGCGGTCGGGTGGTGGAAGTCGGGGAGGACGGGGTGCCACGCCCGCACGACCGGGTTGGTCGTCGCCTCGAAGTCGACGATGAGAACGTGGCGGGCGAGGTGGACCTCGGTGACGAGCCAGAGCCAGCTGGCGGCGGCGAGCGCGCTCAGCACCACGAGCGCACGGCGAGCGGACACGACCTGCGCGCACCACCACGCGACCGCGAGCGCCGCGATCGGCAGCACGACAACGGTCTGGCGGCCGGGCCACCACCAACCGTGCATGGTCAGCGCGATCCACGTCGCGGTCGCCCAGCCGCCAGCGAGCGGGACGGCGAGCACGAGTGCGCCTGCGCGTCGGCGGGCCAGCGCGGCGAGCGCGGGCACCGCGAGGAGGTAGGC
>CAYSAC010000272.1:0-4813 GCA_964428815.1 uncultured Acidimicrobiaceae bacterium | reverse complement strand
ACATCTCCTCGTGCCACTTGTCCGACCGCTGCCACTCGGTGTTGCCGATCTCGATGGCGACCGGTGAACCGAGCGTCCGACCGTGGCGGACGCCGCCGATGAGCGTGACCTCGTCCTGCTCGAACTTCATCCGTGGCCCGCGGCCGTAGCCGAGGCGCCGCCGGGCCAGCTCGGCCTGCACGTCCTCGACCGTCACCGGCAGCCCGGCCGGCAGCCCCTCGACGATGACGACGAGCGCGCGCCCGTGCGATTCGCCTGCCGTCAGGAACCGGAGCATGCGACGACAGTATCGGGCGGGTGTCGGCGCTCAGTAGACCGTTCAGGCGCCTCGCTGGTCGAGGAGCTGCGCGGTCAGCGTGGCGCACGGGTTGTCGAAGCCCATCGTCGTGTCCTCCGGGAAGGCGCCGGCGGCGATCGCCAGGTCGATGACCCGCAGCATGATGGCCGTGAAACGGACGCCAGCCAGGACCTCGTACCAGTCCAGGTCGTGCGCGGTGCGCCTGGTCAGCTGCTCCCATCGTTCGATGGTTGCGGCCGCGGTCGGGAGGCCGTCGAGACGCGGGACGCCGATGCCCTCGGAGTGGTGGCGGTCGAGGAACAGGAACCACGCGAGGTCCTGGACCGGATCGCCGACGGTCACCATCTCCCAGTCGAGCACCGCCACGCAGTCGCAACGGTCGTCGAAGATCATGTTGCCCACCCTCGCGTCGCCCCAGCACAGCGCCGGCTGAACCCAACGCGTCGGGACGTTCGCCGCGAGCCACTCGAGCCCCCGTTCGGCAACGGGGTGCGACCGGCCCTGCGCTGCCCACGTCAGGTAGTCGCGGACCTGATCGACGAGCGCGGCGGGCTCAACCGGCGCGATGTAGCCGAGGCCGGTCTCCATGAAGCCGACGCGATGGATGCGGGCGAGCACGTCGACCGCGCTCCACCAGAGGTGCTCGCGCTCGGCTGGCGTGACCGAAAGCATCCAGCCATCCATGTGGTACGGCGGGCTGTCGGTCGGCACCCGGCCTTCGACGCGCTGCATGACGAAGAACGGCGCGCCGAGCACGGCCGGGTTCCCCTCGTACCAAGCCATGGTCGGCACGGGCACGTCGGTCGCGGCGAGCGCGGCCATGACTTCGTACTGGCGGCGGAAGCCAGTGAACGGGAAGACCTGGTGACCGGTGGGCTCGACCCGGACGACCATCCCTTCGGTCCGCGTGGCGCCGTCGTGTTCGTAGGACGCGTCGAAGATGAGCGTCTCGTTCGAGAACCCGGAGAACGGGTTGCCGGAGAGCTCGGAAACATCGACCGCACCGACGCCGAGGTGCCCGGTCAGCCACTCCGCTAGCCGGCGGCGGGTCTCGCCTGCATCGCGCTCGACGTGAACCGGCATGTCAGTACTGGAACGCCGAGGCGAACAGCACGACGACAAGCGTGCCGGCGGCGATGAACGGGCCGAGCGGGAAGTGGCGGCGCATCCTGAAGCCCGTCAGCACGAGCCCGCCGACCACGCCCAGGATCATGCCGATCATGGTGCCGTAGAACACCATCCGGATCGCGCCCACAGTCGGGGTCAACCCGCTCCAGCCGAGCCACCCGAGGAACAGGCCCATGAGCAGCGCGAGCTTCACATCGCCGAACCCCATCCACCGCGGGTTCATCAGGTTGAACGGGAACAGGAGCAAGAAGTAGGCGGCCGCGCCGATCACTGCCCCCTTGATCGCGCCGGTCGCGTCCTTCTCGATGGACACCGCGACGATGAGCGGGACCGAGATGAGCAGCGCGGGGAACACGATGCGGTCAGGGATCCGCTGCACCTGGAGATCGATCGTCGAGGTCGTCACCAACGCAGCGCAGAGGACGAGGATCGGCAAGAGCGCGCTCGAGTCGCTGTAGCGCAAGCCAGCGACGGCGAACAGCGCTGCAGTGACGAGCTCGACCCCGAGGTAGCGACGGGGAAGCGCGGTGCCGTCAGGGCTGCGGCCGCGGCGCAGGAGCCACGGCTGCATCGGGACAACCGCCCTCATCGGCGCGCATGGCTCGTGCTCCTGGCGGTCGCCGCCGCGCAGCGGCAACCGGTCGGGCACCCGGTCGACGAGCACGTTCAGGAAGCCGCCGACGAGCAGGCCCGCTACCGCGCAGAGGACGACGACGGCAGCGGTCTCCACGGCCGGTCAACCTAGCCAGACCCATCGCGTTCTTGCGGCACCTATCGACGAAGACCGTCGACAGATGCCGCAGGATGCGAGGCTCGGCGGCATGGACCCACCTGCGCGCACGACCGCTCGGCTAGCCGCCGCTGGGTGCGTCTCGGCGGGGGACGAGGCCGCTGCGCTGCTCGGCGCAGCAGGCGGCGACGCCCGGCGGCTCGAGTCACTGCTGGTGCGCCGGGAGGCGGGCGAGCCGCTGGCCTGGCTCGTCGGCACGGTGGACTTCGGCGGCGTTCGGCTCCGGATCGAGCACGGCGTCTACGTGCCACGGCCGCACACGGTCGAGCTGGCGCAGCGCGCCGCTCGCCACCTGCCAGAGGGAGGGACGGCGGTCGACCTTTGCACCGGCTGCGGTGCCATCGCCGCGGTGCTGGCGCGCGCCGTGCCGAGCGCTCGCGTGCTGGCGACGGACATCGATCGCGCCGCGGTCGCGTGCGCACGGGCGAACGGCGTCGACGCCGACGAATCCGACCTCGAGGCCGCGCTCCCTGCGTGGCTGACCGGGCACACCGACGTCGTGACTTCGGTGCCGCCGTACGTACCCGACGCGGCGCTGGCGCTGCTGCCGCGCGACGTCCAGGAGTGGGAGCCGCGGCGAGCGCTGGTCGGCGGCGAGGACGGGCTCGCTGTCACACGACGGGTTGTTGTCGGCGCCGCGACGCGGCTGCTAGGGCCTGGGGGTCACCTCTTGGTCGAGATCGGCGGTGACCAGTACGACACCATGCGCGGGGTGCTGAAGGCAACCGGCTTCGAAGGCATCGAGGTCCTGCGCGACGCCGACGGAGACGACCGTGGGGTCGAAGCCGTCCGCAGCGCGTAGGGCGCCGATCTGCGGAATGATGCCGCGGTGGCGCGGCGGATCGAGACGGACGTCTGCGTTGTCGGCGCTGGCTATGCCGGCCTGACCGCGGCTCGCCGGCTTCGCGAGGCGGGTCGCGCCGTCGTAGTCGCCGAGGCGAGGTCGCGCGTCGGCGGCCGCGTCTGGACGACCAGGAGCGCCGGCGGCGCGCCCCTCGACATGGGCGGCACGTTCATCGGCCCGCACCAGGACCGGATCCACGCGCTCGCGGCCGAGGTCGGCGTCAAGCTGTACCGGACCTACGCGATCGGTGACTCCATCCTCGCCACCGGCGGCAAGGTGCGCCGCTACCCGAGCGCGAAGACACCCCGCATCAACCCCATCGCGCTCCTCAGCGCGGGGCAGGCGATCGCTCGCCTGGACGCCATGGCCCGCAAGGTGCCCGTCGACGCACCGTGGAACGCGCCGCGCGCCGCGGCCTGGGACGCGGTGACGGCGCGGGGATGGCTGTCGCCTACCAACGTGCCGACGCGCACGGCGCGCGACCTCCTGGAGGCGACCCTGTGCGCGCTCTTCTGCTCGGACCTCTCTGAGGTCTCGCTGCTCAACGTCCTGTTCTTGATCCACTCAGGTGGCGGGCTGGTCCGGTTCATGTCCATCGAGGACGGCTACCAGCAGGACATGATCGAGGGCGGCGCGCAGGCGATCGCCGATGCGATGGCCGCCGACCTCGGTGACGACCTCGTGCTCGATGCGCCGATCCACGCGATCCGCCAGGACCACGAGCGCGTCGAGGTGTCCGGTCCGACGGTGACCGTCGCCGCCCGCCACGTCGTGCTGGCGATCCCTCCGGCGCTCGCCAGCAGGGTGCTCTACGACCCGCCACTGCCCGGTGAGCACGCGCTGCTCCTGCACCAGCTGCCGGCCGGAACCGAGATCAAGGTCGTGGTCGTCTACGACGAGGCGTTCTGGCGCATCGACGGGCTCGCGGGCGCGTCGGTGGCGATGGACGACGATGTCGAGATCACCCTCGACGCATCACCCGCCTCCGGCACGCCCGGCGTCCTCGCGTGCTTCGCGACCGGACCCAAGGCCCGGCGGTTCTGGTCACTCCCGCCCGATCAGCGCCGCGAGGTCGTGCTGTCGATGGGCTGGCACCGAGACGGCGTCGATCTCGCACGGCACCATCGACGGCGCGGTGCGCTCCGGCGAGCGCGCTGCCGCCGAGATCCTCGACCGCTAGGCACCCAGCAAGCACCGAACTGGCGGTGGAAACGCGCCGGAAAGCAGCGCGATTTCACCGCCAGAACGCGGGTTTGGGGCTAGTGCAGCCCCTCGTCGTCGGACTCGAGGAAGTGGCGGAGCTCGTCGGGGTCGTTGCAGTGCTCGAGGGCGACCTGATCGGTGATCCGGCCCTCGTTGGCAAGCTCCGCGAGCGACCGGTCCATCGTCCTCATGCCCTCGGAGACACCGGTGATGAGCGCGTTCGCCAGCGCGCCCTCCTCGCCGCCGCGCAGCGCGTCGCGCACCCCGGGGCTCGCCTTCAGCACCTCGGTCGCAAGAATGCGCCCGCCGCTGGTAGTGGGAACGAGCTGCTGCACGATGATCGCCTGCAACACCATCGCCAGCTGGAACCGCACCTGGGGCTGGACGCCCTCGGGGAACACGTCGACGATCCGATCGACCGAGCTCACCGCGTCAAGGGTGTGCAGGCTCGTGATGACGAGGTGACCGGTCTCGGCTGCTGTGAGCGCCAGGCGGATGGACTCGAGGTCGGGGAGCTCGCTGATGACGAGCACGTCGGGGTCCTGTCGCA
>CAYSAC010000271.1:0-4828 GCA_964428815.1 uncultured Acidimicrobiaceae bacterium | reverse complement strand
CGACGTCCCGCCGACGCCGCCACCGACGATCACCGCGCGGGCGTGCTCGACCACCCTCGACCCTCCGCTCGACCCCGACCGTCTCAGCGTAGCGGGAACGACCTGTCAGTGGCAGACGGCGCTGCCCGAGTCGGTGAAGGTCCGCCCGGCTACCGGCACGAAGTCCCAGCTGTAGCCGTCGCGGGCACGAGCTGACCGGCGCGGCTCGGCTAGTGCCTGCCCTTGCCGACTGTGGAGGAACACATAAGAAACGGGGCGCCCGTCAAGGCGCCCCGTTTCGATCCGTGGCTGGGAGGTTAGGTGTTGTCGCCGCCCCCGGTGCCACCACCGGTGTTGGAGTTGACGCGGGTGTTGTTGCCACCCGAGGTGCCGTCGTTGCCGGCCGTCCGGTCGCCGTCGCCGGTGTTGTTGCCGCCGTTCGTGCCGTCGTCGCCGGTCGTGTTGTCGCCGTCGCCGGTGTTGGCGCCGCCGTTCGTGCCGTCGTCGCCGGTCGTGTTGTCGCCGTCGCCGGTGTTGGCGCCGCCGTTCGTGCCGTCGTCGCCGGTCGTGTCATCGCCGTCGCCCAGGACCTCGTCGTCGACGAGAACCTCCAGCGCGGGCCCGTCGTCGCCCTGACGGCGGATCGCCGGGTCCCGATCGGAGAGATCGACGGCCTCAACGGCACCAGGCTGCTGCTGCATCGCCAGGATCGAGCCGATCCCGCTCAGCGCGAGCACTGCGGCAAGCGCCGAGACGGTGAGTCGCTTCAGGTCCATCAGGTTCTCCTCTTCAGTCACAGTTCGAGTGCGACGCCTGCGAGAGACGTCACCCCCGAGGCACCTTCACCGTACGGTCGGCTCCTTGGACCGAGGTGAGGGGAGACTGAGAAATCTCTCAGGGCCCCGCACCGTCAGCGCAGCCGGCGAAGCGCTCGCGACGACCACTCCGCGAGCGGTTCGAGCATCTCGTCGAGCTCGGCGGCCGTCGGCCGTCTGGCGGGGTCGTCCTGGAGGCAGGCCCTGGCGGCTGCGGCGAGCGCGGGCGGAGCCTTGTCCGGCAGGGACGGAGGCAGGGCTCGGAGCTGCGGGAATCGCGCGACGCCATCGGCCGGGAACGCTTTCCGGGCGGCAAGCGCTTCGAAGAGCGTGGCGCCGAGCCCCCAGATGTCGGCCGGAGGGCCGATCTCCGAGAAACGGGCCGGCTCGCACTGCTCAGGCGCCATGTAGGCGTCGGTGCCGACGGGCCGGCTGATGCGCCTCGCATCGGCCTCGCGGCGCGTGACGCTGAGGTCGATCAGCCGGGGCGACGAGGTCATGACGATGTTGCTGGGCTTGACGTCCAGGTGGACCCAGCCCTCACCGGCCATGAACTGGAGCGCCGAGCAGAGTCGCCGGGCGAGCGGCACGAGTTGCTCGGCCGCGAGCGGCCCGAACTTGCGGATCAGGGTCGACAGCCGCGGCCCGTCCAAGAACTCGAGGACCAGGTGGGGCCGGTCGCCGTCCAGGACGGCGCCGAACGACCTGACCAGCACCGGGTGCTGAAGGTGCTCCAGGGCCTCCGCTTCCGCGGAGATCGCCGCCCGGGCGTTGGGATCGTCGACCAGGTGTCGACGGAGGAGCTTGGCGACCACCGGGACGTGGAGGCGCTCATCCCAGGCGACCCACGCCTCGTACCGATCGCCTCCGCCGAGGAGCTTCAGCGCGCGCCGTCCGGGGACGATCGTGTCGCCGGCCTCGAAGCTCCAGCGTCGGGTCGGGCTCGGCGATTTCACCTCGCCATCGAAAGAGCGCACAGCCACCATGGGGCGGACGCTACGCAACCGTGGTTAGACGGAGATGAGCCGAAGGTGAGAGAACTCCAATCGCTCTCGGCCCTGAAGCGATGCTCAACCGACGAAGCGCCCCTCCTGCAGGGAGAGCCTAGTCGTCGTCCTCGCCGCCACCGCTGTCGTCGTCGTCCTCACCGCCACCGCTGTCGTCGTCGTCCCCGCTGCCCGCCCCGCCCGGCGTGTCGTCGTCGTCCACCGCCTCGTAGGCAGGTCCGCCATCGTCGTCGCGTTGGATGCCTGGCGCCCGATCATCGTCGGAGAGCTCGATGGCCTCCACGGCTCTTGGCTGGTGCTGCATGGCCAGGATCGAGCCTATCCCGCTCAGGGCAAGCAGCGCGGCGAGCGCCGAGATGATGAGTCGCTTCAGGTCCACTACGACCTCCTGGGCGGTGTCGCCTCGGGTGCGACGTCTGCGACCGCGGAGGATACGCGGCCTTGCTAGACAGACATGAGACGAAGATGAGGGAGTTCCAATCGAAGGCCCCTGTGGGGCTGCGTGGTCTATCGCTGTGACCGCTCAGTGGTCAGGGCGCGATTGGCTCGACTCGGCCGCCACCTCCAGTCGGTAGCCCATTCCCCGGATGGTCGTGATCCAGGGCTCGCCGAGCTTCTGGCGCAGATAGCGGATGTAGACCTCGACGACGTTCGAGCCCGGGTCGTAGTCGTAGCCCCAGACGTGGCTCAGGAGCTGCTCCCGGCTCAGCACCTGGCCCGGATGCCGAAAGAACATCTCCGCCATCGCGAATTCCCGCGCGGTGAGCTCAACCGTCCTGGCCCCGACCGTGAGCCGGCGCGTCCGAAGGTCGAGGGACGCCTCGCCCACTCGGAGGACCGTCGGCTCCGCGACGTGGTCCTCGCGGAGACGAGCCCGGACCCGTGCCAGCAGCTCCTCGAAGCGGAACGGCTTCGGGACATAATCGTCTGCTCCGCCCTCGAGGCCGGCGACGGTGTCCTCGACGCTGTCTCGAGCGGTGAGGATGATGACCGGGAGCCGCCGGCCGCGAGCCCGAAGCTCGCGCAGGACGCTGAAGCCGTCCCTCCCCGGCAGCCCGACGTCCAGGATGAGCAGGTCGAAGTCCTCCGAATCCGCGAGGTCGAGCGCGTCGCGTCCGTCCTCCGTCACGGTCGTCGTGAAGCCGTTGGCCCGCAGGCCCTTCTCGAGGAACGACGCGATCCGGGGTTCGTCCTCGGCGATCAGGATCCGGCTCATGTCGAAACCTCCGGGTTGGCCGGCACCACCACGGTGAAGGTCGCCCCCTGGCCGGGCTCGCTGTCGAGCTCGACGCGGCCGCCGTGGGCGTCCGCGATCGCCTGGACGATCGACAGGCCCAGGCCGGCGCCGTCCGAACGACGATGGCCGGACCGGCCGCGGAAGAAGCGCTCGAAGATCCGCTCCCGCTCCTCGGGGAGGACGCCGGGACCCGAGTCGCGCACCCAGAAGCGGGCGTAGCCGCCGCGGATCTCCGAGCCCAGGTCCACGCGTTCGCCTTCGCTGGTGTGGCGGACGGCGTTCGCGGCGAGCTGAAGGACCGCCTGCATGAGCCGCTGCTCGTCGATCGTGGCCCGGCCCTCGGCTGTCCCTTCGAGCTGCCAGTCGCGCGGCGCCAGTCCCCGGGCGTTCTCGAGCATCCGGATGGTCAGCTCGTCGAGGTCGACCAGGCGCAGGTGCAGGAAGTCCGGCTGCTCCGTCCGGGCGAGCGTGAGCAGATCGTCGACCATCCGGCTCATCCGCTCCAGCTCGTCCGAGACGAGCTCGAGCGTCCGCTGCCGGTCGTCGGGGTCCTCGCCCATGACATCAAGGTGGCCACGAATGACCGTGATCGGCGTCCGCAGCTCGTGCCCGGCGTCGTCGATGAACCGGCGCTGGGTCGCGAATGCGGCCTCGAGCCGCTCGAGCATCTCGTTGAATGTGCCCGACAGGTCCGAGATCTCGTCGTAGCCGTGGACGGGGATCCGTTGGCTCAGGTCGGTCTCCGAGATCGAGTGCGCCGTGCGCGTCACAAGTCGGACCGGTGCGAGGATGCGCTCGGCGAGCCTGACGGCAAGGACGGATCCGATGACGAGCATCACCAGCCCCACGATCGCCGCCGCGAGCGACGCCGCGTCAGTGTCGGCGCGCTGGAGGTCCCGGAAGCTCGCGACCACGAAGACCCCCACGGGCTCGCCCCGGACCAGGAATGGCACGGCGAGGTACTCGATGTCGCCGACCGGCGTCTCGGCTCGCCCGCGAGAGGGTTCCTCGAGGCTCGCCCAGCGGGCCACGAGCACAGCATCCTCGTGGAGCGGGTAGGGCGAGTGGACCTCATCGAGCGGAGGGGGCTCGTCCCGGGGGCTGTAGGAGTGGAGGCGGCCGTCGAGGAAGGTCACGAGCATTTCGTGCTGTGGGGGGATGTTCCGCGAAAGGAAAACCTCGAAGATCCGATCGACACGTTCCCCGAACGGCTGACCGGTCGCCGGATCGTTCCCGTCTGCCAGGCGCCGGATCTCGTCGACCTCCTGGGCGAGCTCCGACTCGATCCGCGCGTCGAGACGCTGGACGAGGACCTCGCGGACCAGGACGACCGAACCCGCTGTCGCGAGGGCCAGGACGACGATGAACCACCAGACCAGCCGGAGGCGGATCCCACCGAGGAAGGTCAGGACGCGCCCCCGAATCTCGCTCATGCCGCGAAGGGCCGACGCGGGCGTCGATCCCGCGTCCCACGGGCGAGCCGGATCGCTCACGGTCTGCGCCGCATCCGATCCCGACTCCGAGGAATGCCCGCGTGGGCCTTCAGCGCCATCCAGCACCAGCCCAGTATCCGCCTGAGTCCTGAATCCGAGGTTAGTCCTGGATTAGAGCCTTCTCATGTCACGCCAGGTGCCGCGGTCCCGCTATCGTGCGGGTGTCGGGAGTGCGTGGGGGTGGAGGCGCGCGCATGGCGGTCGGGATCGACGAAGTCGTCGGGCGGATTCCGAGCTGGCGGGGACGGCGAATCGAGGTCGAGCCGCTGGCCGGCGGCCTCACCAACCGCAACTACC
>CAYSAC010000270.1:0-4857 GCA_964428815.1 uncultured Acidimicrobiaceae bacterium | reverse complement strand
ACGACGTCCGCATCGTGGAGGTCGAGAACCAGTACTTCGGCGGCAACATCGCGGTCACCGGCCTGATGGTCGGCGAGGACCTCGCCCGCGTGCTCGCTACCGAGCCGGCGGGTCACCGCTACCTCTTGCCCGACGTCTGCCTGACCCAGGGCCGCTTCCTCGATGGCACCACGCCAGACGACTTGCCGCAGCCGGTCGAGGTCATCGCGACCGACGGGTTTGCGCTCCGCGCCGCGGTGTCAAGGTGAGCGAGCTGCCGACCGTCGCCATCATCGGGCGCCCCAACGTGGGTAAATCGACGTTGGTCAACCGCATCGTCGGCCGCCGCGCCACCATCGTCGAGGAGAAGCCGGGCGTCACGCGCGATCGCAAGGAGGTCGAGGCCGACTGGCAGGGCGTGCCGTTCGTCCTCGTGGACACCGGCGGCTGGTTGCCGGGAGGCGACTCGCTCGACGAGAAGGTGAGCCGCCAGAGCGAACGCGCCATCAAGGACGCCGACGCGATCATGTTCGTGGTCGACGTCGTCACCGGTGTGACCGACGAGGACATGCGCGTCGCCGACCTGCTGCGCCGCTCGGGCAAGCCTGTGGTGCTGGTGGCCAACAAGGTCGACGATGCCAACCGAGAGGGCGCCATCTGGGAGATGCTCCAGCTCGGCCTCGGCGACCCCACGCCGGTCAGCGCGCTGCACGGTCGCGGCGCGGGCGATCTGCTCGACGAGCTCGTCGGCCACCTTCCTCGCCCGGAGGAGCCACCGGAGGAGGGGGAGGACGAGGCCGACCGCGTGTTCTCGGTCGCGCTCGTCGGTCGGCCCAACGTCGGGAAGTCGACGCTGTTCAACCGACTCATCGGCGAGGAGCGTGCGGTGGTGCACGACCTCCCTGGGACGACCCGCGACAGCATCGACACCATCGTGGAGACCGAGGACGGTCCGATCCGGTTCGTCGACACCGCTGGCATGCGACGGAAGTCGAAGATCGACGACGGCACCGAGTACTACTCGCTCGTCCGGGCGCTGCAGTCAGTCGACAAGTCCGACGTCGCCGTGCTCGTGATCGATGCGACGGTCGGCGTGACCGCCCAGGACCAGCGACTGGCTGAGCGCATCGACGCCGCGGGATGCCCCGTCGTCGTCGTGCTGAACAAGTGGGAGACGCTCGACGCCGATCAGCGCATCGAGGTCACCTACCAGCTGGGCCAACGGCTGCACTTCATCGGCGACTCGCCCGTGCTCAAGATCAGCGCACTCACCGGCAAGGGCACCCACAAGCTGCTGCCCGCGCTCGCAGGGACGATCGACGACTACCACAAGCGGGTGCCGACGCGCCGGGTCAACGAGGTGATGCGCGCCGCGCAGCAAGCTCAGCCGGGACCGCACGGGGTCAAGGTGCTCTACGCGACGCAGGCCGCGATCGATCCACCCACGTTCACGCTGTTCGCCAACCGGGAGATCCCTCCGACGTACCTGCGCTACCTCGAGCGCCGGCTGCGCGAGACCTTCGAGTTCGGCTCGACGCCGATCAAGCTGCGAGTCCGCAAGCGCAGCGAGTAAACCCAGCGGACTCGAGGCAATACCTCACGCATGCATGAGCTATTGCCTCGGGCTCGTCGTTCGTTAGGTATTGCCTCGGCGCTGGTTGGCGGTTAGCGACGCGGCGGCGTGCGGGGTTGGCGAGGTGCCCGACGATGGCCGCTGCGTCTGGACCGATCGTCTGATCGTACGATCTCCCGATGCCCCAGAACGTCCCCGCCTTCGAGTTCTCCGACCACGCCAAGCAGGTCCGCCAGGTCGTGTACGAGCACTGGTGCGCCGCCGGCCACGGCCCGAACCTGCGTGACGTGCACGAGGCGACCGGGCTGGACCGGAGAGCCGTCCTTCAGGCGTACAAGGAGCTCCAGCTCGGCATCGTGTGCGTCGTCGACCAGGACAGCCAGAACGGCAACCTTCTCAAGTTCCAGCCGTTCTCGAGCTACCCGAGCCAGGTCGCGGTCCACATCGACGGGGCCTTCCACTCCTGGGCGGGCTGCGCGATGGAGTCGATCGCGGTATCGAAGATGCCGCCGTTCGCCGGCAAGGAGCTGACGCTCGAGAGCTACTGCGCGTGCTGCCTCGCTCCGATCACGTTGCAGGCGAAGGACGGCGATGTGACACCGCGGGACGCGGCGCTCCTGCACCTATCCACGACGCCGTACGACTGGTTCAACGACAACATCGTCGGCATGTGCGATTCGATGAACTTCGTGCTCGACGTCGACCACGCCGACCGCTACGAGCGGACGGTGTGCCGGCGCGGCGTGCTGATGACCATCGACCAGGCGTCGATGTTCGTGGCTCGCACGGCCGAGGAGCGGATGTGGCACTACGACTGGCCGCCCGGCATCCTCAACCCGCGGGTCGTGGTCAAGGGGATCAAGGCCATGGGAGTCGACGTCAGCGCGTGGGAGGGCGACCGGTCGTGATCACGCACCTCGACCCGGTGATCCCGCGTGACGAGCCGCCGAGCGGCTCCGCCGAGGATCACCCGATGCGGAGGGTGACCCGGCAGGTCGCGTTCGAGCCCGGTGGGTGGACGCCGGAGCGGGCCAGCAAGGTGGGCGAGCTGTTCGACGGGCTGGCGGCGGACTGGCACACCCGCGACGGACCCGGCCGCCAGGCACCGCTCGACGACGCGCTGGCCAGGGGCGGCCCACTCGCCGGTCCGACGCTCGAGCTCGGGTCTGGCACCGGGCTGTCGACGAGCCTGCTGGTGGCCTCCGTCCCGCCGGTGATCTGCGCGGACTTGTCGATGGAGATGCTGCGACTGGCGCCGCGCACCGCGCCGCGCATCCGGGCGGACGGCAGCACGCTCCCGTTCCCCGATGGGGCGTTCGCCATGGTCGTGCTCGTCAACATGCTGCTGTTCCCGGCCGAAGTCGACCGCGTCCTCGCCGCCTCTGGCGCGGTCGTCTGGGTGAACAGCGTCGGGCCTGACACGCCCATCCACCTGCCGGCCGAGGACGTCGACGACGCCCTCCCGGGCGATTGGCGAGGTGTGGCCTCGGAGGCAGGGCCCGGCACCTGGTGCGTGCTGCGCAGGACCTGACCTGTGGGTGCGCGAAGCACCCGTGGCACTACCATCAGCCCGACCATGGACACGCCGATCCTGGCCTTCGTGGCCGTCGCCTGCCTCATCGCCGCGGCGGTGTGGGCCCGGTCGGCGCAGCGTCTGCAACGTGTGTGGCAGCGCGTGCTCGACGAGTTCGGCGCCGAAGCCGACGCCACCGTCCTCGCCCGCAGCGCCTTCCGGCGCGAGGTGCACAGCGCGGTCATCTACTCGGTGCTCGCGTTCGCCTCAGCGATCACTGCGCTGTGGGACTCGCGCCAGGCACCTCTGCTGTTCGCGCTCGTCCTCGTGCCGGTCGGGCTGTCGTTCGTGTTCGCCCGCAGCTTCGTCAGGGAGGCGCGGCTTGCGGAGGACCGCTCGCTGCTCGAACGACGCGCCGAGGAGGTGCTCTCGCAGGAGGAGCTCGCCCCGCGGCGATGGGCGGCCAGGCTCGCGCCTGAGGAGCTGCCCGACTTCGCTGGCTTCGAGCTGGGTCGGGTGTACCAAGCCGGCACAGGGCTCATGGCCGGCGACTTCTACGACGTGTTCCGCGTCGCGCCTGGCCGGATCGCCGCCGTCATCGGCGACGTCACGGGCCACGGCATCGAGCCGTCGATCACCGCCTTCCAGGCGAAGTACCTGCTGCGCGTCTTCCTCCGCCAGTACCGCGATCCCGCGCAGGCGATGGAAGAGCTCAACGCGCAGATGTCCTCACTCGAGCGGGGAGAGGAGTTCATCTCGATCTGCGTCGTCGTGTTCGACACCGAGGCTGGCACGCTGCGCGTCACGTCGGCGGGGCACCCGCCCGCGTGGCTTTGGCACGACCGCGAGGTGCGCCCGTTGCGGGCGACCGGCCCGCTGCTGATGCTCGACCCCGTCGGGCAGTACCACAGCCGTGAGATCCCGCTCGAGGAGGGCGATCTCCTGCTGCTCTACACCGACGGGCTGGCCGAGGCCCGCAGCGGCGAGCAGCTGTTCGGCGAGGACCGCATCGCCAACATCCTCCGCCGTGACCCTGGCGCGCCGCCCGACGTGCTGTGCAAGGCGCTGCTGGAAGCGGCCCGTGATTTCGCGACCGAGCCCATGACTGACGACGTCGCCATCCTCGCGATCCGGCGTCAGTGACCTGCTGATGTCCGAGCTCGGGCAGAAGATCGAGCGCGCACTCGCCGGCAACCTCCACAAGGAGGCCGACAAGCTCGCGCGCCAGGGCAAGCTGTTCGTCCGCGACCGGCTCGCGCTCCTGCTCGATGAGGGCTCCTTCGTCGAGGACGCGCTGCTCGCCAACAACCAGGCCGACGACCTGCCGGCCGACGGCGTGGTGACCGGCGTCGGCCGAGTCGATGGCAGGCCCGTGTGCGTCATGGCCAACGACCCCACGGTAAAGGCCGGCTCCTGGGGCGCGCGCACGGTCGAGAAGATCGTCCGGCTGACCGAGTACGCACTTCGCCACGAGCTGCCCGTCTTCTGGCTCGTCGATTCCGCCGGTGCGCGCATCACCGACCAAGTCGAGCTGTTCCCCGGTCGCCGCGGGGCGGGGCGGATCTTCTACAACCAGGTCAAGCTGTCGGGTCGCGTGCCGCAGGTCTGCTGCCTGTTCGGGCCGTCCGCGGCCGGCGGCGCTTACATCCCGAGCTTCTGCGACATCGTGATCATGGTCGAGGGCAACGCCTCGATGTACCTCGGCTCGCCGCGCATGGCCGAGATGGTGATCGGCGAGAAGGTCACGCTCGAGGAGATGGGTGGCGCGCAGATGCACTGTTCAGTCTCCGGT
>CAYSAC010000269.1:0-4893 GCA_964428815.1 uncultured Acidimicrobiaceae bacterium | reverse complement strand
GCTACGACCATTCCCGAGCTTGCGGCTCTACGGCTACCGCACCGCCGGGTCGGTGGGGCTTGCGCCCTCCGCCGGATCTTTCTCCGGTGTCAGCGGTCTTTCACGCCGTCAGCGGTCTCTCCCTGCCGTCCTCCACCGCTTCTGTTGCCGGGCTGCGATGGACAGGCCCCGCGTGGCCTCACGGCTCGCGATAGCTCTCGTTCACCTAGGGACTAGGCGGCGAGTGCGTACTGCTCGTTGGCAGTTGTTGTTGTGCCCCGATTAACGAGTCTGAGCAACTCGGGTCGCATGGATCGGCTCCCGGTCTCAACGTCGAAACCAGATCAGCCCCTTGTCAATGTGCCGGACCAGTCTAGAGGCCTACTCGCCACGTTCCCTCGTCCGCATGGCCCGGCGTATGTCGAGGGCGGCGTCGCGCTCGGCGACGACCTGACGCTTGTCGATGGTGCGGCGCCCCTTGGCCAGCGCCAGCTCGACCTTGGCCCGTCCGTCCTTGAAGTACACCGATAGCGGGATGAGCGATAGCCGCTCCCGATCGACCCGCGACCGCAGCCGCTCGATCTGGCCCTTGTGGAGCAGGAGCTTGCGGCGGCGGTCAGGGTCGTGGCCGGTGTGCTCCTGCGCATGCAGGTACGGCGCGATGTGCAGCGAGTGCAGGTACGCCTCGCCGCCATCGAACCGAGCGAAGGCGTCGGCGATCTGGAGCTTGGACTCGCGCAGCGACTTGACCTCGCTGCCCTGCAGCACGATGCCGACCTCGATGGTGTCGAGCACCTCGTAGTTGCGGCGCGCCTTGCGGTTGGTCGCCACCACCTTCACACCGCTCGGTCGCATAGGGCTGAGGAGGGTAGCGGGTGCCACGATGAGGCCCCGTGAGCCGGATCCTGCGCGCCGCGGCGGTCGCGGCGACCCTCAGCGGCCTGCCGTCGACGGCGATCGGCCTGTTCCGCGGCGACGAACTGCTGGAACCGGTGCGCGCCGCCGGCACTCTCCTGCTGCCGGACGACAGCGCTGACGAGGTGCTCCTCGTCGCGGGTGGCATCGCGCACGTCGCGATCTCGCTGTGGTGGACCGTCGTGCTCGCGCTCGTCGTCCCGCGACGGCACCCGGTCGTTTGGGGCGCGGCGGCGGGGGTGGCCATCCATGGGCTGGACATGGGGATCATCGCGCGCCGGTACCCTCGCCTCCGCGCGCTCGACCACGGACCCCAGCTCGCCGACCACGTCGCGTTCGGGGTGATCGCCGCCGATAGGTTGCGCCGATGCTCAGGCTGACGGGGACGACGTACCGCCAGATGGTCGGGCACGCCTACGACGGCCTACCCGACGAGGCGTGCGGGCTGCTGGCAGGCCACCCGGCCCGCGGCCGGGTCGAGGTCTTCTACCCCTGCCGCAACGCGGCCGGATCGAGCCGGCTCTACACGATCGATCCGCGCGACCACCTGCACGCCGATCGGGAAGCCGAGGCGCGAGGGCTCGAGCTGATCGGCGTGATGCACTCCCACACCCACACCGATGCCTATCCATCGCCCACCGACGTCGACCAGGCGCCCGACCCGACGTGGCACTACGTCATCGTGTCGCTGCGCCAAGAGGCGCCCGTGGTGCGGTCCTACGAGATCAAGGACGGCACGATTCTCGAAGAGGTCGTTTTCGTCGACGGTCGATAGAATCCTGACTGATTCACTCAGGTTTGGGAGGACTGGTGGCCGTCTACGACTCGGTGCTCGATCTCATCGGCGACACGCCGATGGTTGACGTGACCGCGCTGAGCCCCAACCCTCGCGTTCGCATCCTGGCCAAGCTGGAGGGCCAGAACCCCGGCGGGTCGGTGAAGGATCGTGCCGCGAAGGGGATGATCCTGCAGGCCGAAGCGGATGGCCTGCTGTGGCCGGGCTCGATCGTGATGGAGTCGTCCTCGGGCAACACCGGCATCGCGCTGGCGATGATCTGCAAGATGCGCGGCTACCAGATCAAGATCGTGCTGCCGGAGAACGTCTCGATCGAGCGACGCCAGCTGCTCGAGGTGTGGGGCGCCGAGATCATCTGGTCGCCCGGCGAGGAAGGCTCGAACGGCGCGATGCGGCGCGCGCAGGCGCTCGCCGCGGAGCACGACGACTGGTTCTTCCCGTTCCAGTACGGCAACAGCGCCAATCCGCGCGCGCACTACGAGACGACCGGTCCGGAGATCTGGAAGGACGCGCCGGAGATCACGCACTTCGTCGCCGGGCTCGGCACCGCAGGCACGATCATCGGCGTCGGCAGCTACCTGCGCGAGCAGAACCCCGACATCCAGATCTGGGCGATCGAGCCGCCGTCGGGAGAGATGGTCGACGGCCTCAAGAACTTCGACGAGGGCTTCGTGCCGCCGGTCTTCGAGGACGGCGGTGGGTGGGAGCTCCTGAACCGCCGGCTGATCGTGCGTCCCCGTGAGTCGATCGAGTGGACCCGCCGCCTCACCGAGGTCGGCCTGTTCACCGGCATCTCCTCGGGGGCGATCATGGCTGGCGCCCACAAGTGCGCGAGCCAGATCGAGACCGGCACGATCGTCATGATCGTGTGCGACGGCGGCTGGAAGTACTTGTCGACCGGCGCGTGGACCGACGACCTCGACGTGGTCGAGGAGCGAGCGAAGAAGACGATCTACTTCTAATACCCTCGTCGCTGTGAGCGACGGCCGGCCGATCGGGATGTTCGACTCCGGGTTCGGTGGTCTCACCGTCGCCCGCGCCGTCATCGACCTGCTGCCAGCCGAGCACCTCGTCTACGTCGGCGACACCGGCCGCTACCCGTACGGCCAGCGACCGCTCGACGAGGTCCGCTGCTTCGCGCTCGAGATCGCGCGCTGGTTGGTCGAGCAGCACGACGTCAAGCTCCTGGTCGTCGCCTGCAACACCGCCGCGGCCGCCGCGCTCGAGGAGATCGAGGCCAGCTTCGCGGTGCCGGTCGTCGGTGTCATCGAGCCCGGCGTGCGCAGCCTTGTGCAAGCGACTCGCACCGGCCGCATCGGCGTCATCGGGACGGTCGGCACCATCGGATCCGGCGCGTACCAGCGGCTGGTCACCAGCGTCGGGCCGAACGCCGAGCTCACCTGCGCGGCGTGCCCGGGCTTCGTGGAGTTCGTCGAGAGGGGCGAGACCGAGAGCGATCAGGTGCACGTGCTCGCGGAACGGCTGCTCGCCCCGGTGCGAGACGCGAAAGTCGACACGCTGCTGCTCGGCTGCACGCACTACCCGTTCCTTGCCCGCACGATCAGCGACGTGATGGGTCGCGACGTCGTGCTCGTGTCGTCGGCGGACGAGACCGCGTTCGAGGTCCGACGGCTGCTCGAGGAGACCGGCCTCGGTCGCAGCGACAGCGCCCCGGCGACGCACCGGTGGTGCTCGTCAGGCGACGTGGGTTTGTTCCGCTCGCTCGGACGCCGGCTGCTCGGCCCTGAGCTGGCCGACGCCGAGGCGGTGACGTGGGACTGACCCTCACGGTGCTCGGCTGCTCTGGCAGCTTCGCGGGACCGGGAGGCGCGTGCACCGGCTACCTGCTGCAGGGTGCGGGCGCGACCGTCTGGCTCGACACCGGACCGGGGACGCTCGGCAACCTCCAGCAGCACGTCGGGCTGGCCGACCTCGACGCCATCGTCGTGACCCACTGCCACCCCGACCACTGGCTCGAGCTGCCGGTCGTGCGCAACGCGATGAAGTACGTCCTCGGGCTCGAGGGCGTGCCCGTCTACGGCACCGCGGAGACGTTGCACATGCTCCGCAGCCTGAGCGGCACGATCGAGCCGACGTTTCTGTGGACGACGATCGACGAGACGAGCGTCGTCGACGTCGGTGGCATGACGTTGCGGTTCTCCCGCACCGACCACCCGGTCGAGACGCTCGCCGTGCACGTCGAGGGGGACGGTCGCAGGCTCGCGTTCTCCTCCGACACGGGGCCGGGATGGTCACCGACCGCGTTCGAGCAGCCGATCGACGTGCTGCTGTGCGAGGCGAGCCTGAGCATCGAGAACGAAGGCGAGGTGCCCCACCTCAGCGGCCGTCAGGCCGGCGCGATGGCGAGCGCCGCCGGTGTGGCACGGTTGTTGGTCACCCACATCGTCCCTGGCGCCGATGAGGAGCAGCATCGTCGCGACGCCGAAGCTGCGTTCGGCGGACCGGTCGACGTGGCGACGATCCACGCCAGCTACGAGATCTGAGGACCACCGATGCGAGCCGATGGACGCCAGCCCGACGAGCTGCGCCCGATCACCTTCGAGCGCGACTTCACCGACATGGCCGACGGGTCGTGTCTCGTCAGCTTCGGGCGGACGCGAGTGCTGTGCACCGCGTCCATCGACGAGGACGTTCCCCGCTGGATGCGCGGGCGCGGGAAGGGCTGGGTGACGGCCGAGTACTCGATGCTGCCGGGCTCGTCGCCTGAGCGGGTGCGCCGCGAGGTCAAGGACGGCAAGCCGTCCGGGCGAACCCAGGAGATCCAACGGCTCATCGGGCGGTCGCTGCGCTCGGTGTGTGACATGGCCGCGCTCGGTGAGCGCCAGGTCCTCGTCGACTGTGACGTGCTGCAGGCAGACGGCGGCACGCGCACCGCGTCGATCTGCGGTGGCTACCTCGCGCTGCACGACGCGCTGGCGCGGCTCGTGCAGAAGGGCGTGATCAGCGCCCACCCGCTCGACGCGTTCTGCGCCGCCATCTCGGTCGGCATCATCGACGGCACACCGATGCTCGATCTGCCCTACGTGGAGGACGTGCGCGCCGAGGTCGACATGAACGTCGTCATGACCTCAGAGGGTCGCTTCGTCGAGGTGCAGGGCACCGCCGAGGGCAAGCCGTTCACGCGCGGCGAGCTCGACTCGCTCGTCGCCTTGGCCGAAGGCGGCATCACCCAGATCTTCGCC
>CAYSAC010000268.1:0-4896 GCA_964428815.1 uncultured Acidimicrobiaceae bacterium | reverse complement strand
GGTGGCCGCGGTCGACCATCACCGCGAGCTGCACGGCGCGGGGACGGCCGTAGGCGTTGAGCGCGTCGAGGGCGGCGCGGATGGTGCGGCCCGTGAACAGCACGTCGTCGACCAGCACCACGGTTCTGCCACCGACGTCGTCCGGCAAGTCGGTGACCGCCTCGGGGAGGACCGGCCGCAGCCCTATGTCGTCGCGGTAGAAGGCCACGTCGAGGGTGCCGCACGCCACCCTCGTGCCGTCGATCGCCTCCAACGCGTCGGTCAGCGCCGCCGCGAGCGGGACGCCGCCCGTCTGCAGGCCGACGAGGGTCACCTCGTCGAGTCCGTGGTTGCGCTCGATGATCTCGTGCGCCATCCGCCAAATCGCCCGACGGACGTCATCGCCGTCCATCACCCGGGTCCGTGCATGAAAAACGCCCCCGTATGGGGGCGTGATGCGACGTTCTCTTTCGGCCAAGCGGCTCACCCTTCTGTCCGTGTGGGCCTCACTGGACCCACTTCACGGTCAGGGAGGCACCGTACCACCCGCGGGCCCGACGGCGCGGACGACAGCGGCCCGAAAGAAGTCCTGCGGGCGGTGGGCGAGGACGAGCAGCAGGTTGACCCAGATGTCCGCGATCGGCAGCTCGAGGTGACGGCGAGGGACGACACACAAGCGGCGCTGAGTGCCGTTGCCGGGCAGGTGCTCGAGGTCGTACAGGTGCCCGAGCCTGACGGGCCCGAACCGGGTGTGGACCCAGAAGGTCCGGTCGCGGCGCCACGAGCGGAGCTGGTCGGGATCGAGCATCGACTCGAGCAGCGCGGCGGCCTTCGCCTCGGCCACCGCGCTCGGTCGACGGGTCGAGCAGGACGGGTCACGGCTCGGCGGCTGCGGCCACCGTGGGGGGTCGGGCGTCCCCACGACGACGAGCGCGCCGTCGTGAGGGCCACCGACCAGCTCGAAGAGCACCCGGCCACCGGCGTCGCCATCGAGCGAGCGGAGGCGCGGGAGCCCGAGCACCTCACCCGCCCTGGACCGGGCGCACCCAGACGATCTCCTCGAGCGTGGGGTCGAAGGCGCGGAGCAGCGCGGCATCTGAGGCCGGCGCGCCGGCAGCACGACCGAACGGCATCTGGCGCTCGGCCCGCAACCGCTTGAAGATCGCCTCCGCCTCGTCGACGCTGGTCGGGTCGTCCGGCCGCCAGTCGACGATGGTGTCGCCGGTGTGGTCGATGATGCGCATGGTCCCCATGGGGTCCTCCTGGGTCGTGTCGGGCTGCCGTCTCCCGAGCGAACACCAGTTCGATGCAAATGTCAACCGGTCGATCGATGTGGGGTCGGCCACAGTTCTGGGACGACCTCTCCAACGCGGAGGATCCCGCGACGGTGGCCCGCTTCCAACACGACGTGGAGATGCTGCTCTCGGAAGAGCTTCGGCCTAGACGGTCAACCGGGTGGGGTTGGATGGCGCGCGCCAGATCTCGAAGCCCTCGGCGCGGCCACGGCACTCGAAGCCGGCGGATCGCACCACCGCAACCGACGCGCCGTTCTCCGGCTCGACCCGTGCGAAGACCTTGTGGAGGTCGAGGGCGGCCAGTGCCCAGGGGACGAGCAGGCGCACCGCAGCAGCGGCGATCCCCCGCCCTCGCTCCCCGGGCAGCACCCAGTAGCCGACCTCGGCGACGCGCCGCCGGCGATCAAAGCGGGCAAGACCGACCTCGCCCAGTACCCGGCCGTCACTCGCGTCGGCGATCACGAGATCGAGCGCGAGGTCCGCTGATCGGCGCGTCCCCTCGGCGTCGATCCACAGCCGGGCGTGCGGCGCCTCGCGCTGCTCGGGGACGCCGGTCCAGCGCTGCACCTGTTCGTCGGCCCACCCCGCAACCAGCGCGTGCTCGTCCCCCGCCTGCCACGGACGCAGCACGATCGCGGCGTCGGTGAGCGGCGGGTCAGGGACCGGGATCGCCATCGATCGAGGAGGTTGGGGGCATCTGCCGGTCGTTTCGACACCCAGGTGCCCCGAACCGCCTCATGGCGACGGACGGACCTCTTCGGCGATGCGGGCGAGGAGCCCGTTGACGAAGCGCCCGGACTCGTCGGTGGAGTACTGCGACGCAAGCTCGACGGCCTCGCTCAGCACGACGTTGGTCGGCACGTCCGGCCGGGCCAGCAGCTCGAAGGTGGCCATGCGGACGACGGCGCGGTCCAGGGCGGGCATGCGCTCGACCGACCAGCCCTTGGCGAACCGGGTGATGAGCGCGTCGATCTCGGGACCGTGGTCGTCGACCCCGGAGACGATGTCGCTGGCGAACTGGTCGGGTGCGACGGGCAGCTCGCCGAGGAGGTCGCGGCCGCTGATGCCCTTCGACTCCGCCTCGTAGAGAAGACCGAGCGCGCGCTCTCTGGCCTCGCGCCGGCCGCCGACGCTCACGCTGTGCTTCCTCGGGGGCTCCGCCCCCGAACCCTGGAACATGCGGCTCGCTGGCGCTCGCGCGCCTGCTCGGTCGCTCGCTCGCTGCGCTCACTCACGCCCGCGTGATGTACTCGCCGGAGCGCGTGTCGACCTTGATGCGATCGCCGACGTTGACGAACAGCGGCACCTGGACGACCTTGCCGGTCTCGAGCGTGGCCGGCTTGCGCGCGCCTGAGACGCGGTCGCCCTGCACGCCCGGCTCGGTGTCGCTGATGGCGAGCTCGACGGCGGCAGGCAGCTCGGAGCCGATGATCTCGTCTCCGTACATCTGCAGGATCACCGACGAGCCGTCGACGATGTACGCAGCCGCATCGCCCAACGCCGTCGGCGGGACGTGCAGCTGGTCGTAGCTGACGTTGTCCATGAAGACCAGGTCGTCGGCGTCGCGGTAGAGAAACTGCATCTCGCGCTTGTCGATCACGGCCTGCTCGACCTTCTCACCGGCACGAAAGGTGCGGTCGGCCACCGCGCCGTTGCGAAGGTTGCGCAGGGTCGTGCGCACGAACGCGCCGCCCTTGCCGGGCTTCACGTGCTGGAACTCGACCACCTGGAACAGCCCGTCCGGGAGATTGAGGGCCATGCCGTTCTTCAGGTCGTTGGTTGTGATCGACGCCATGGCTCCTGCCTGCTCAGTCCTTGGGCGCACGCGTGAGGATGCGGCACCCGTCCTCGGTGACCACGACGGTGTCCTCGATGCGGACGCCGCCGTGCTCGGGGAGGTAGACGCCCGGCTCGACGGTGACGACGTGGCCGGCGGCGAGCGTAGCAGTCGATACCGCGGAGACCCTGGGGGCCTCGTGGATGTCGAGCCCGACCCCGTGGCCGGTGCCGTGCAGGAACGCGTCGCCCCAACCGGCGTTGGCGATCACCGTTCGGCAGACGTCGTCGACCGCCTTGCCGGTCGCACCGGCGCGAACCGCGGCGACTCCAGCCGCCTGGCTCGTGCGCACGACCTCGACCATGCGGCGCTGGGTGTCGCTGAGCTCGCCGACGGCGATGGTCCTGGTCATGTCCGAGTGGTAGCCGTCGACGAGCGCGCCGAAGTCGATGACGACGAGGTCGCCGTCCTCGATGCGCCGCGGGCTGGGACGGGCGTGGGGCTTGGCGCCGTTGGGGCCGCTGGCGACGATCGTCTCGAACGAGCTGCCGTCGGCGCCGAGCCGCCGCATCTCGGTGTCGAGCTCGAGGGCGAGCTCTGCCTCGGTGACGCCTTCGAACAACCGGCCGCGCACGTTGCCCAAGGCTTGGTCGGCGATGGCACAGGCGGCCTCGATGCGCGCGACCTCCCCCTCGTCCTTCACGAGACGCAGGCCGTCGACGAGCCCTTCGGTCGGGATCACCTCCGCCGAGAGGAACCACTCGCTGTCGTAGGTGCGCTGCTGCGCCCACGTGACGTACTCGGCCTCCAGCCCGAGGCGAGCGATGCCGGCACCGGCGGCGCTGAGGATGTCCTTCTGCTCCGTGCCCGCGATCTCGATGCGAGTCTGGACGCGAGCGGCCGCGATCTGGTCGGCGGCCTGATCGCGATAGCGCCCGTCAGACACGAACAGCGCGTCGTCGACCTGCACGAGCAGCAGCGCTGCCGATCCGGTGAACCCCGTGAGGTAGCGGATGTTCGTCAGGCTGGTGACGAGCAGCGCGTCGCACCCGGCCCCGGGGAGGCAAGCGCGCAGGCGGTCCAGCCGCGCCGCGGTCTCCATGGGCGGCAGCGTGCGGGTCACCCTAGGAGCCTGCTGATCTATCCGTGCGTACATCCGCCGAGTCAGGTTCGGCGCTCGCAAGGACGCAGAACCGACGCGCATGCCTTGCCCATCCGCTAGGGCCGAGGACGCCGCGAGCGTCGAACCTGGCCGGCGAGGTGCGTACAGGCATAGGTCAGCAGTCTCCTAGGAGCCTCGCGACGGCCTCGACCGCGAGGACATAGCCGTGCCCGCCGAGACCGGCGATCGTGCCCGTCGCCGCGGGCGCGACGACGGAGGTGTGCCGCCATTCCTCCCTCGCGTGGGGGTTGGAGATGTGCAGCTCGATCACCGGCCCCTCAAAGCACAGCAGCGCGTCGTGGATGCCCCACGCGTAGTGCGAGAACGCGGCGGCGTTGATGATGATCGCCGCGCAGCGCCCCCTCGCTCCTTGGATGGCATCGATCAGCGCACCCTCGTGATTGGACTGGAGGTGCTCGACAAGCAGCCCGTGCTCCTTGGCCACAGCGTGCGCCGCGCCGACGTGGTCCTCCAGCGACTCTGAGCCGTAGATGAGCGGCTGGCGCTCGCCCAGCAGGTTGAGGTTGGGGCCAGACAGCAGCAGGACGATCCGCTCGCTCAACTGATCTTCTCCAACGTCGATCGCACGAGCGCGGGCTCGATGCCGGGGACGACCTCGACGCCGCTGGGGCCGTCGAGCACGAAGGTGAGGCCGTCGACGGCCTTCTTGTCGCGCGCCATCA
>CAYSAC010000267.1:0-4899 GCA_964428815.1 uncultured Acidimicrobiaceae bacterium | reverse complement strand
CGTTGAAGGGGTGATGGTGGGCACCGAGCGTTTGGAGCGGTCGATCGGCGACCAACCCGACCTTCGCGACCTGCTCGCCGTCCTGGACGCGGAGCTCGGCAACGTCTTCTCGTTCATCCTGCGCCGTTGCGGCGATCGTGCCTTGGCTGAGGACCTGGCATCGGACGTGATGCTTCGCGCGGTCCGGGAGACGAAGCGAGCTCGGGCGGTGGTGACGCCGGCCTGGCTCACGACCGTGGCCCGCAACCGCCTCGTCGATCACTGGCGAGCCAAGGCACGCGAAGACCGCCGGATGCAGCTGGCCTGGTCGAACCCGGACTCTGACGAGTGGGCTGATGACGGCACACCGTTGGAGCCCGAGATCGTCAACGAGGCGATGCGCAAGCTCCCGCCGGACTACCAAGCCGTGCTGTCCCTCCGGTACCTGGACGACCTGACGGTGCCGGAGGTGGCCGACGTGATCGGACGCAGCGTGCACGCAACGGAGAGCTTGCTGGCGCGGGCTCGCCGCGCGTTCCGCATGAGCTACGTGGAGCAGAGCGATGGCTGACTGGTTCGAGACCCGGTTCCGGGAGCCCGTCGATGGGGGGACGCTCGACCCTGCGTTCGCGGCGCGCGTGCGGGCCCGGGTCGTGGAGGAGTGGCAGACGGACGCGGGGTCGACCCCGTCCGATGACATCGGTGCTGACGATCAAGAGGGAGACATCATCATGCTCGAGACAGACCACCCGACGACCGGCAACGAGCCGGCATCGCCCCGCCGTCGCTCGCGCGGTCGTTGGCTCCTGGTGGCGGCCGCGGTTGCGCTGGTCGCGATCGTCGGCTCGCTGGCCGCCGCCCGCGTCGACGATGACAACAAGAAGATCGACACCGCGACATCGGTTCCGACGAGCCCGAAGCCGGCGCAGGACATCATGGACGTGGCCGACTTCGGTGTCCTCGAGCCCGGGACCTACTTCATCGACCCCGACGGCGACGACTCCACACCGCTGCGCGTCACCTACGAGGTCGCCGCCGAGGGCTGGTCGTCGTGGATCGGCGCGGTCAAGTTCAGGACGGCTGGCCACGTCTCGTTGAGCATCACCACCGTCGACAACCTGGTCCGTGAGGGCTGCAACGACCACAGCCCCGCCGAGCCAGCGGTCGGTCCGACCGTCGACGACCTCGTAACCGCGCTCAGCGCGCTCGCCCCGTTCGAGGTGAGCTCACCGCCGAGGGACGTCACGATCCTCGGCTACCAGGGAGAGCACCTCGAGCTGACCGTGCCCCAGCTGCGAGCGACCCGCGACAACTTCACGGACTGCACTGCCGGCCAGCTCCACAGCTGGATTGCCCGGAACAACGACGGGTCCTTCTACGGCTACAACGCAGAGCCTGGCCGGACCGAGCAGTTCTGGATCCTCGACGTGGACGGCACGCGCCTCGTGCTCGAGACCACCCAGTCACCAGACTCGCCCCCGCAGGATCTGGCCGAGAGGGATGCGATCTTCGACTCCATCCGGATCGAGTCATGACATCGCCTTGCGAACATCGCGACAACGTCCGCTGAGTTTCGCGAACCTCCCGCAACAGGCGAACGTGGCACCCGCGACCGCGTCCCCGATGTGCCGTTGGAGGGCGCGGATATCGCGCGCCCAAGATCCCGTCGCCACGCCGAGTTCCACGCGCGGATATCGGCGCGTACGCGGGCGGTGACTGCCACCGAACGTGCGTCCCGAAGATCGCCGACGCCTGCCCTCCAACGCCGGATCAGGGAGCGCATACGTGCGTCGATACCGGCGCTCGACGGATGAGCGTCATCTGGTCATCCTGTGGGAGGAGGTGTATGCATCGTGAAGTACGCGGACGGCCCTACCGTCGAGGTTGACGTCTTTGTTGCTGCCTCGATCGAGCGCGTGTGGTTGCTCGTGTCTGACATCGAGCTCCCGGCGCGTTTCTCCAGCGAGTTCCTTGGGGCCTGTTGGCTCGATGAGGGCCGGGAAGTCGGCGCTCGCTTCGCGGGACGCAACCACCACGACGCGATCGGCGACTGGGAGACGACATCGTTCGTGGCGCGCTACGAAGCGCCGCGGGCGTTCGAGTGGGCGGTCACCGACCTGCGCAATCCGTCGGCGAGCTGGTGGTTCGAGCTGGCTGAGGAGTCCGCGGGCACCCGCCTTCGCCAGGGGATGCGCCTGGGACCGGCGCCGTCGGGCCTGTCCATCGCCATCGACGCGATGCCCGACAAGGAGGAGAGGATCGTCGCTCGCCGTCTCGCCGAGCACGAGCGCAACATGCGGGCGACGCTCGCTGGCATCAAGCAGCTCGCGGAGATCGAGGCATGACGTTGCGGGTCGGCATCAGCGCGATGCCATTCAGTGCCGACGGGGTGGAGTTCGTGCAGCACGCGGAGCGGCTTGGCGCCGACTCCGTGTGGGTGCCCGAGTTCTGGGCCGCCGACGCGCTCACGCCGCTCGCGTACCTGGCAGCGTCCACTTCGACGATCCGGCTCGCCACCGGCATCGCCCAGCTCGGCGCCCGCACTCCGGCGATGCTGGCCATGTCCGCGCTGTCGCTCCAGGCGCTGTCCCACGGCCGGTTCGTTCTCGGCCTGGGGACGAGCGGGCCGCAGGTCATGGAGGGCTGGCACGGCGTCCGGTTCGACAAGCCCGTCCGGCGAACGCGAGAGACGATCGAGATCGTCCGCGCAATCAGCGCTGGTGAGCGCCTTGCGTACGACGGTGAGATCTACGCGCTTCCGCTCCCCGGCGGCGAGGGTCGCAGCATTCGCTCGCAGATGCCGCCGGCGAACATCCCGATCTACCTTGCGTCGCTCGGCCCGGCGAACCTCCGGCTCACCGGTGAGGTCGCTGACGGCTGGATCGGAAACTCGTTCTTCCCCGAGACCGCCGACGTGTTCATTGATCCCATCCGCGAGGGAGCGGAAGCTACGGGTCGCTCGCTCGCGGACATCGAGCTGTGCGTCTCGGTCGGTGTGGAGTTCACCGACGATGTCGAAGCCGCCGGCCGGCGACACGCCGACGGTTACGCGTTCACGTTCGGCGCCATGGGTTCCGCCAACCAGAACTTCTACAACAACGCGTTCGCCCGCCAGGGGTGGGGCGACGACGTCGCCGAGGTGCAGCGACTGTGGCTCGCGGGCGACCGGGAGGCCGCCGCCAAACGCGTGCCCATCGAGATCGGACTCGGCACCAATCTCATCGGCACCGACGATCTCATCCGCCAGCGGCTCCGCCTCTATCGCGACGCAGGCATCACCACCCTCCGAGCCGGCGTCGCCGACGCCATCGGACTCCGAGGCCAACTCGACGCACTCGAGCGGCTGCTCGACCTCGTTCGCGAGGTCAACGACGAGCAGCCGGACATCCCGTAACTGGCCGGCTCAGCGTCCGAAGGTGCGTAGTCGCCGACGCGGTGGTGTGGAGCCGAGCTCTGCTGTCACCGACGACGGGTGACGCCGCCAAGCCTTGACGTCCGGGATGTGCCTTCGATGTCGCCGCTACGCATCCGGCATTCTGTGCGGGTGACGGATCTGGTGCGCGACACGACCGCCACCAAGTTCATCGTTGTTCGGGGTCCATCCGGCGCCGGCAAGTCCGTCGTTGCCCGAGCCGTCGTCGCTGCCACGAATCGCCCGACAGCACTCGTCGAACGCGACCACTACATGCTCATGTTCAGCACTTGGGGGGCCGAGCCGACACCCGGCGGAGATCGGCGCGGCGACGTTCCTCTACGACCTACCGGCGGACCAAGTCGTGCTGAGTGAGCAATTCGACCTCGCGCCCGACTCAAAGACAACGTCACCGAAGACATTGCCGTGTGACCGATAGGCCGGGGAGATATATCGAATCACCACCGAAGTGCGAACCCCGCCGACCTAACAGATCGGGCATTCCATCCACCGAGGTTCGGGGCACCAGCCGCCCGATTCGGGCCACGGACGCCCCCAACCTCCCGAGCGGAGCTGCCGATCTGTTGATCGGCGCGATCAGGTCGAGCGGACTGACCTCACAACCGCTCGATGATGGTGACGTTGGCTTGGCCGCCGCCCTCGCACATCGTCTGCAGGCCGTACCGGCCGCCGGTGCGCTCGAGCTCGTGCAGCAACGTCGTCATCAGCCGCGCGCCCGTGGCGCCGAGCGGGTGGCCGAGGGCGATGGCGCCACCGTTGACGTTGACCTTGGCGAGGTCGGCGCCCGTCTCCTTCTGCCAGGCGAGCACGACCGACGCAAACGCCTCGTTGATCTCGATGAGGTCGATCTCGTCGAGCGTCATGCCGGCCCGCTCTAGAGCGAACGCGGTCGCGGGGATCGGCGCGGTGAGCATCCAGATCGGGTCGGCGCCGCGGACCGACAGATGGTGGACGCGAGCGCGCGGCGTCAGCCCGTGGTCGCGCAGCCCCTGCTCGCTGACGATGAGCAACGCCGCCGACGCGTCGGAGATCTGGCTTGCCACAGCGGCGGTGCACCTGCCGCCTTCGGTCAAGGCAGGCAACGAGCGGATCTTCTCGAGGTTGGGCTCGCGCGGACCCTCGTCCTGAGACACGCCGTCGAGCGGTGCGATCTCGCGCTCGAACCGGCCTTCGGCGCGTGCCTGGATCGCACGCTCATGAGACGAGATCGCGAACGCCTCCATGTCCTCGCGGGAGATGTCCCACTTCTCGGCGATCATCTCGGCCGACCGGAACTGGCTGACCTCTTGGTCGCCGTAGCGCTTTTGCCAGCCGACCGAGCCGCTGAACGGATCGTCGAAGCCCATCGGCTGCGCGACGGTCATCGCCGAGCTGATGGGGATCATCGACATCTGCTGCACGCCGCCGGCGACGACGACGTCGCTGGTCCCCGACATGACCGCCTGCGCGGCGAAGTGCACGGCCTGCTGGGACGAGCCGCACTGGCG
>CAYSAC010000266.1:0-4919 GCA_964428815.1 uncultured Acidimicrobiaceae bacterium | reverse complement strand
CCTCATGGACGAGCCGCTGTCGAACCTCGACGCCAAGCTGCGCGTGCAGACCCGCGCCGAGCTCATCGAGCTGCAGAAGCGGCTGGCGACAACGGTGCTCTACGTCACCCACGACCAGGTCGAGGCGATGACGATGGGCGATCGCATCGCGGTGATGGAGGCGGGACGGCTCCAGCAGATCGGCAAGCCGACCGAGGTGTACGCGAAGCCGGCGAACATCTTTGTCGCCCACTTCCTCGGCAACCCACCGATGAACACGGTGACCGGTCGCTTCGTCGACGGTGAGCAGCCCGTCTTCGCGGTGCCCGGAGCGAGCCTGCCGCTGCCGCTCGAGCTCGCGGCCGCGGCGCGCCGCGCTGCGGCGAGCACCCTCGTCGCCGGCGTGCGCCCTGAGCATCTGAAGTTCACCGACGACACCGTCGGTGTGCCGGCGACTGTTACCGTCGTCGAAGAGCTCGGCCATGAGCAGAACGTGGTGTGCCGGCTCGGCGACGGCGAGCTGGTCATCGCCCGCGTCGGCGCCGGCGAGGCCACGCCGGCGCCGCACGAGACTGTCCGCTTCCTCACCGACCCGCGCCACCTCCACCTCTTCGACGGTGACAGCGGCCTGCGGCTGGAGCTGGCATGAGCGCGACCGCGCCGACCTGGGCGCGCCGGCGGCGCACGAGGGAGGCGGCGCTCGGCTACGCGCTCGTGCTACCCGCGCTCGTCCTCTTCGGTGTCTTCACGTTCTACCCGTTCCTCCGCACGATCTGGCTCGGCTTCTACCGCACGCCGCCGTTCCCCGGGCTGCCCCGCACCTACGCGGGCACCGAGCAGTACAGCGACGTGCTGTCGAGCTCGGACTTCTTCAACAGCCTCAAGGTCACCGTGCTGTTCGTGCTGTACACGGTGCCGGCCGGCATCGCGCTCGGGCTGGCTCTGGCAGTGCTCGCCCACCAGCGTCTGCGCGGGATCACGATCTATCGCACGATCTTCTCCTCGACGCTGGCGACATCGGTCGCCGTCGCGTCGGTCATCTTCTTCACGCTGCTCAACCCGCAGATCGGCCTCATCACCTACTGGCTCGGGCGCGAGGGTCAGGCGTCGATCCTGCAGAACCCCGACTGGGCGCTTGTCGCGGTGGCGGTGACCACCGTGTGGCAGAACCTCGGGCTCAGCTTCATCCTCATGTCGGCCGGGCTCCAGGCGGTGCCCGACGAACTCATCGACGCGGCGCGCGTCGACGGCGCGGGCTCGTGGCGGCGGTTCCGTTCCGTGACGCTCCCCTTGCTGTCGCCGACGATCTTCTTCGCCTCCGTGGTCGGATCGATCCTCGCCTTCCAGGCGTTCGGCCAGATCGACCTCCTCACCGAGGGCGGACCGCTCGATCGCACCAACGTGCTCGTCTACGCCATCTACCAGGAGGTCTTCCACAACAACAACGAGGGCGCCGCCGCGGTGCTCGCCGTGGCGTTGTTCAGCATCACGCTGCTGCTGACGCTGCTGCAGCTGCGCGTGCTCGAGCGGCGGGTGAGCTATGGACGCTGACGCTGTCGCCGCGGCCAACGCGCGCGAGGTGCATGGCGAGCAGCAGCACAGGGCGTCGCGCCGCGTACACCGGTTGAAGCTCGCGCTGCGGTATCTGGTGCTCACCGTGCTGGCGGGGATCGTGCTGTTCCCCATCTACATCACGGTGGTCAACTCGTTGCTGTCGCCGGACCGCATCGCCGCTCGGCCGCCGACGCTAGTCCCGACCAGCCCCGGCTTCGGCTCCTACGGCGACGCGTGGACCGAGGGCAAGCTCGGCGTCTACCTGCGCAACTCGTTCATCGTCACCGTGCTGATCGTGTCGGGTCAGCTCGTGACGTCGGTGCTCGCGGGGTACGCGTTCGCGTTCCTGCAGTTCCCGTTCAAGCGCACAATTTTCGTGCTGTTCCTCGCCACGATGATGGTGCCGTTCGAGGTCACGTTCTTCACCAACCAGCAGACCGTCGTGTCCCTCGGCTGGTACGACACGTACGCCGCGCTGGTGGTTCCCTTCCTCGCCACGGGGTTCGGGGCGTTCATGCTGCGCCAGGCATTCCTCACGCTGCCGCGCGACCTGTGGGACGCGGCGCGCCTCGACGGCTACGGGCACCTGCGGTTCCTCGCGCGCGTCGCCGCGCCGTTGGCCCGCCCGTCGATCGCGGCGCTGGCGGTCTTCAGCTTTTTCGGCGCGTTCAACCAGTACCTGTGGCCGCTCATCGTCACCCGCGACGACGACCGTCGCACCGTGCAGATCGGCCTGCGCCAGCTGCGCGCTGTCAGCCTCGACCAGATCAACGTGACCTTCGCCGGCACGGTCATCGCCGCTCTGCCCCTGTTCGTGCTGCTGCTCCTGTTCCAGAAGCACCTCGTACGCGGCCTCACCGCCGGCGCGGTGAAGGGATGAACGCCGTGCCACCCACCGCGCCAGCCGCCCGGCTTTCGACCCAACCACCGAGGAGATGCGTGCCATGACTCGACGATCACGACTCGCCGTCGCCGGCGTCGTGCTGGCCCTGCTCACCAGCGTCGGGTGCGCCGGTGACGACGGGGGCACCAACGCCGGACCGGGCGATGGCCAGGACCTGCCCGAATGCCCGCTGGGCGCCATCGAGAAGGCGGGGGGCGGCCCGGTGAAGATCACGTTCTGGCACGCCATGACCCGCGCCAACGAAGAGGCGCTCATCGCGCTCACCGACGAGTTCAACTCCTCGCAGGACGAGGTGGAGGTGACGCTCGTCAACCAGACGAGCTACGGCGACGTGTTCACCAAGTTCAAGGCCGGGCTCGGCTCCGGAGACCTGCCCGACCTCGCCCAGATCGAGGACACCGGGCTCGCGCTCATGGTCGACAGCACGGCGGTGCTACCTGCGCAGTCGTGTGTCGATGCCGCCGACTACGACCTGTCGGGTCACGTCCAGCGGGTCGTCGACTACTACTCGGTCAACGACGTGCTGTGGCCGATGCCGTTCAACGTCTCCAACCCGGTGCTCTATTACAACCGGCTCGCGTTCGAGCAGGCCGGGCTCGACCCCGACGACCCGCCGTCGACGCTCGACGAGGTGCGGGCGGCGTCGCAGGCCATCGTCGACACGGGCGTTGCGTCGACCGGGTTCTCCTTCAAGACCGAGGCCTGGTTCGTCGAGCAGTGGCTGGCCAAGGCCGGCTCGACCTATGTCAACAACGGCAACGGCCGTGACGGGCGCGCCAGCGCGGTGACCTTCGACGGCGAGGCCGGGCAGGAGATCTTCATCTGGCTCGACGGGATGGTCGCCGATGGCCTCGCACAGCCCGCGGCCGCGGGTGGGTTCGACAACCTGTTCGCCATCGGCAACCACCAGGCGGCGATGACGGTCGACACGTCCGCCGCGCTCGGAACGATCACGCAGGTGCTCGCCGAGGGCTGGGAGGGCGTCGAGGTCGGCGTCGGGCCGATGCCCGGGCCGGAGGGCGAAGGCGGCGTGCTCGTCGGCGGCGCCGCGCTGTACATCATCAACAAGTCCACGCCGGCCCAGCAGGAGGCGGCGTGGCGCTACGCGACGTTCCTCAACCAGCCCGACATCCAAGCGCGGTGGTCGGCCGCAACTGGATACGTGCCGGTCGTGCAGGGCGCGGCCGACCAGCCTGTGCTCTCCGAGCTGTGGAGCCAGCAGCCGGCGTGGCGCGTGGCGTTTGACCAGCTGCTCGAGGGCGAGTCGAACGACGCGACGGCGGGGCCGGTGATCGGCGACTACGTCGGTGTGCGCGAAGCGGTGCAGGACGCGATGACGGCGATGCTCACCGAGGGTGCAGCGCCCGCGGACGCGGTCTCGCAGGCGGCGCGCGACGCCAATGCTGCGATCAAGGAGTACAACGCGCGCATCGGCGGCTGACCAGCGCTGCCGAAGCGGACTTTCGGCCCTGTTGGTACCACTTGGGGGGCGCGACCATGAACCTCGTGGCTGGCACGTTTCACGTGTTCGTGAACTCCACCTGCGACGACCTTGTCGCGGAGCGCGACGTGCTCCAGCTCGGCATCGAGCGTGTCGGGCACATCGTGGGAGGGCGCCTTCGTGCGGCTGCGCCGCCTCTGCGAGTCGCGAGGGACGCGCTTTGTCGTCCCGCTCCCTGGTCCGACAGCTCGAGGAGTAGGGGGTACGAGGTGAATCTCTACGCGGTTCCCGACCACGTGTCGTTCCTCCAAGCCGTGCTGCTGGTGCCCGGTCGGTCACCGCTGACTTCAACTTCCCGGAGTGGAACTACTACGGGCGGGGCCCGGGTGAGCGGCGGCGGTACCATCGCTACCCGAGCCGCCAGTCAACTGCAGTTGCCTGAACACTCCCAGCCGCGGGACGGCCGCCTCGACGCTCTGACGAAACACGCGTGCAGAGCCGGGTGAAGGGGCCGGACAGGAGATTCCAGTTCGACGCGCGCTAGACAGGGTCTCCTGTGGGCACGCCAATCAGTGGTGAAGGAGCTCGACCCCGCTATGCAACCGGCTCGGCTCGTGGTGCTCGCCAGCGGTATGGGCTCGCGGCTGCCGTCCAAGACCTGCCCGAAGCCGCTCGTTGAGCTCGCGGGTATCAGCCTCATCGAGCGTGCTCTGGCCGGCGCGGCGCACGCGGGATTCGACGAGGTCGTGGTAGTCACCGGCCATCGAGCCGAACAGATCGACGAGCACGTGCTCGAGGTGAGCCGGCGCCGGGGCATCGCCGTGACGGTCGTGCACAACGAGCGGTATCGGGAGGGCAACGGGCTCTCGGCGCTGGCGGCGCGCGACTCGGTCGGCTGCGAGCCTTTCGCCCTGGTGATGGCCGACCATGTGTTCGCGCCCTCGCTGTTGCAGCGGCTCAAGCAGGCGTCGGTGGAGCCGGGCGAAGTGCTGGTGGCGGTCGACACAGGGCTCGGTCGGGCGTCGGGGGTCGATCCCGGCG
>CAYSAC010000265.1:0-4924 GCA_964428815.1 uncultured Acidimicrobiaceae bacterium | reverse complement strand
GTGGGCGTAACAGGACTCGAACCTGTGACCTCGCGCGTGTGAAGCGCGCGCTCTAACCAACTGAGCTATACGCCCGTACAGGGCCACGGACTGTAGCGCGGGGTCTCCGCGCTCAAGCCAGCGGCGCGACGGTGTCGAGCCCGAGCGCGTCCTCCAAGACGGCCAACAGCCGGAGCACGACGACGTCGCCGTGCTGGGGGCCGATGACCTGCAGGCCGACCGGCATGCCGTCGCTCGTGAAGCCGGCGGTGACGGTGCCGGCCGGCGACCTGGTCATGTTGAACGGGTACGTGAACCCGACCCAGTTGACGCTCTCGACGCCGTCGATCGTGCCCTGCGCGCCGGACCTCGGCGTCTGGCCCGCGCACGTGGGCGTGAGGATCAGGGGCACCTGGTGGAACAGCTCAACGAGGCGCAGGTTGTAGGTGTGGCACGTGTCCTCGGCCCGCACGAGGTCGAGGGCGGAGATGTTCTCCTTGCCCCACTCGAGGAGGGCGACCATGGCCGGGTCGAACCTCTCGCCGACCGGTGTGCCGAGGTGGTGGCCGACCGAGCGCAGGTTGTACACGGTCGTCATCGTCAGCCAGTCGCGCGCGGGGTCGTGGTCGAAGACGGGGTCGACCTCGACGATCTCGGTGCCGAGGCCTTCGAGGACCTTCAGCGCTCCTTCGCACGCGGCACGCACCTCGGCGTCGACCTGCGCGTAGCCGAGGGTCGGCGCCCAGCCGACCTTCAGCGGCGGGTGCAGCTCGTCGAGCGAGCGCGTCCACGATGCGTCCGGCATGGGGAGCGACCGCAGGTCGGTCGGGTCGGGGCCAACTACCGAGTCGAGGGCGAGCGTGACGTCGCGGATGCGGCGCGCCATCGGGCCCTTGGTCGACAGGTGCGCCCACCCGGGCGCCTCGACGCCGCCGCCGGGGACGCGCCCCAGGGACGTCTTCATCCCGGAGAGGCCGCAGACGGCTGAGGGGATGCGGATGGACCCTCCGCCGTCGGATCCGGTGGCGAGCGGCACCATGCCGGACGCGATCGCGGCAGCGGTGCCACCTGACGATCCGCCGGGGCTGCGCGTGAGGTCCCACGGGTTGCGGGTCGTGCCGAACACGGCGTTGTCGGTCTCGGCCTTGAAGCCGAACTCCGGCGTGTTGAGCTTTCCCAGCACGACGCAGCCGGACGCGCGCAGGCGTGCGACGAGCGGCGAGTCCTCCGCGACGGGCGGATCGTCGGCGTGGGCGGGCGAGCCGTGCGTGGTGCGGAACCCGGCCGCGTCCTCGAGGTCCTTGACGCCGATTGGGATGCCGGCGAGCGGTCCGACGGCCTCGCCCCTTGCCAACCGCTCGTCGATCGCCGCCGCTTGAGCGAGGGCACCCTCGGCGTCGATGGCGACGAAGGCGTTCACCTCACCGTTGACCTTCTCGATGCGGCCGAGCGCGATCTCGGTCAGCTCCCGCGCGCTCAGGTCACGGCGGTTGACCTGATCGGCGAGCTCGGCGACAGCGGTCTGGCGGAGGTCCATCCGCGCACCCTAGGACCGCGGTCAGCCCGCCGCGGTCTCGCCGTAGTGGCGCAGCTCCACGCGGTTGCCGTCCGGATCGCGGACGTAGATCCCCCACCCGGTGCCCTGGGCGCCGAAGAGCTGCATCGGCGCTCCCTCGACCTCGAAGCGCCCCGACTCAACGAGGGCGTCGAGGTCGACCGGCTCGACGAGCAGCGCGACGTGATCGACGTTGTCGCCGGTGCGCTCGGCCTGGAACAGGTCGATGATCGTCGCCCCGTTCGCCCGCAGCGACAGGAACGGAACCTCGCCGCGGCGCCACTCCTCCACCCTGAGCGGCTCGAGACCGAGCTCGTCGCGGTACCAAGCCAAGGAGATCTCGGCGTCGCGGACGTTGAGGACGACGTGATCGATTCCAACGGCGCGCACCATGCACTCGACGCTAGCGAGCCTGCGCCCCCGTCTTGAACGGCGGCGACGGGACCGGCAACGATCGCCCGGTGCCCGCCGACCGAATCACCCTGGACCACCTCGCCATCGCCGTCGAACGCCACGAGGACGTCATCGACCGTTACGCGCGCGAGCTCGGTGGGCGGTTTGCCGGGCACGGCGAGGGGCCCGGGTTCTCGCCGCTCCAGGTGCGGTTCGCCAACGGCATGAAGGTCGAGATCCTCGAGCCGTACCGAACAGACGTGAACGACTTCCTCCGCCGGTTTCTCGACCGCAGCGGCCCTGGCCCCCACCACCTCACCTACAAGGTGCCCGACCTGCGCGCCGCCATCGAGCGGGCTGAGGGCGCGGGCTTCCCGGTCATCAACGTCGACATGACCTACCCCGATTGGATGGAGGGATTCCTGCACCCGAAGATCGCGCACGGCATCGTGGTCCAGCTGGCGCAGTCGTCCGGCGACGGAGGCGAGTGGGAACGCCAGCCGCCGTGGTTCCCCACGCCCGAGGTCGAGTCCGCAAGCCTCGATCGCGTCGTCCACTGGGTCGTGTCGCTGCCCGGCGCCAGAACGCTGTTCGAGGACGTGCTCGGCGGCGAGGCGGTGGACGAGGGTGACGCTTGGGTCGAGCTGGGCTGGCCCGGCACCGGCTGTGTGCGGTTGGTCGAGGCCCGCGGCGCCGAGGTTGCGTGGCTGGCGGGCACGCCCGGCCGCGTGCACCACGCCGCCCTTCGCGTCGACGATCCCGCTGCGATCGCCGGCGCCGTTCCGCTTGGCGATGACAGCCATGAGGTCGCACCTGAGGACAACCTCGGGCTTCGCCTCATCCTCCGCCCGCGCTGACTGACACCACTCGGCGGTACGGTTCGGCCGTGCGCAGGCTGATGATGCTCCTCTCGATCATCGGCCTCGTCGCCGTCTCCTCCCCCGCCGACCGCTCGTCCAGCGCGGCCGCGGCGACGGCCATGGACCACCTCGTCGCGCTTCTCGACCGGTCGCCCGCGCCCGAGTACCGCCGCTTCGGGTCGCCCGGCATGGCTGCGGTTGCGGACTACGGCGCGCAGCAGCTCGGCGAGGCCGGGTTCACGGTCGTGCGCCAGGACACGCCGTCTAAGCGCTACGCCATCGACTACGCGCCAGAGCACAAACCACTGCTCGAGCGCATCAGCGACGGCACCACCTTCAAGGTCGACAGCACCTTCGGCACCCAGGCGCCGACCGGTCCCGACGGCATCACCTGCACGGTGCGGCTCGTCGCGGACGTCACACCCGGCGACTGCGGCTTCATCCCGTTCGACGAAGCCAGCCCGGAGTGGAACAACCTGCAGGCGCGTGCCGGCGCCGCGGTCGACGAGGTCAAGGATGCCGGCGGCGTCGTCGCGGTGATCCAGGGCGACACCGCCGCCGACCTCGTGTTCGCGCTGCGGCTCACGAAGGCCATCCCGTCGGTCGTTGCCGTCGTCGACGAGGCCGACGTCGTCGGGCAGCAGGTGCGCGTGCGGGCCATGGGCGCGGTCGTACCGGCCACGCTCCGCAACGTCATCGGCGTGCGCCGCCCGCCGCCGGGCTCCACCCAGTACGTCCTTCTGCAGGGCCACGCCGACGGCTTCTACGGCGCGGCCGCCGACAACGGCAGCGGCACCGCCGCCGTCCTGCGCGCCGCGCAGGTCCTCGCCACAGAGGACCTTCCGACCGGCCTGATAGTCGCCCTGTACGACGGCGAGGAGTTCGGCCTCTTGGGTTCGAAGGTGCTCGGCGAGGCGCTGCTGTCCAGTGCGGGCTTCGACGTCGGCGACTGCGGCGCGCCGATCGCGATGGCTCACCTGAAGGCGGTCGTCAACCTCGACGCCTCCTCGGCGCGCGCGTCCGACGTGCAGGACGTCAGCCAGTCGCTCCTCGAGACCGACGTCCCGATCTTCAGCTGGCGCGCCATCGTCTACTCGGAGGAGCCCGTGCTCGCGGCCGTCGGCATCGCGGGCTTCGCCGCCGCCGGCGTGCTCGGCGCGCCGCTCAGCGTCTCGATCGCGAACGAGGCCAACGGCGGCATCGCGCGCACGGACGGCAAGTGGTTCCACGAGGCGGGCGTACCTGTCATCTGGCCGGTCGCCGGCTACCCCGAGTACCACACCGATGGCGATGACGTCGGTGCCGTCGACCCTGCCGATCTCGAAGCCGTCGCCGAGGGTGCGGCAGAGGTCGTGCGCCGGTTGGCCCCGCTTCCCGTCGGACGCGTCGCAGGCGCGCCGGCTCTGCCGGCATCGAACCCGCCGCCGGTCTCTGGCTGCGCGCCCGGGTCGGCGGCAGTCGGTGGCGGCGGCGCCGCTGGCCTCGACACCGCCCGGATCCCCGCAACGCCATGACAGAGCGGCAGCGGTCCTGGTGGGGTTGGGGCTGGGAGGACGAGGCGATGACGCCCGACCAGGTGTCGTCGCTCGCGAAGGCCGTCGCCGGTCGGCTGGGCACCGAGGCCGACGTCCGCTCACCGAAGCCGCTCGACGAGCTCGACCTGCGCGCGCCGCGCATCCAGCCACCGGACGCACTTGCCGCGATCTGCTCGACCTCCGCGCTCGACCGCGCCTCGCACACCTACGGCAAGTCGTACCGAGACGTCGTGCGGGGGTTCCACGGTGACCTGCCGCATCCGCCCGACGTCGTTGCCCGACCCGCCTCCGAGGCCGAGGTGGTCGCGTTGCTCGACTGGTGCGCGGCGAAGAACGTCGCCGCGATCCCCTACGGCGGCGGGTCGTCGGTGGTCGGTGGCGTCGAGTGCGACGGCGACGGCTTCACCGGCGTCGTCTCGATCGACCTGACGAGCCTCGACCGCGTGCTGGAGGTCGACCCGGTCAGCCGCGCCGCACGCATCCAGGGCGGCGCGCTCGGCCCCGTCCTCGAGGACCAGCTGCGCCCCCACGGCTACACGCTCCGCCACTTCCCGCAGTCCTTCGAGTTCTCGACGCTCGGCGGCTGGCTCGCGACGCGCTCC
>CAYSAC010000264.1:0-4924 GCA_964428815.1 uncultured Acidimicrobiaceae bacterium | reverse complement strand
TCCCGGCGATCCGGCCGCTCCCGCTTCACGCTCGCGCTCCTGATCCTCAGCTCGGTGACGGTGCTCACGCTCGACTTCCGCAACACCGGTGTCGTCGAGGGGGCGCGCGAGGTCGCGGCGACCGTCTTCAGCCCGGTGCGGGGTGCTGCCGATGCGGTCTTCTCGCCGTTCGGCAACGCCTGGGATGGCGTCACCAAGCTCGGGGACCTCGAGCGCGAGAACGCGGAGCTGCGCGACCGCATCGATGAGCTCGAGGGTGAACAGGTGTTGGAGGCCGACGCCGCGGCGCAGCTCGAGCAGCTGCTCGACCAGCTCGAGATCCCGTGGGTAGGCAACATCCCGACGACGACGGTCCGCGTGATCTCCGGACCCAGCTCGAACTTCGCCCACACGATCGACCTCGACAAGGGCAGCAGCGCCGGCATCAAGAAGGGCATGCCAGTCGTGTCAGGCGACGGGCTCGTCGGTCGCGTCGTGCAGGTCTCGTCCAACCGCTCGAGCGTCGAGCTCATCACCGACCCCGAGCTGAACGTCGGCGTGCGCCTTGTCCAGACCCAAGAGCTCGGCACCGCACGCGGGCGGGGCGAGGGTCGCACGCTGCTCGTCGACAGTAACATCGACCCCGACACCGACGTCAAGCCCGGCGCGTTCCTGACGACGAGCGGTGCCGACCGCAGCGCGTTCCCTCCCGACATCCCCGTCGGCGCGGTCGAGTCGACGCGCGACGCGTCGGGAGGTCTCGCCCTCGAGCTGTTCGTCGAACCGTTCGCGCAGCTTGACCGGCTCAGCTTCGTCGACGTCCTGCTCTGGGAGCCGGCCGAATGAGGGAGAGCGGCGCGCTGTCCGTGGCGACCCGCGGGCTCCTCGTCATCGTGCTGGCGCTGACCGTGCAGACCGCTCTCGTGCGCGACCTGCAGGTCGCCGGCGCGTTCGGCGATGTGCTGCTGCTGGTGGGCATCGCCGCAGCCATCGCCGACGGACCCCAGCGGGGCGCGGCGTTCGGCTTCGCCGCCGGCATGGCGTTCGACCTGCTGCAGCCCGACATCCCGCTCGGCCTCTCAGCGCTGGCGTACTGCATCACGGGCTACCTCGTGGGCAGCATCCAGGGCTCGGTGCTGCGGGCCGCGTGGTGGATCCCCATGATGAGCGCGGCAGCAGCGAGCGCGGTGGGGGTGCTGCTGTTCGTCGTCCTCGGGAAGGTGCTCGGTGAGCAGATCCGGCTGGGGGACCTCCCGGCCATCGTGCTCATGGTCTCGGTGCTCAACGGCCTGCTGGCGCTGCCCGCGGTCCGTTTGATGCGCTGGGTCACTGCCTCCGACCGCGGGCCTCGCATCGGCGCGATGGCGCGATGAACGCCGACTCCCCGCGCCTGCGCCTGTCCATCCTCGGCATCGTCGTCGTGTCGCTGTTCGCCGCGCTGTTCGCGCGCCTCTGGTACCTGCAGGTGATGACCGCGCCCGAGTACCGGGTCGCGGCGGAGGTGAACCGTGTGCGGACGGTCGCCGTCCAGGCGCCGCGGGGTCGGATCGTCGATCGCAACGGCAAGGTGATCGTCGACAACCGGATCTCGGTCGTTGTGACGGTCGACCGCAGCGCGCTCCGCGAGCTGAGCGCGCGGGAGCAGGAGCGCGTGCTCAGCCGCCTCGGTGAAGAGCTCACGCGGGCGGGGCAGCCGATGACGGTCGTCGACCTCCGCGACCGGATCGCCGATCAGCGCTTCAGCCCCTACACGCCGGTCCCTGTCGCACAGGACCTCCCGGAGGAGCTCAAGATCTACCTCGACGAGCACGCCGACGAGTTCCCCTCGGTGGCGGTCGAGCGCACCTCTGTGCGGTCCTATCCCTATGGCCAGCTGGCCGCGCACCTCGTCGGTTACGTCGGTGAGATCAACGACAGCGAGCTGAAGGCCCGCGAGGACAAGCCCAAGCGCTACCAGCTCGGCGACGACATCGGGAAGTCCGGCGTGGAGCGGATCTACGAGGACGACCTGCGAGGCACGCCAGGCGTGCGCAAGATCGAGGTCGACGCCGCCGGCAACCCGGTCCGCACCATCGAGGACGGCTCGAGCGAGCCGGTGCCGGGCGACGACCTCGTCCTCACGCTCGACATCGACGTGCAAGCGGTCGCCGAGAGAGCGCTGGCCGACGGGCTCGAGGCGGCAAGGGGTCGGCGGGTCACGCGGAACAATCCCTCGAACAAGGGGTCGGCCGGCTCGGTCATCGTCCTCGACCCGAACAACGGCGCCGTCATCGCCATGGCCTCCTATCCGACCTTCAAGCCGGGGGAGTTCGTCAACGGCATCAGCTCGTCCGCCTGGGCGTTCCTGAACGAGCCCGTCAACCACTATCCGCTCAACAACTGGGCGGTCCAGGGCCAGTACGCGGCTGGATCGACCTTCAAGCTGTTCAGCGGCTACGCGGCGATGACGTCGGGACTGAAGGCGCCAGGCGACACGATCCTCGATCGCGGCGTCTACACCGTTCCGAACTGCCGCGGCGGCAGCTGCACCTTCCGCAACGCCGGCTCGCAAGCGCATGGCCGGGTGAACATGCGCGAGGCGATCACCGTGTCGAGCGACGTCTACTTCTACGACATCGGCGCGCAGTTCTGGATCCAGCGCGGTCGCTTCGGTGAGGAGGGCCTGCAGGATCAGGTGCGGAAGTTCGGGCTGGGCGTGCCGACCGGCGTGCCGCTGCCAAGCGAGCAGAAGGGCCGCATCCCCGGTCCCGCGCAGCGGCTCGACTACTGCGAGCAGGTCGGCTGCGTCGAAGGCGCGGAGGCGTGGCGGACCGGCGACAACGTCAACATGGCCATCGGCCAGGGCGAGGTCGCGGTGACGCCGCTGCAGCTCGCCAACGGGTATGCGACGTTCGCCAACGGCGGCACGCGGTACGCGCCCAACGTGGCGAGCGCGATCCGCAAGGGCGGGACCGAGCGGGTGATCCGGGCGATCGAACCGCGCGTCGCGGGCACGGTCGACCTCCGGCCGGACGTGCGCGCCGCGCTGCTCGACGGGCTCATCGGCGTGACGACCCAGCAGGGCGGCACCGCGACCGGCGTGTTCTCCGGGTTCCCCAACGACTCGTGGCCGGTCGCAGGCAAGACCGGCACCGCGCAGGTCTCGAAGAAGGCGGACACCGCGGTGTTCTCCGCGTTCGGTCCCGCGCACGCGCCCCAGTACGTCGTGACCGTCTTCATGGAGGAGTCCGGCTTTGGCGGCACCGCGGCGGCGCCCGTCGCTCGCCGGCTGTTCGACGTCCTCTCCGGCCACGTGGCCCGGCCAGAGGCGCCGGCCGGCGGTGTGTTCACCGACGTCACTGCCACCGTCGAACCCGCCGGCGAGGTCACGGACTAGTGGTGCGTCGTCGAGTTGGCGGCGTGCATCCGTCGCGCCAGGGGCGTCGCTGGCAAGGAGCCGACGACGCAGTCGTAGCCTTGCCCTACCGCAAGGAGGAGCGACGCAGCCAGAGGCGTCACTGGCCGACGAGGCACGTCGACAATCCGGCGACGGACCACTAGTGGCCACCGCATCGCTTCCTACGGGCCGCGCTCGTCGCACCCTCGGGTCGCTGCACCGCAACCCGGCGTCGCCGTGGCGGCACATCGACGCCGTGCTCCTCGGGTGCATCGCCGCCGTCGCGGTGCTCGGCGCGCTGATGGTCTTCTCGTCGACGCGCGGCCGCGAGCCGAACTCGATCGACACCTCGTTCGTGCGCAAGCAGATCGTGTTCATCCTCAGCGGCGGCGGACTCATGACACTCGTTGCTGCCATCGACTACCGCCGCTACCGCGACTTCGCCCCCGCGCTCTACGGCGCGGTCGTCGCCGGTCTCGCCCTCGTCATCTCGCCGATCGGCACGAACAAGAAGGGCTCGCAAGCCTGGTTCCAGCTCGGTCCCTTCCAGCTGCAGCCCTCGGAGTTCGCGAAGGTTGCGGTGATCTGCATGCTCGCCGCGGTCATGGCGCACTGGCGGAACGAGATCGACCTGCGGCGCGTCGTCGCGCTCCTCGCCATCATCGGCGTGCCGATGGTCCTCATCATGTTGCAGCCCGACCTCGGCACGACGCTCGTGTTCGTTGGCATCGGGATGGGGATGCTCCTCATCGGTGGCGTGGAGCTCCGCCACATCGTCGCGCTGACGGTCGTCGGTGTGATCGGCGTGCTGGGCGTCCTCAACTCCAACTACCTCGACGAGTACCAGAAGGACCGGCTCACGGTGTTCCTCGACCAGGGGAGCAACCTCCGGGGCGAGACCTGGAACCTCAACCAGTCGAAGATCGCGATCGGCGCCGGGGGTCCGCTCGGCAAGGGCCTGTTCCAGGGAACCCAGACCAGGCTCGACATCGTTCCCGAGCAGCACACGGACTTCATCTTCACGGCAGTGGGCGAGGAGCTTGGGTTCATCGGCGCGGGCACGCTGCTCGCGCTCTTCTCGATCATCGCCTGGCGGATCTGGCGGACCGCGCAGCTCGCGCGCGATGACTTCGGGTCGCTCGTGTGCGTTGGCGTGTTGTCGATGTTCGTGTTCCAGGTGTTCCAGAACGTCGGCATGACCATGGGCATCATGCCGATCACCGGCATCCCGCTGCCGTTCATGAGCTACGGCGGCAGCTCGACGCTGATGGCCTTCGTCGCGATGGGCCTGGTGGTCAACGTCCACATGCGCCGCTTCAGCTGAGGTTCGGGGCATCTGTGCACCGCACCGGTGTGGTGATGCCCCCAATCGCGGCGCCCGACGACGTTCGGGGCAGATGAGCACCGTGTGGGTGTCGAGATGCCCCGAAGGTCAGGCGGCGATCAGTCGGCCGGTGCCGATGCGGCGCAGCATCGACAAGCACCACGTCGGTTCGGCGGTGAGCTGGTGCCAGGTGAAGCGCAGCGGCAGGTAGCCGTTCGCGAGCGCCTCGGCATCTCGACGGTGGT
>CAYSAC010000263.1:0-4929 GCA_964428815.1 uncultured Acidimicrobiaceae bacterium | reverse complement strand
GACGACGCGCGGCACCGCGAACTCCTGCTTGGCGAGCAGCGAGACGACGAGGTTGTCCTCGTCGTCGCCGGTGACCGCGGCGACGACATCGGCCTCGGCCAGGCCGACCTCGCGCAGGCGCATCACCTCGCAGGCGTCGGCGAGCACCCAGCGCACGCCCGCGGGCTCGCCGCTGTCCTCCGCGCGCTTCACCCGCTCGGCTTCGAGCTCGATGATCGTGACCTCGTGGCCGACCTCTTGCAGCTCGCTGGCGATGAACGTGCCGACGTTGCCGCCGCCGGCGATGACGATCTTCATCCGTGCCCTCCCGATGCGCCGCCGGCAAGGTGCTCGTCGAGGTCGTCGACCCGTCCGGCGTCGACGGCGACGTACACGACGTCACCCTCCTGGGTGACGAGGTCGGCCGTCGGCACCTGGGCGATGCCCAGCCGCGACAGCGAGACGACCCGGGCGAGGCCCGGCACGTCGAGGTCGAGCAGGCGCCGGCCGGCCCACGAGGGCAACACGGGGCGCTCGACGAGCACGACCTTGGCCGATGGATCGGTCCACTCGGTGGCGGCGGCGTCGGGCAGGATCCGCCGCAGGACGCGATCGGTGGTCCACTGGACGGTGGCGATCGTGGGGATGCCCAACCGCTCGTAGATCGCGGCCCGCCGAGGGTCGTAGATGCGGGCGATGACCCGCTCGATGCCGAAGGTCTCCCTGGCGACGCGGGCGATCAAGATGTTGGAGTTGTCGCCGTTGGTGACCGCCGCGAGGGCGGTTGCCTCCTCGATGCCGGCCTCACGAAGCCGGTCGCGGTCGAACCCGACGCCGAGGACGATCTTGCCGCCGTAGCCCTCCGGCAGCCGCCGGAACGACTTCGCGACCTTGTCGATGACCGCGACCGAGTGGCCTTCATCCTCGAGGATGCGAGCCAAGCCCGATCCCACCCGGCCGCAGCCGACGACCACGACGTGCACGCTGTCCTCCACCTCGCTCGATGACGGCGGCATCCTACGGGCCGCTGGTGCGCGGACCGCAAGGCCGCGTCGCTACATGTTCGCGGAGACCTTCCGCCAGATCGGTCGGGGCAGCTCTCGCAGCACAGCGGACACGAAGCGCAGCTTGGCCGGAACCCAGACCACCTCGGCGTGCGACGCGAGGCCGGCGACGATCGCGTCGGCGACCTCCTCCGGCGATGCCGACATCGGCGCCGGGTCGAGCCCCTCGGTCATCTTCGTGCGCACGAAGCCGGGCCGGACGATGAGCACGCGAGCGCCCGTACCGCGCAGCGCGTCGCCGAGCCCCTGCCCGAACGCATCGAGCCCGGCCTTGGTGGCTGCGTACACGTAGTTGGAGCGACGGGCACGCTGCCCTGCGACCGAGGACAGGATCACCAGCGTGCCGTGCCCCTGCCGGCGGAGGTGCCCGGCGATGGCGAGCCCGGAGGACACCGCGCCGCCGAGGTTCGTGCGCACGAGCTCGGCTGCCGCTGCCGGCTCCCGCTCGAGCTGCTCCTGGTCGCCGAGCTGGGCGAAGGCGAGGATGGCGACGTCGATGTCGGGGTGGATCGCGAAGATGTCGTCGGCGAAGCCCTGGTGCAGATCGGTCTCTGTGGCATCGAACGGCACAGCCTTGACCGTCGTGGCGCCGGCCTTCGTGAGCTCGTCGACGGTGACGGCAAGGTCGTCGGGACGGCGGGCGCCGAGCAGCACGGTGCGGCAGCCCTGGGCCACCAGGCGACGCACCGTCGCCAGCGCGATGTCCGACCCGCCGCCCAGCACGAGCACCTTCTGGACCCGTCCGAACGCATCCTCCATGGCCCCGTTGCTAGCACGGCGCCGCGACTCCGGGTCACGAACGAGGAGCGCTCCCCTGGGCGAGCAGGTCGCGGATCTCGGCCAGCAGGAGCGCCTCGTCCGAGGGCACGGGTGTGTCCTCCGGCGGGATGTCGCCCCGCTTGCGCCGCTCGGCGAGGACGTTCATCGGCTGCACGATCAGGAAGAACACCGCGCCGGCGACCAGCACGAAGTTGATGATCGCCGAGATCAGCGCGCCGTAACCGAGCACGACGGCCGGTTTCGTGGACGTCGCGCCCTTCAGCGTGATGCTGAGGTTGTCGAAGTCCTGACCTCCGACCAGCCCGATGATCGGGCTGATGATGTTGTCGACGAGCGAGGCGACAACCGCGCCGAACGCGACGCCGATGACGACCGCGACCGCCAGATCGACGATGTTTCCTCGCATGAGGAACTTCTTGAAGTCTGCGATCACATCTGCCTCCGTCCGGGTTGGGCTGGCTCTGCGGGTGGACCGTAGCGTGACAGCTCATGAGGATCGCCTTGTCCGGTTCGAGCGGCCTGATCGGCTCGGCGCTCGCCAGATCGCTGCGAGATGACGGCCACGAGGTGCTGCGCCTCGTCCGGCGCCCGTCGGATGAGCCGGGGTCGGTCCGTTGGGACCCCGAGGCCGGCACCATCGATGCCGGTGCGCTCGAAGGCATCGACGGCCTGGTGCACCTCGCAGGCGAGGGGATCGCCGACAAGCGGTGGAACGACCCGCAGAAGCGACGCATCCTCGAGAGCCGCACGAAGGGCACCGGCCTCATCGCCCGCACCCTCGCCGGACTCGCCCGCAAGCCGGCGGTGCTCGTGTCCGCCTCCGCCATCGGCGTCTACGGCGACCGCGGCGACGAGGTCCTGACCGAGACCAGCCCGCCCGGACAGGGCTTCCTCGCCGATGTCGTCGTCGCGTGGGAAGCGGCGACCGCGCCGGCAGCCGAGGCCGGCATCCGCGTCGCGACCGCGCGCACCGGCATCGTGCTCTCGGCCGACGGCGGCGCGCTGGCCAAGCAGCTTCTCCCGTTCAAGCTCGGACTCGGCGGGCGGCTCGGGTCCGGTAAGCAGTGGTGGAGCTGGATCTCCATCGCCGATGAAGTCGGCGCCATCCGCTGGCTCCTGGAGCACGACGTCGCGGGACCGGTCAACCTGACCGCTCCCGGCCCGGTCACCAACGCCGAGTTCGCCAAGGCTCTCGGGCGCGCGCTGCACCGCCCGACGCTGCTGCCGACGCCGTCGCTCGCGCCCCGGCTGCTGCTCGGCCGCGAGCTGGCCGATGAGCTGCTCTACGTCAGCCAGCGCGTGGTGCCCGCGGTGCTGACCGATCGCGGCTTCTCGTTCCAACACCCCGACATCGGCAACGCGCTGCAGGCGGTCCTCAGCCGGTAGCCGGAGTCCCGCACGCCGTTCTCCGTGTCGTGCGTGCGCGACCGTCTCGACGATCTGGCCACGCACCTCTCGGTCCCGACCATCGACGCTGAGGACGCGCCCGAGGTCCTCGGCTGGCTCCTCGACCGGGCGATCGCCGCGACCTGACAGGCTGGGCAGATGCTCGAGATGCGAGACCGGTGCGAGCGCTGCGAGCAGGCGCTGGCAGTGGACGCCAACGCGACGATCTGCAGCTACGAGTGCACCTTCTGCGTGGCCTGCGCGCAGCAGCTCGATCACACCTGCCCGAACTGCTCCGGCGAGCTCGTCACCCGACCCCGGCGGGCACTGACCTGACCGTTCTGGCGGTGAAGACGCGCCACGGGTGGCGCGTCTTCACCGCCAGTTCGATGGGTTCAGCGCCCTCAGGTAGGTCGCACGCAGATGTATCTGCCGTACGTGCCGCGCGTGTAGTCCACATCGACGATCTCCAGCCCCGCGTGCACGATCATCGGCTCCAGCAGCCAGCGGAAGGTGCTGTGCTCGGTCCGCACGTGCTCGGCGAGCTCATCTCGCGTGTAGCCGCGTGCCGGATCGGTGGCGGCAGCGTCGAACCAGCGAGCGAAGGACGCGCCGACCTCCCTGGGTTCGACGTCATAGATGAGGTCGCGGAGCACGAGCACACCGCCGGGCCGGAGCAGCTAGGCCAAGCCATCGCTTTCCAGAAGTCCGGTAGGTGGTGCAGCGCAGTAGGTGTCCTTGACCGACTCGGAGGCAGGAATGTTCAGCTTGGCCGCCTGCTCCTCCTCCGGCGTGGGCATCGGGCCGGCATCAGCGTTCTGCGCCGCGTCGCGCTCTTCAGCGGCTGCGGTCTCGTCGCTCACCAGGTTCTCAGGATCAGCCATGGCAAGCGCCCTACCCGCGGCCTCGGGTGGCTACGCCTGAGCGCCGCCGCGCCCGCTCACTTGGGCTGCATGCGGATGCCGCCGTCGATGCGGATCGTCTCACCGTTCATGTAGCTGTTGCGGACCAACTCGACGGCGAGGGCGGCGAACTCCTCGGACGTGCCGAGGCGCTTGGGGAAGAGCACGCCCTTCTTGAGGTTGTCCTTGAACGCCTCCGACGCCTCACCGGTGCCGTAGATCGGCGTGTCGATGAGGCCAGGGGCGATGCAGTTCACGCGGATGCCGACAGCGCTGAGGTCACGTGCGATCGGCAGCGTCATACCTACGACGCCGCCCTTCGACGCGGAGTATGAGGCCTGGCCGATCTGACCGTCGAACGCGGCGACCGACGCGACGTTCACGATCGCGCCGCGCTCGTCGTCGGCCAGCGGCTCGGTCTGCGACATCGCGGTTGCGGCGAGGCGGATGCAGTTGAAGCTGCCGATGAGGTTGACCTCGATGACCTTCTTGAACACGTCGAGGTCGTGGGCGGAGCTGTACTGACCGTCGCGTCCGATCGTCCGCGTCGCCCAACCGACGCCGGCGGCGTTGACGAGCGCGCGCAGCGGGCCGAGCTCCTTGGCGGCTTCGACCGCGGCGACGACCTCGTCGGTGTCGGCCACATTGGCGTGGGCGAACACGCCGCCGATGTCCTTGGCGACCGCTTCGCCCTTCTGGTCCTGCATGTCGACCACGACGACGCGCGCGCCCTGCTGGGCGAGGAGCCGCGCGGTCGCCTCACCGAGGCCGGAGCCGCCACCCGTGACGATCGCTGAGATGCCGTTGATGTCCATGGA